>JAFAME010000136.1 GCA_019233695.1 Methylobacteriaceae bacterium
GTCGCCGATGCGGTTGTCGGGCGCCTTCTGGAAGGTCTGCAGGCGCGCCTGCAGGGACACCGGCTTCATGCCGACGGCATAGGTGGCGAAATCGAGGATGTGGCAGCCGACGTCGCCCAGCACTCCTTTCGACCCGTGCTTGTGCGACAGGCGCCAGAGCCAGGTGTCGAGCGTTCGCCAGTCGCCCCAATGTTTGCCGACAAGCCAGCTCTGTCGATATGACGCCTCGACATGACGCACCTCGCCGATCTCGCCTGAGGCGATCAGGCTGCGCGCGCGCTGCAGCGCCGGGACATTGCGGTAGGTGAAATTGACCATGTTGACGAGACCCGCCGCGTCGGCCGCCCGTGCCATGGCGTCGGCCTTCGGAAAGTCCTCCGCCAGCGGCTTCTCGCAAAGCACGTGCTTGCCGGCCGCGATCAGCTTCATCGTCGTTGGATAGTGGACCGGATCGGGCGTCACATTTGCCGCGGCGTCGAACTCGCCCCAGGCGATGGCTTCATCGAGATCGCCGAACACCTCCGCGATGCCGTGCCTGTCGCAAAATTCGCGCGCCCGAACTTTGTCGATGTCGACGCCGGCGACGACTTCCGCCGCCGCATCCGCCTGAAAGGCGCGCGCATGCTGCGCCGCCATCTTGCCCGTTCCGAGAACGAGGATGCGAACCCCTCTCATTGCCCCAATATCCCCTCGATCCTTCAGCGGTACCCTGCTTCTCCGTCGGCATGAAGCCGCGGCCCCTTCACCTTGATCGGCACGGGCGCCTTGTCGGGAGGTCGGTTTGGCGCCTCATTGACCCGTTGCCAAGCAGGAGCGGAATTATGCGCCCATTTCACGGCATTGCGCAATACTGTCTGGACATTCGGGTCGTGGTAGGTCGGATAGGCTTCATGACCGGGCCGGAAGTAGAAAATCCTGCCCGCACCTCGTTGATAGGTCATTCCGGAGCGAAACACCTCGCCGCCTTCGAACCATGAGATGAACACCGTCTCCATGGGCTCGGGCACGCTGAAGGGCTCACCATACATTTCTTCGTTGGCGATCTCGAAATAGGCGCCGAGCCCGGAAGCGATCGGATGGCCGGGGTTGAGGACCCAAACCCGCTCGACCTCACCGGCTTCCCGCCAGGAGAGCGCACAGGGCGTACCCATCAAGCGCCGAAAGATTTTCGAGAAATGGCTGGAGTGCAGGGCGACGAGGCCCATGCCCTCCCACACCCGCTGCTGCACGCGCTCGACGATGGCATCCTCGACCTCGCCGTGCGCGGCGTGTCCCCACCAGACGAGAACGTCGGTCTTTTCCAGCCGCTCGGACGCAAGCCCGTGCTCGGGTTCGTCGAGGGTGGCGGTAGACACCGTGACTTCGGGGCCCGAGAGGACGGCAGCGATCTCCCCGTGAATGCCGCGGGGATAGAGCCGGCGGACCAGAGCGTTGGTCTGCTCGTGTCGGTTTTCGTTCCAGACAAGCGTGCGGATAGGCATCGGCAGCGACCTTCGGCAGATCGAAGAAGAGCTCGCCGTTCAGCCTGAGGCAGTGCGTCAGCTGAACCGGTCGGGGTGGACGAAACCCGAGCTAGACCCGAAGGGGATGGCGAGTTTATGCCGCGAGCCTGCGACATGCCGACCCATCGGCCGCAAAGACATGGCAGGCCTCGGGGGGGATGGCAACCGAGATCGACTGGCTCGTCTCGACGGGCGCATCGCCGCTCGCGCGCACGGTCAACATCTTTTTGTCAGGAGTGCGCACGTAGAGAAGATGGCTCTCGCCCAGCTCCTCGACGAACTCGATGTTGCCGGGGATGGTGGCCTCGCCGCTGCCCGGCCCCAAATGCTCCGGCCGGACGCCGAGCTTGACCTTGTCTTTGGCGTGCAGCGCACCGCCCGCGACCTTGGCGACGATCGATCCGCCGCCGGGCAAGGCGACCTTGACGCCGCCCGCGTCGGCGGCAAGCACCTCCGCGTCGATGAAATTCATCTGCGGAGAGCCGATGAAGCCCGCGACGAACAGGTTCTTCGGATGGTGATAGAGTTCGAGCGGCGCGCCCACCTGCTCGACGTTGCCTGAATTCAAGACGACGATCTTGTCGGCAAGCGTCATCGCCTCGACCTGATCGTGGGTCACATAGACCATCGTCGCACCCATGTCGGAATGCAGTTTGGCGATCTCGATACGCATCTGGACGCGCAGCGCCGCATCGAGATTGGAGAGCGGCTCGTCAAACAGGAACACCTTCGGCTCGCGCACGATGGCGCGCCCGATCGCCACGCGCTGGCGCTGGCCGCCCGAAAGCTGCTTGGGCAGGCGGTCGAGGAGCGGCGTCAGCTCGAGGATCTTGGCCGCGCCCCGGACCTTCGAATCCACCGTCTCCTTGCTGGTTTTGGCGAGTTCCAGACCGAAGGCCATATTCTCGTACACCGTCATATGAGGGTAGAGCGCATAGGACTGGAAGACCATGGCGATGCCGCGGTCCTTCGGTGTCTTCTCGTTGACGCGCGTGCCGTCGATCAGAAGGTCTCCGGCGGAGATGTCTTCGAGCCCCGCGATCAGGCGCAAGAGGGTCGACTTGCCGCAACCCGACGGCCCTACGAAGACCACGAACTCCTTGTTTAGGATCGAGAGATTGACGCCGTGGATGGTTTCGATCCGGCCGAACGCCTTGCGGATATCCTTGAGAATGACCTCGGCCATGGCGGGTTCACCCCTTGACGGCTCCGGCGGTGAGGCCGGCGACGATCTTGCGTTGGAAGATGAGGACGAGCACGACGAGCGGCAGCGTCACGATAACGGAGGCCGCCATGATATTGCCCCAGGGCAGTTCATGCTGGCTTGCACCGGTGATGAGCGCGATGGCGACCGGGACCGTGCGCTGTTCGTTCGAGAGCGTGAAGGTGAGCGCGAACAGGAACTCGTTCCATGCCGCGATGAACGCGAGGAGACCCGTCGTGACAAGCGCGGGCCACATCAGCGGCAGGAACACGCGCCGCACGACGATCCACGGACTGGCGCCGTCGACGAAAGCCGCCTCCTCCAATTCCTTGGGCAGTTCGCGCATGAAGGTCGTCAGCACCCACACCGTGAAGGGCAGCGTCAGGATCAGATTGGCGAGAATGAGCCCCGGCAGCGAGTTGTAGAGGCCGAGCCGCCGGATCAGCTCGAACATGCCGGAGAGGACGGCGACCTGCGGGAACATCGATACGGCCAGGATCATCAGCAGGAGCGCCCCGCGGCCGCGGAAGCTCACTCGCCCCAGGGCATAGGCGGCGGTCACCCCGAGGAACAGGGAGACCGCAACCACCGACACCGCGACGATGACCGAATTCAGGATGTTGCGGGCAAACGGCTGCTCGGCGAACACGGCGATGTAATTCGAGAAATCGAAGTGCTCGGGCAGCAGCACCACCTGGAACAACGCCGAACCCGAGCGCATCGACGACAGGATCGCGTAGTAGAACGGAAAGACGGCATAGACGACGATAACGACGACAAGCAGCCAAAATCCGATCGCCTTGAGGAGCTTCAGCGGGTTCATCGCGCGGTGTCCTCCGCGAGCCGCACCTTGCCGACGGTCAGGGCCAGAACGGTGATGATGGCAATGACAATGAACAGAAGCGTCGCGGCGGCCGAGCCGATGCCGACCTCCTGAAAATCGACGAGCTGTTGCCGCGCATAACCCGACATCGAGATGGTGTCACGGCTGTTGGAGGTGAGCACATAGATGAGATCGAAGATGCGCAGCGAATCGAGCGCGCGGAAGATCACTGCCACGAGCAGCGCCGGGCGGATCAGGGGCAGCGTCACCTTGAAGAACACTTTTATCGGGTTGATGCCATCGACCTTGGCCGCTTCGTAGCAGTCCGAAGGCAGCATCTGCAGGGCAGCCAGAATGAGGAGCGCCATGAACGGCGTCGTTTTCCAGACGTCGACGATGACGACGGCCCACATGGCCGTATCGGCGTTGGCGGTCCAGGCAACCGGCGCGGAGATGATATGGAGGTTCTGCAATATCGTGTTCAGGACCCCGAACTGATCGTGCAGCATCCAGCCCCACATCTTGGCCGAAACGATCGTCGGAATGGCCCAGGGAACGAGGACCGCCGCCCGCACGATCGAGCGGCCCGGAAAATTGGCGTTAAGGACAAGCGCCACGATCGTGCCGAGCACCGTCTCGATGGTGACGGAGCGCACCGTGAACCAGACGGTATTCCAGACCGCATTCCACCATTGCGGATCGACGAGGAGGCCAGACCATTCCCCTTCATATTTGGCGAGAAAATTGTCGAAGCCGATGAACTGGGCTTTCGAAGGATCGGAAAGATTGGCGTCGGTGAAGCCCAGATAGATCGTGCGCAGCAGCGGCCACGCGGCCACCAGCGCGAGCACGATCAGCATGGGTGCAAGAAAAATCCATGCCGAGCGCAGCCTCGCCCGCGTGAGCTCGGATTGGTGCACCATCTGATCCCCCCAAAAGATCGGCGAAAGAGCGGCCGCGAACGAAACCAATCGTTCGCGGCTCAGTTCGGGAGGAAACCTACCAGTGGGAGCGCTTGATCCGCTTCAGCTCGCTCTCGAGCTGGGCAAGCGAATCTTCCGCCTTCGCCTTGCCTGACAAGACGTTGTGAACGGCGTTCCAGAACGCGTTCGATACCTTATTGTAGTTCGCGCCGGTGATCTTCGACGGACGGGCGACAGCATTGAGGAACGTGCTCTGCAGGCTGCCGAAGAACGGCACGTCGGTCAGCACTTCCTTGTCCTGATAGAGCGCGACGATGGTCGGCTCGAAGCTGCCCTTGATTGCCCGGGACTTCTGCACGTCGAGCGAGGCGAGATACATGACGAGATCGGCGGCAATCTCCGGGCTTTTCGAATATTTCGAGACGGCGAGCTGCCAGCCGCCAAGCGTGCCGGTGTTCTTGCCGTCCGTGGCGCCCTTCGGCAGCGCGGCGACGCCGATCTTGCCCTTGATCGGGCTGTCGGCGCCGTTGCCGAGCGCCCACGCGTAGGGCCAGTTGCGCATGAAGGCGGCGTTGCCCGACTGGAAGACGCCGCGGGCTTCCTCCTCGCCATAGTTGAGGACGCCATCGGGAACGATCTTGCCGATCCAGCTCGCGGCAAGCGTGAGTGCTGCCGCAGCCTTCGGGTTGTTGACGGTGATGGCGCCCTTCTCGTCGATGATCGTGCCGCCGCCGAAGGAATCGATCCATTCGAGCGCGTCGCAGGTGAGGCCCTCGTAGGCCTTGCCCTGGAACACGAAGCCCCAGAACTTGTCGTTGCCGGCCTTGCGCTCGCCCTCCTGGATCTTGGCGGCGGTATCGGTGAGCTCCTGCCAGGTCGTCGGCGGTTGGGCACCGTACTTCTCCAGGAGGTCCTTACGGTAGTAGAGGACGCCGGCGTCGGTGAACCAGGGCATGGCGACAAGCTTGCCGTCGACCGTGTTGTTGGCGACGATCGCCGGGAAATGATCCTTCTCGGCGCCCTTCGAATAGGGCGCAAGATCGATGAAATGGGATCCCAAAATGCCCGGCCAGATCACGTCGATCTGAAACACGTCGATATCGGAAGCGCCGGCCGACAGCAGCTGCTGATAAAGGGCGAGGCGCTCGTTGGTCTCGTTCGGGGTCGAGACGACCTTGACGGTGTTGCCGGTCTTCTTCGCCCAGGCCTCGGCGCCGCTCTTGCAGAGCTCGAGCTCGGTTCCGACGGCGCCGCAGGAGATGGCGATTTCCGCGGCATGGGCAAAACCGGTGGCGGCAATCGAGGCCACAGCCGCAAGCAGCAAGCGACGAAACATCTAACTCCCCCAGTTGAAGGTCCGAAAGCCCGCGCGCGACGGCGGCAAGGGCGCGGACGGTTGCGTTTCCTCTATTCGATCCCGGATCCCGGGCTTGCACAGGCAATTCGTGTCTCAAAGCGCTTTGGATGCATATGAGGCAGCGCCCGACAATTTGTCAAGCGCGATTTGCCCGTTTTGGAAACGCTCGCCTGCGCAATCGGTGGATCATCACCTAACGCACTGATTTTCATGTTGCTTTGCGCGTCGTTGACCTGACCGGCCAGGCGGCGGTGAGCGATGCGATTTGCCTTGCAAGATTCAAAGCGCTTTGACAAATTCACCCTGACGCCGGGAGGGAGATCGAGGCGCAGTCCCGGCATCGGGGGATTCATGTGAACCTGAAGCAGCTCGCCCTGCACCTTGGCCTGTCGCAGACGACGGTGAGCCGCGCGCTCAACGGCTTTCCCGAAGTCGGCGAGCGGACACGCCGGCGCGTGCTTGCGGCGGCCGAGCAGTTCCACTATCGACCCAACGCCAGTGCGCGCAAGCTTGCGACCGGCCGCGCCGGTGCAATCGGCGTCGTTTTTTCTTCCGACCGCAACCTCCTGCTCGACCCGATCTTCACTGATTTCCTCGCCGGCGTTGCGGCCCGCAGTGCCGAGAGCGACACGGACGTGCTCGTCAGCTCGGCGCTTGGCGACGAAGCCGACACCTATCGTCGCCTTGCCCGGGCGCACTCGGTCGACGCGGTCATCTTGAGCATGCCGCGGGAGGAAGACCCGCGCGTGTCGCTGCTGCATCGACTGGCGCTGCCCGTCGTGGTGCACGGCCGCACCGAGAGCAAGCTGCCCTACGCCCATCTCGACATCGACAACGAAGGCGCGTTCCGCCGTGCCACCGAGATGCTGGCCGACCTCGGCCACCGCCGCATCGGACTGATCAACGGCGATACTGCCTTCACCTTCGCACTGCATCGCGAGCGCGGCTGGCGCGAGGCTCTGGCCGCGCGCGGCTTCGCCGTCTCGGCCGAGCTCGGGCGGGCCGGTCAGATGACCGAAGAAAGCGGCTACCGGTTCGCGCGGCTCCTGCTCGAATTCGAAGCGCCGCCGTCGGCGCTGCTGTGTTCGAGTATTTTTGCTGCGCTCGGCGCAATGCGGGCGATCCGCGACCTCGGCCTCGCCATCGGACGGGATGTCTCGATCGTCGCCCATGACGACGGACTTGCTGCCGTCCGTCCCGAGACGCTCACGCCGGCCTTGACGACGACGTTTTCCTCGATCAGGGCGGCGGGTGCGCGCATCGCCGAGATCGCCGCGGCACTTGCCGCCGGCGCCGATCCGGCGAGCCTGCATGAGGTCTGGCCGGTCGACATCGTCTTTCGCGGCAGCACGCTGCCCCCGCCGGAGCGGGCATCCTGAAACCGGTTGCGCCGCCGCCTGCCTTGCCTATGTGGCGGCGGCCGCCGCCTCCGGCGAGGCGCGAAGCTCCTTCGGGAGCGGAAAGAACACGTTCTCCTCGGCAGCCGACACCGTTTCGACCGAAACGGCATAGCGCCCGTCGAACGCTTCGATGATCTCCTCGACCAGAACCTCCGGGGCCGAGGCGCCCGCAGTAATGCCGAGCGAGGCGAGCCCTTCGAACAATTGCCAGTCGATTTCGCGCGCCCGCAGCATCAGGCGAACGAGGCGGCAGCCGGCGCGCTCGGCGACCTCCTTGAGCCGCTGAGTGTTCGAGGAATTGGTCGATCCCACGACGATCATGGCGTCGACCAGCGGCGCCACGCGCTTTACCGCCGCCTGCCGATTGGTGGTCGCATAGCAGATATCCTCCTTGTGCGGTCCGACGATGGCCGGAAACCGCGCCGTCAGCGCGGCCACGATCTCGCGCGTGTCGTCGATCGACAGCGTCGTCTGCGTGACATAGGCGAGGTTTTTTGGGTCGGTCGGCGCCAGGCGGGAGATGTCATCGACCGATTGCACGAGCGTAACCGCGCCGGGCGGCAATTGCCCCATCGTGCCGACGACTTCGGGATGGCCGGCGTGGCCGACGAGCACGATCTCGCGGCCGCGCTTCCAATGCAGATGCGCCTCACGGTGGACTTTCGTGACGAGCGGGCATGTGGCATCGACAGTCAGAAACTTGCGGACCGCCGCCCCCTCCAGCACCAATTTCGGGACCCCGTGCGCGGAGAAGATCACCGGCGCCGAAGTCGCGGGGATCTCTTCCAGAGCATCGACAAAGATTGCGCCTTTCTCTTCAAGACCACGGATGACGTATTTGTTGTGAACGATCTCGTGGCGCACGTAGACCGGCGGACCATAGGCGGCGAGCGCCTTCTCGACGACCTCGATTGCCCGGACGACGCCCGCGCAAAAGCCGCGCGGCGCACAAAGCAGGACGCGAAGCGGCGGTTTCCTCGACATATGACGTCCGATCAAAGCTCTCCGCCGGCGGTCGGCTGGCATCGATTCACACCCGCCAGAGGTGGGCACAATAGTGTCAAACGAGAGACCGCGGCGCCTTGTTCAATCGCCAAGCCCTGAGGCGAATGATCGCGCCCCGAGGCAGGGATACTCGCCCGGCGGCTCAGTCCGCCCAAGCCACCAGGGTGATGTCTGAACGCTCCTCCAGCTGCCTCAGAATGGCGGTCGGCGGAGCACTCTCCTGCGTATCTTTCCAGTGGACTTCAAATCGCATGGTGGTCGAGCGCGGCTCGCTGGCGTAGGTCATTCCCATGGTGGTGGCGCGGTATCCGGCGGGGGCAAGCGCTGCCTGAACGATGGGTTCCAGGAGCGCCTCGCCGTTCGACTTCACGGTGAGGGTCGCACGACGATTGTGCGCAATGAAAAGCTCCAGTTGCTTCAGCATCCAAAGAACGACGCCGCTCAGCACGGTCGCGGCGATGCCTAGCCCGATCTCGCCGCTGCCGAGGCATAGACCAATGACGGTCACCGTCCACAGCGTTGCCGCCGTGGTCACGCCCGTCACCATCGCGCCCCGGCGCAGAATGGCGCCCGCACCGATGAAGCCCACGCCCGAGAGGATGCCCAGCGGCAGGCGCAGCACGTCCATGGCGGTGAAGGAGTCCGGGGCTTTTCCCGTCGTGCCGAGAAGCAGGTTGGCCTCGATCATCGCGACCGAGGCGGCAAGGCACATGAGCATCGTTGTGCGCAGGCCGGCCGCATGCCCGCGCTCGCGGTCAAAGCCGATCACCGCCCCTGCGGCAAGGGTGAGGAGCAGTCGCACGGCAATGTCTTGCCAGGAAGGATGGAGAGGCATTGCGGGCACCTCGTTTCTTCCGCGCCGCCGCGCTCCGACAAGGGAGCCCGGCGACCGAGGCCCAAGCGCCGAACTTCCTCGCAAAGCGCAGAAGTATCGAAACAATGCAGCACGTTCTTAACGAAAGACAACCAATTGTTCATGAGATTGCGAATTTGCTTTTGATAGCTTCTCGAATTAACAATTCCCTCAGGGGCGCCGTGCAAAAGCTGGCGGGACTGGAGGCTGCGATGGCACGGCGGCAGAGATTCCTGAAAGATGAGCGCGGCGCCACAGCCGTCGAGTACGGCCTGATCGTCTCCCTTATCTTCATTGCCATCGTGATCGGGGTGGCGAACTACGCCAATCGCACCGGCAATATGTACAACTACATCAACAACAGCATGAAGGGCTCATAAGGGCGGAGTTCCCGTCCGGATGCGAGGTGCCTCGCGCCTCAGCCAGCGCCCTGTGCCTCCTCCGACTCGCCGCCGGCGCCCGACAGGTTGTCGAGGCTCGACACGATATGGCCGACAAGGGCATCGCTGATCGTCGACATCGCCATGGGATTGCGCAACAGTCCGATCTTGCATGAAGGCAGCGCCGGAAACCCGTCTGGCGGCCCGAGAATGCGCATGCCGGGGCGGATCGCACTTTCCGGCAGCACCGAGACTGCGAGCCCGGCGAGTACCGCCGCGCCGACAGCCGTCGAATTCCAGCTTGCGTAGAGGACGCGAAACGGCCGGCCAATCGCCTCGAGCCCCACCGTCGCGGCCTGCCGCCAATGGCACGTCGGTCGGCCAAGCGCCAGCGGCAAGGGGTCGGTTTCGTGGGCCGCATGCCGCATCGAGCCGACCCACAAAAGCCGCTCCCGGCGGATGAGCGTTGCCGGGAAGCGGCCCTCGACATGGGTGATGATGGCAAGATCGAGCTCGCCCTCGGCGATGCGCTCGACCAGCATGGGGGTGGGCTCGCAGGTTACCGTCACCTCGACGCGCGGATTGGAGGCGGAGAACCGCGCCAGGATCTCGGGCAGGTAGCAGTCGGCGTAGTCGTCCGGCAATCCGAGACGCACGCAGCCGGCAAGTTCGGCTTCGGCAAAGGACGAGAGAGCCTCGACGTTGAGGCGCACGATCCGCCGCGCATAGTCGAGCAGCCTTTCGCCATGCTCGGTCAGTTTCGAGGCGCGACCTTCGCGCTCGAAGATGGCTTTCCCGACGCGCTCCTCGAGCCGCTTCATCTGCATCGATACCGCGGACTGGGTCTTGTGCACGGCCTCCGCCGCACGCGTGAACGACCCCGTGTCGACGATGGCGATAAAGGCCTTCAGCTGATCGACATCGAGAAGGGCGGGCATCGACAACCTCCTCCCAGCGCACACGTCTGCTGCCCCCTGGTGCAGAGCAGACCAATCATCTTCACTGATGGATAACATTAAAAACATTCTCTGTACTAATCAATAGTCGGACATAGAATCCCATCCGGCGAGTCGTGAGAGGCGCCCGCGCCTGGCAACGGATGCCCGCGGAGCCTGCGTCACCGAAGCAATCCGCCGTTTGAGGAGTCCATCATGACCATCCATGCAGATGCTCGGCTCCAGCAGCGGGCGGGCCGGGTGCAGCGCCTTGGCTCGCTGCTCCGGAGACTTGCCGTCGCCATCCAGACGTGGGCGGTCATGCGCGGCAACCGGCGCACGGTGGCCATGCTGTCGGGCCTTGATGACTACCTCTTGCGCGACATCGGTCTAACCCGCCAGGACGTTGCCTCGGCACTCGCGGAGCCGTTCTTCCAGGACGCATCCTGGCGACTGGCCGAACGCGCGCTCGAGGCTCGCGAGTGCGACCGCGCCCAGGCCCGGGAGGCGCTTCGGGAGGCGCGGCTGATGCGCGCCAGCAGCTCCGTCAATCGTTCGGACGCCCGGATCGCGAACGGGGCGCCGGACAAGCGGCACGCTGCCTGAAGCCTGGATGAGTTTGCCGGCGCATTCCCCTTGCGTCGGCCTGCCTGCGGCCCTGCGGAGGACCTCCCGGGGCCGCATTTTTTTCGAAAATCCCCCAGAGAGCCCGTCAGCCGGGCCCGGGGCTCGTTGGTTGGCCGAGGATGTCATCGAGTGCCCTGTTGCGGGCGTCGGGAACCTGCACACCCGGCTCGAACATCTTGGTGAGCGACTCCAGCCCTGCCTGCATCTGCGGGCTCGGCGTGCCTCCGGGCACGTCGCCGACCGCCGCCGGCCTGTTGCCGCCGAAGAGGCCGCCGATCAGTCCGCCGACGAGCCCTCCGAGCCCGCCCTGCGGCTGACCTGTGCCTGATTGACCGAAGATATTCCCGAGCCCGCCGCTCGAAGCGGCGTTGGCGAGCTGCCCGAGAATGCCGCCAAGACCCTGATTCTGCATCGAGTGGAACAGGCCGCCCATGACGATGGCCGTGAGGCTCGGCAGCAGCTGCTGCAGGATTTGCGGCGACACGCCGGAGACCTGCGCTGCGTGCGCAATGATGTCGTTGAGCGTCTGGCCGCTGCCGAAGACCTGCCCGGCGACACTGGCTCCCTGCTGAACGGCGGGCTCCGAGAACGCGGCCTCGGGCGTGGCGAAAGCATCCTTGTGCGGTCCCTCGCCGGCGACCGCATTGACGATATTGCCGAGTGCTGCGGGGTCGCTTGCCTGGTTCTGCAAGCCTTTGGACAGGGCCGGAACCAGCGCATCGACGGCGCTGCGGGCCTGGTCGGGACTGAGGCCGAATTGCGCAGCAATATTGTCGATTGCGGCCCCGCCATGGGCGGCCTGGATGATGTCGTTGATGTTGAACATGCTTGCCGCCTCCGTGTGAAACGCACCGCGAGTGCGCGAGGATGGGCATGAAACGATCGGGCTTCCTGTTCGTTGCGGCCGCTGCCGCGCCGGTTAGGCAGGGACGATAATAACGATACCGTGATGCGGGTCACGCCGGAACCGTAGCGCGGCGCTTCCAAAGGAATACGGTCGTGTCGCCGTAATTCGTAATCTAAAAAGGCAAAGACGCTGGTGTCACCGTAATCCCCAAAAATACCCGTGCGCGTGACTTGGCCGTTGGTGTAGCCGAGCATGCACGCGTCATGCGGCTCGTCCCGCGATATCGCGCCTAGCCCGTTCCGGGCGCCATAGTGTGAATTCGAGCAACGGCGCCAATGGCATAATCGGGACAGGAAACGCCAGCGGCCCCGCCATCGTGATGATGAGCACTTCGTCACACAACGCAGCCGGCTTCGGTGTGATCGCCGACGGACCGCAGACCACGATCCAGGTCGGCGGCTCGTCGATCACCGGCAACATCAATGGTGTGGGGGTGAGCAACGGCGGGGTGCTGGAGTCGTACAGGACGAACCAGATCAATGGCAATTCGAACGACGGGATCGCCGCGCTCACACCGATCGAGCTGCATTGAACGCTAGGATCGTGGGGCAAGGTTTAGTCGTGAAAGGTATACCCTGAGCTTTTTTGCTTCGGTTAACCCGGCCCAATCGGCTTTCGAGTATGCTGCGCGCTGGGGCGACTCATTCAATCGCTTCATTCGGCAATAGAGGAATCCATGATGAAAAAGTTTGCGATGCTGCTTTCGCTATTTGGAGTGGTCCTCGCCTTCCCGGATCACGCGCTGGCGCAACCAGTATTTTCGTTCAAGACCTGGGTTTCCAATATCGGGCTTGACAGCAATTCTTGTAGCCTTGCGTCCCCATGTGCGACGTTCGCGGGAGCCCTTAAGAAAACAGCGCCTGGTGGGGAAATAGGGGTCCTCAACTCTGGCGAGTATGGACAAGTCATCATTGATCGATCGATCAGCATCGTGGCGCAAGGCGTTGACGCTAGCATTTCGACACCCCTCGGTTCCGGCGTTCTCATCTTCGCGGGCGACACTGACGTCGTCCATTTGCGGGGCCTAACCATCTATGGGGACGCCAACACCGGCAACATAGGGGTCGAATTCGCCCGCGGCGGAGCGTTGCACGTTGAGAAATGCGTGATCAAGAATTTTCAAGCGGCCCTAGGCCAGAATGGGCAGGGAATCTTTTTCGATCCGGCTGTCCCCGCCGAGCTTTATGTGTCGGATACAATCATTGCCAACAATTACAATAGCACCGGCGGCAGCGGCGGCGGAATCTTCGTTGTGCCGGGTTCATCCATCTCTGTTAGGATTATGCTTAATCATGTTGAAGTAAGCAACAACTATGTCGGTATTAAGGTCGATGGGACTCAAGGATCGGCAAATAGCATTGTAAATATTAGTATAAGGGACAGTGCAATATCAGGTAACACGAGCAATGGGATTGTTTCGACCACGTCTTCTGGGGGTGCTACGATCTTGATGACGCTCGACCGAACCACATCGGCAAACAACGGAGATTCTCCCCCTACAGTCGGCGTAGTCTCTGATGGGCCACTTTCGTTTATAACTATGACTAACTCGACTGTGACAGGCAACTACACAGGAATTAAATTCTCCAATGGCGGAACGTTGAGATCGCTGGGCAATAATACGGTGATCGGTAATTCGGTCGACGGATCGCCGTCCATGGTCACTGTGCTGAAGTAGCACTCACTTCTGGGGACAGTCTCTATTCAATCTTTATCTATCGAGGATCGATCATGAGGACAATTGCGATCTTGCTCGCTGCTCTCGAATTACGGTGACACGACCGCATTTCCCTTTTTGCACCCATGCTAATGATTCCGCGCGTGACCCACATCAGGCGTTGGAATCGAACCGTGGGCGTCCAGCTTCTGACGATTGCTGGATTAGCCTTTGATCGGGGCCGGTGACCCGAAGGCTGAAGTCATGCTCAAGCCGGCTAGGTCACAGCCAGCCGTCTTGCAAGCCGGCCGACCGAAAGATACGCCGTCGCGACGGCGGCGGTCCCGAAAATTGCGGCGCCGGCGACAATGCCCATCAGCGCGCCCTCCGCACCATAAAGATGCGCCCCAAGCGTGACGAAGGGAACAGTGCCCAGCGTCGCCCGCCCCCAATTGAACAGCGTCGACAGGATCGGAAAGCCGAGATTGTTGAAAGCGGCATTGGCGACGAACAGCCAACCAAGAAAGATCCAGGCGGCCGCCCCGAACCGGCAGAAAAAGATGACGAGCCGCGCCGTATCGCCTTTGGCGTCGAAGATCCAGACGATCGCCCCCGACAACAGGATCAGGACCATCCACACCGTCACCACGTAGATGGCGGTGAGGGTGAAACTGTCCGTCAGGATCTGGCGCACGCGCAGTGCGAGCCGGGCGCCGAGATTCTGGCCGAGGATGGGGCCGACGGCCGCCGACAGGGCAAAGATCGCCCCGAAGGAGAGGGGCACGATGCGGTCGATGATGGCGATTGCCGCAACCGTGTCCTGCCCGAATGCCGCGAAGATGCGGATGGCATAGGCATTGGCGACGGGCGTTGCGAGGTTCGTCACGATCGCCGGCAGCGCGATCCCCATGACGGGCATCAGGTCGCCAACCACGGCCTTCGGCCGCGGCCGGCCCACGAGATGATGGGTGTAGACTGCGCCATGCAGGCCGACCACGACGAATACCACCCGAGAGATAACGATGGCGATGGCCGCGCCATAGACCCCGAAGCCGAACCCGAAGATGAACAGCGGATCGGTAAAGGCCGTCACGATGCCGCCCGAGAGCGTCACGTACATCGAGCGCCTGGCATCGCCGACCGCCCGCAGGATGCCGGAAAGTGCCATGCCGGCTCCCAAGAGGACGTTGGCAGGCAGGACGATGGCCAGGAACCGGGTCGCAACTTCCAGGGCTTCGCCGCGCGCCCCGACGAACTCGAGGATCTCGTGACGGAACGGATAGGCAGCCGCCATCGCCGCGCCCGAGAAGACGAGCATTTGAACCAGCCCCGAGGCGGCAAGCTCGCGCGCGCGGGCAAAATCTCCCGAGCCGATGGCGCGCGACACGACCGCAGTGATCGCGATCGCCATGCCAAGACTGATCGCGAACAGGAAGAAGAGAAGCTGCGTGCTGTAGCCGACCGCTGCGGTGAGACTGGGATTGCCCAGACGCGACACATAGAGGAGCGAGAGGAAATCCACCACGAAGAGCGCCATCAGGCCGATCGCGCCCGTGCCCGTCATGACGAGGACATGGCGCATCGTCGAGCCCTGGGTGAAGACCGCGCGAGGCCTCCCGGCGGTGGTCATCGCGGTCATCGGGCGCGTTCCCTCGGCATGTGGGGCGCACGTTTAAGCACGGAGCGCGGTCAAAATCACCCGCCGTCCGCTGCTGCCGGCGATCACGATCCCGCCGGGTGGCATTTCCGCAACGCGCGGCACGAGATGGCCCGACCTGGAACAAATGCGACGATTGTCGCGGCGCGGCCCCGAAGGGCGGCGCTATGGGAGGCGAAGGCGACCCTCGGCCGGGCTACGTTGCTTGGCTCGCAAGCTGCGCGCCGATCGAGGCGAGAAGGAGCTCATAGGCGCGATCGACGATTTCGTCGAGCGACCGCGTGCGCGCAAACATCGCCATGGCCTGGCGCAGGAACTCGTCGCGGCTCGGCAGCTGCGGCAGATGCAAGCCCGCCAGCACCTCGCTCGTGTGATGCCGGGCGCGGCTCAGCATGTCCTGCAGCGCCGACAGTTCCGGCCCACGCAGCGCCGAGGTGATGGCAAGGGCAATTCGCTCCGAGTTGAAGTAGGCGGCCAGCTGCTCGGCGGCCCGGTTGATGACCCGCGAGGCGAGCTGCTGCTCGTTGCGCAGCACCTGCTCGGGCGGGGACTTCAGGTCCCAGACGAGCCCGGTCCAGGAGAGCGCTTTCAGAAAGTAGTAGGTTGGATCGATCTCCCACCATTTGAAGCCTTGCCGGACGCTGCTCTGGCACGCGTGGTGGTTGTTGTGCCAGCCCTCGCCCATCGTGAACAGCGCCAGCAGCCAGTTGTTGCGGGAATCGTCGCCGGTGACATAGCGCGTGCTGCCGTGCACATGGGCGAGCGAGTTGATGCAGAACGTTGCGTGGTAGACGAGCACTGTGCTCCACGCGAAGCCGACGATGAGGCCGGACCACCCGCCGAAAAGAAGGCATAAGCCGCCAAGCAGGACCGCCGGCAGGATCTCCATCCTGTGCAGCCACATCAGCTCGGGGTAGCGGGCGAAGTCGGCGATCTTTACGAGGTCGGTCGTTTGGTGGTGCCGCGCGAAAATCCACCCGAGATGGCTGTAGACGAAGCCTTTGTGACGGGGCGAATGGACGTCGTGTTCCGTGTCTGAATGCAGGTGATGATGCCGGTGCTTTGCCGCCCACCAGAGCATGCTCTTTTGGGCGCTCGTCTGCGCGGCAAAGGCGAGGATGAACTGGAACACTCTGCCGGTCGAATAGGAGCGGTGCGCGAAGTAGCGATGGTACCCTGCCCCGATCGCAAAGATGCGCAGCCAGTAGAGTGACGCGCACATCGCCAGTGCTTGCCAGGTGACGCCGGTCCAGATCGCCGCGATGCAGCTCAGATGGAGCAACACGAACGGAAGCGCGGAGGGATAGATGATGTCGTCATGCGCGTCGTTGTCGAACTCAGCGGTCATGCCGGCGTGCTCCCCTGCGCGCCCCGGGTTCCTTCCGGTCTGTCGCGCGTTCCACTCTCAGAGGGTCTTTCGCGTTGCCGCGCGGCATAGCACGGGCGCCCTGTTTCGTCGCGGCCTTTTCAGGCGGTTCTTGGGCATCAGCCGCGAGCCGCAGCGTGGATTCCAGCCGGCGATCGGCGGCACGGCAAATTTTCGAGGCGACCGACAAAACAAACCCCGCGGCTGGGGCACCAGGCGCGGGGTTCAAACCGCAACGCTTTGCCAGTACATCCGTGGTCAAAGCCCGTGGCGATCTTGGCGGCCGCTCAGGCGGCGCGCAGATTGTCGGCGGCCGATTTGCCGGTCCGGCGGTCGGCAACGATGTCGAAGGCGACCTTCTGGCCTTCATGGAGGGTGGCAAGGCCGGCGCGTTCGACCGCGCTGATATGGACGAAAACATCCTTGCCGCCGTCTTCCGGCTGAATGAAGCCAAAGCCTTTCTGGCCATTGAACCACTTCACGGTTCCCGTGTTCATGCGAAGTTCCTGTAGGTGCGTGTGCATGTGTGGCCGCGACTTTCGCGGCCGGTTCTACGAGATTTTGGGGAAGGTCGTCAGTCAGGCGCGCTGGGCGGCAAGCCGAGTCGTTCGGCCGAAACTCGATACGCGATAGATGGTCGTTGCGGGGCAATTCTGCAAGCGAAAAATATGATGGTCGGGAGGGCTCGCCGCGGCCTCGCCAACGCAGCCGTCCTGCCGAGCCCCTGGCCGGCGTCGGGCGGCCCGCTCCGCCGATCGGAAAATGCCAATTTGGCGAGAGCGATAACGCGAGCGATGCGTGCGCTGGGCTAAGCGAGCGGTGGAACCTTCAGCCTCGCCCTGCCCTCATTGCTTCGTCACGGGCTGCGGCCTATCTAAGCCCAACCCATGCCGGCCGACGGCGGGTGCAGCCACTGCCAGGACGCCATGGCCCGCGACGTCACCGACAACAACCCGATCACGTCGCGCGACGAGCTCGTCGGCTGGCTCGAAAAGGGCAACAAGCCGCCTTCGGCCTTCCGCATCGGCACCGAGCACGAGAAGATCCCGTTCTATACCCGCGATCTGTCCCCCGTGCCTTACGACGGCCGGCGTGGCATCCGCGCGCTCCTGGAAGGCATGCAGGGCCTCCTCGGCTGGGAGCCGATCCTAGAAGGCGACACGATCACTGGCCTCTTCGACGTCACGGGCGGCGGCGCCATCTCGCTCGAGCCCGGCGGCCAGTTCGAGCTTTCCGGGGCGCCCCTCGAGACGATCCACCGGACCTGCTCGGAAATCCATGCCCATCTGGCGCAGGTCAAGGAGATCGCCGAGCCGCTCGGCGTCTCCTTCCTTGGCCTCGGCATGAGCCCCAAGTGGAAGCTCGAAGAGACGCCGGTGATGCCCAAGGGCCGCTACCGTATCATGGCAAACTACATGCCGAAGGTCGGCACGCGCGGCCTCGACATGATGTTTCGCACCTGCACGGTGCAGGTGAACCTCGATTTCTCTTCCGAAGCCGACATGGTGAAGAAGCTGCGCGTGTCGCTGGCGCTGCAGCCGATCGCAACCGCCCTCTTTGCCAACTCGCCGTTCACCGAGGGCAGGCCGAACGGCTATCTGTCGATGCGCTCCGAGATCTGGCGCGACACGGACAATCAGCGAGCCGGGATGATCCCTTTCACGTTCGAGGAGGGCATGGGATTTGAACGCTACGTCGAATACGCGCTCGACGTGCCGCTATATTTCGTGAAACGCGGCGACACCTATCACGACGTGGCGGGCGCGTCCTTCCGCGACCTGCTCGCAGGCAAGCTTGCCGCACTCCCGGGCGAGCGCGCGACGATGTCGGATTGGGTGAACCACCTCGGCACCTTGTTCCCCGAGGTGCGTGTGAAGCGCTACCTCGAGATGCGTGGCGCCGATTGTGGCTCGCCCGCGCAAATCTTGGCCTTGCCGGCGTTCTGGGTGGGGCTGCTCTATGATCAGGCGAGCCTCGATGCTGCCTATGAGATGGTGAAGGACTGGAGCGCCGAGGAGCGCCAGGCGCTCCGCGACGCGGTGCCGAAATTGGCGCTCTCCGCCCCTTTCCGCAAGGGTACGGTTAATGACCTTGCTCGCCAGGCGCTCGACCTCTCGCGCGCGGGGTTGAAGCAACGCGCGTGCCGCGACCACCACAGCTTCGACGAGACGCGCTATCTCGCACCGCTCGAATCCTTCGTCGAACGCAAGCGCACATCGGCCGAAGCATGGCTCGAGGTCTATCACGAGCGTTGGGGAAAAAAGATCGATCCCATCTTCACCGAGGCGGCGATCTGATGGGAATCAAGAGGCCTTGCCGGTCGCGCCCCGCATATAGGCGTTGAGT
>JAFAME010000139.1 GCA_019233695.1 Methylobacteriaceae bacterium
AATGTCGAGAACATTGGCGCACGCCGCCTGCAGACGGTCATGGAGCGGGTGCTCGATGATGTGAGCTTCACCGCGCCGGACCGTTCCGGCGAGAAGGTGACGGTCGATGCCGGCTTTGTCGAAAAGAACGTCGGCGATCTGGCCAAGAATGCTGATCTCAGCCGGTTCATTTTGTGAAGCCGCTGGCGCCGCAAATCTCCCCCGTCCGGCCACAATGTCGCGCCACTTGCCTTTCAGGCTGCCTTTGCGCGGTCGGGCTGATCGAGGCGGATCGGGGGTGAAGACATGCTGCGCACGATCATTTTCTTGCTCGCGGCGACGCCCGGCTGGGCGATCGCGGCGCCACAACCGGGTCTTGCATCGGACCAGGGCTCCAGGCGCTTCGAAATCGTGCCGCGCTGCGGCAAGGCCTGCGAGGCGTACCGCGAGGCGCTGAAGCTTTATTCATTCGGACCGCGGTTTGATGCGTCCAGAGACATCATCAACCCGGAACCGTTCGACGATGAGCCGATGGTCGCCGGGCCGCCAAGCATCGAGGCGCCGATGCCCGTCATTCCGCCGCCCAACGGCGAGGAATAGCGCCCTTCTCCCACAGTGGGAGAAGGGATCCGCACCCTTGGCGGCTTACTCAGCTCTCGCCGAGATCGGTGACCTTGACATCGACGGTGCGGCTGCGCCCGCCGCGCTCGATTGTCACGTGCACCGTGTTGCCGATGCCGACCGTGACCAATTCGTCGGTCAGATCGGCAAGGCGGCGGACGGGCTTGCCGTCGACCTTGGTGATCACATCGCCGAGCGTCGCGCTCTCGGTGTCGATGCCCTTCAGGCCGGCGCGCTCCGCCGGCGAGCCCGGCACGGTCTGCGCGATGATGACGCCGGATACATGCAGGCGGGCGGCCGTCGCCTCGTCGGCGGCCATGATGCCGATGCCGGGCGTGGGCATGCGACCGTTGCGGATGAGCTGCGGCACCACGCGGTTGACGACGTCGACGGGGATGGCAAAGCCGATGCCGGCGTTGGCGCCCGAAGGCGAGAAGATCGCGGTGTTGACGCCGATGACGCGGCCGGCCGAATCAAGGAGCGGCCCGCCGGAATTGCCGGGATTGATGGCGGCGTCCGTCTGGATGACGTCGGAAATTTCGCGCCCGCCGCTTTCCGGCAGCCGGCGTTTCAGCGCGCTCACGATGCCGGAGGTGAGCGATTGGTCGAGGCCGAACGGATTGCCGATGGCAAAGGCGGACTGGCCGACTTTGAGATCGCCCGACGAGCCGATCGCCAGCGGGTTCGGCAGGCGGGCGCCGCCCGAAACGCGCAGAACGGCGAGGTCGTAGTTCGGGGCTCGCCCGACGATGTCGGCCGCGACGCTCTCGCCCGAGGCAAACTGGACCGCGATAGCGGTCACCCCGTCGACGACATGGTTGTTGGTCACGATGTGGCCGGCCGCATCCCAGACGAAGCCCGAGCCCGACTTCACGCCGTTCTGCTCCTGGCCGATCACCTGCACGACGGACGGCGCCACCCGCTCGAAGAGGGCGACGGTTGACTGCTCGGCCTCGGTGAGGCTGCCGCGCGGCGTGACGGTGCGCGGCGAGCTCGTGGCAAAGAGAATGTCGGCGATGTAGGGCTGGGCGACGAGCGCCGCCAACAGGAGGAGCAGCGCCACGATCGCAAAGCGGATGAATCGTTCGCTCATGCGCGACTCGGGAAGCCGCTGCACGGTCTGCGCGGCTCCGCTTTGGATAACTAGGCGAGATTTTGGCCGGTTCCATCCGCCCCTTTCCCACGTGGGCGATCGGCGGTTGCGCCGGCGCCTGAATGGATGTTCAATGCCGCCGCAGTTCGGCGAACGGAGGCCAATCATTCGAACCGTATCGATGAGGACGTCAGGCACGAGCGCGCCCGCAGCGCGCGGGCGCACCTTCCGGGTCGTCCTCGTCAAGCCATCGCACTACGACCGCGACGGCTATGTCATCCAATGGTGGCGCTCGACGATCCCCTCCAACAGCCTGGCGAGCGTGCACGGGCTGCTCCTCGAATGCGCGCAGGACAAGGTGCTTGGCACCGACGTCGACATCGAGATCGATGCCTACGACGAGTGCAACACGATCATCGACGTCGCGGGCATCGCGCGCCGGATCTTGGAGGCGGGTGGCGGCTTTGTGGCGCTCGTCGGCGTGCAGTCGAATCAGTTTCCCCGGGCGCTCGATCTCGGCCGCCGATTCCGTGCCGCCGGAATCCCCGTCGTCGTGGGCGGATTTCACGTCAGCGGATGCCTGTCGATGCTGCCCGAGCTGCCGGCCGACCTGCGCGCCGCGCGCGATCTCGGCATCTCGCTATTTGCCGGCGAGGCCGAAGGGCGCATGGCGCAGCTCCTGCGCGACATCGATGCGGGGGAACTGAAGCCGGTCTACAATTTTCTGAGCGACCTGCCGGACATGGACGCTGCCGCCCTGCCGATCCTGCCGCGGCGGGTTGTCACGCGCGTTGCGGGCCACTACGCGAGCTTCGATGCCGGGCGCGGCTGCCCGTTTCAGTGCAGTTTCTGCACCATCATCAACGTCCAGGGCCGCAAGTCGCGCTACCGCACGCCCGACGACGTCGAGGCGATCGTGCGCGCCAATGCCGCGCAGGACGTCACCCGCTTTTTCGTGACCGACGACAATTTCGCCCGCAACAAGAACTGGGAGCCGATCCTCGACCGGCTGATCGAGCTGCGCGAGAAGGAAGGCTTCAAGATCCGGCTCCTGCTCCAGGTCGACACGCTCTGCCACCGCATTCCGGGTTTCATCGGGAAGGCCGCCCGCGCCGGCTGCAATGCCGTCTTCATCGGGCTTGAAAACATCAATCCGCAATCGCTGATGGGCACCAAGAAGCGGCAGAACAAGATCTGGGAATACCGCGACATGCTGCAGGCTTGGCGGCGGGCCAAAGTGATGACCTGGGCAGGCTATATCCTTGGCTTCCCGACCGACACGCCGGAGACGATCGCGCGCGACATCGAGATCATCAAGCGCGAACTGCCCATCGACATCCTCGAATTCTTCTTCCTGACGCCACTCCCCGGCTCGGAGGACCACAAGAACCTGCACCTGCGCGGGGTCGTGATGGACCCCGACATGAACAAATACGACCTCGAACACGCCTGTACCGCGCATCCCTTGATGCCGAAGGAGGTCTGGGAGGAGGTCTATCGCAACGCCTGGACGCGCTACTACACTGATGCGCACGTCGAAACGGTGCTGCGGCGGGCCGTTGCGAGCGGCCTCAACCCGCGCAAGATCGTCGATGCGCTGACGATATTTTCCGGCGCCACCCGGATCGAAGGCGTGCATCCGCTGCAGTTCGGCTTCGTGCGGCGCAAGGCGCGCACACAGCGTCGGCATGGGATGGCGCTCGAAACTCCGCTCGTGTTCTACCCGCGCCGCATGGTCGAATCGGCAGTCACGGCGCTCCGCTGGCTGCGGCTTGCCAAGCGCTATCGCGGCATCATGAAACGCGTCCTCGGCGAGGCGACCGCTGCGGCCTACCTCGATGAAGCCTTGCGCGAACCGAGCCGTGAGGCCCCGGCAATGCCCGATTTCGTCGAAGTGTTTGCCGACAAGATCCCGAAAACCCATGGCGCGCCAGTGCGGCAGGCTGCGCTTTCCTGATCCTGGGCCTGCCGTTCCCTCCCCCCTTGCGGGTCCCTTGCGGGGGAGGGTTAGGGAGGGGGGCGCGCCAGCCTCGATCCCCGTCAACCCGCGGGAAGGCTTCGCGCGGTCTCCGCCAGAGGCCTGGCAAGGTGGTCAGTAGCCGCCGGACCCCCCTCCCTGGCCCTCCCCCGCAAGGGGCCCGCAAGGGGGGAGGGAACGGCGTCCGGTCGATTGAGCCTTCACGCGCTCCTTGGCGTCGGCGCGATAGGGCAGAGCCGGGTGATCCTCTTCTCTGTCCTCCCTCCTCTGTCGCCCGGGTTGTCAGACCCACGGAATCAGTCTATCTACTAGATCCCTCCTGAAGGCAGACGACAGCGAGCTGACGCGGCGGCGTTGCAGCGGAACATTCTGCCCGGTTGCGCGTCGAACGTTTGCCACCATCCCCGGCGGTTCGACCTTTCCCCTTTTAGCCTTCAGCCCATCCCCCGGCGCATTTTTCAAGGACCCTCCAATGCCGGAAATCACACTCCAGGACCTGAAGACCAGGTCTCCCACCGAACTCCTCGCTTTTGCCGAGGAACACGAGGTCGAGAACGCCTCGATCCTGCGCAAGCAGGAACTGATGTTTGCCATCCTCAAGCAGCTCGCCAGCCGCGACGTCGAGATTGTCGGCGAGGGCGTCGTCGAGGTGCTGCAGGACGGCTTCGGCTTCCTGCGCTCGCCTGACGCCAACTACCTTGCCGGCCCCGACGACATCTACGTCTCGCCCTCGCAGATCCGGCGCTTCGGGCTGAAGACGGGCGATACCGTCGAAGGCGTGATCCGCAGCCCCAAGGAGGGGGAGCGATATTTCGCGCTCCTCAAGGTCAATACGATCAACTTCGAGAATCCGGAAAAGATCCGGCACAAGGTGCATTTCGACAACCTGACGCCGCTCTATCCGCAGCGTCGCTTGAAGCTCGAGACCGAGGACCCGACCCGCAAGGACATGTCGCCGCGCGTCATCGACATCGTCGCACCCATCGGCATGGGCCAGCGCGCGCTGATCGTCTCGCCGCCGCGCACCGGCAAGACCGTGCTCCTGCAGAACATCGCCCAGTCGATCACCAACAACCATCCTGAGTGCTATCTCATCGTGCTGCTCATCGACGAGCGGCCGGAGGAGGTGACCGACATGCGCCGCTCGGTGAAGGGCGAGGTCGTCTCCTCGACCTTCGACGAGCCGGCGGTGCGCCACGTCCAGGTCGCCGAGATGGTGATCGAGAAGGCCAAGCGCCTCGTCGAACACGGCCGCGACGTGGTGATCCTCCTTGATTCGATCACCCGCCTCGGGCGCGCCTACAACACCGTCGTGCCGTCCTCCGGCAAGGTGCTGACCGGCGGCGTCGATGCCAACGCCCTGCAGCGGCCCAAACGCTTCTTCGGCGCCGCGCGCAACATCGAGGAGGGCGGCTCGATGACGATCATCGCCACCGCCCTCATCGATACGGGCTCGCGCATGGACGAGGTGATCTTCGAAGAGTTCAAGGGCACCGGCAATTCGGAAATCATCCTCGACCGGAAAGTCTCCGACAAACGGGTGTTTCCGGCAATCGACATCACCCGATCCGGCACCCGCAAGGAAGAGCTCCTGGTTCCGCCCGACATTCTCAAGAAGATGTATGTCCTGCGGCGCATCCTCAACCCGATGGGCACCGTCGATGCCATCGAATTCCTGCTCGGCAAGTTGCGCGAGACCAAGGTCAACGCCGAATTCTTCGAGAAGATGAATACGTAGGGCGGCGATGCGAGCGAGGCGCCGCCCACTGCGTCATGACCGGGCTTGTCCCGGTCATCCACGCGGCGCAATCTGCTTCAACGCTGAAGGCTTTGCTCAGATCCTGACTTCTTGAAGCTTCGATGCACGCGTTGTGGCGCCTCCTGCCATTGACCGCGGCAGCTCGACCGCGTGGATGGCCGCCACAAGGGCGGCCATGACGGTTGAGGCCTTTGCTCACCACACGACATCATGTCCGGCCGCCTTCAGAGCCTATCGCGGGCATAGGCCAGACAGGCGAGGACATCGTCGCGGGTGATACCGGCATAGTTCTCCAGGATATCAGCCTCACTCCACCTGTCGGCCATCAGGCCGATGACGAATTCGACGGAAAGCCGTGTCCCGCGAACCACAGGTTTGCCCGCGAGCACGTCCGGAGCGAGTTGAATGCGCGGATGGTCCATGATGCTTCCCTTTCAGAATACGATAGCGAGGTTCGAAATCTAAGCGCTGATCGGCAACTCGATCAGTCCAAGATGGGGAGCCATGTACTGGAAGTCGCCGTCGTTATGGAGGAGCGGCACATGGTGCTCAATGCACCGCCGGCCATCGACACGATTTCAAAGCGACGAAGAAGGCTTTCAACCTGATGGGCCGTGCGCTCGGTCGCGAGACCTTGCAAGACCTCGCCAAGCATCAAATCCCCGATGATGATCTCGCGAGTGCCAAGGATCTCGCGCTGTTGCCGAACGTGAGGCGCATTTCGGCCGTTCAGGAAGTCAATCCAGACACTGCTGTCACAGCGATCAAGTCGTCCCGCGCCCTTCGCGGCTCCGTGCGAGATCGCCACGCCAAGGATACCGGCCGAAGGCGCCCTCGACCTCCTGTTGCCGTCGAAGCTTGATCAACAGGCGGAGGGCCTGCTCGACCGTCTGCTTTTTGGTTGTCTGTCCGGACGCTCGCTGGGCTTCCTCCATCAAGGCGTCGTTGATCTCGATATTCGTGCGCATCGCATATTCTCGTGTGTACGGATCAGTGATATCATACACATCCCGTCCGCGCTACTCCCGCATTTCCTCGATCCTTCTCGTAATCTCCCCCGGATCGCGCACCGGAAGCGAGCAGCGCTCGCCGACGCAGACGAAGGCCGCGCCCGCGCCGGCGAGGCGCAGCTGTGCGGCGGCCGGATGGGCGGGCGGCAGGCCTTGCGGGTCGGCGAGATCGACCACGATGCGATCGAGGAAGGGGATGGCCAGCGCCGCGTGCCGCAGCGCCTGGCGTTCGTCGCCCGCGACGACGATCTCGGCCGCCCGCAGCCGGAAGTCGAAGGCGTTCAGCACCGCGCCATGCGCAAGCGGGAACGAGCCCATGGATTTCGCCACGGCGGCAATCAACGCGTCGGCGCGCCGGCGCCAAGCCTCATCGCCGGTCAGGGCGGCAAGGCGCACCAGCGCGGCCGCGAAAACGCCGTGGGCGTTGGGCACCGCTTCGTCGGCAGTCGGTGCCAGCCGCGCCGGCAGATCGCTCGCATCGTCCGCGCTCTGGAACAGGAGCCCGCTTGCCGGGTCGAGGTGATGGCGATCGAGCGCCCGCGCCCACGCGATCGCCTGGTCGAGATAGGGCCGCGCGCCGCTCGCCTCGTGCAGCGCCAGCGCCGCGCCGATCATGGCTGCATAGTCGGAGGCAAAGCCGGGAAAGGTCAGCTTTCCGGCCCGCCAGGCATGACCAAGCCGGTCGCCGCGCGTCATCGCGCGCGCGATGAAGGCAAAGGCGCGCGCCGCCATGTCGACCCAGGCAGGCTCGCCAAGGGCGGTCGCCGCATTGACGAGTGCGGCGATCATCAGGCCGTTCCAGTCGGCCAGAACCTTGTCGTCGAGGCCCGGCCGGATGCGCCTGCCGCGCTCGGCAAGGAGCCGCGCCCGCAGCCCGGCTAGGCGCTCTTCCTCCTCGGCGGAGGCCTCGGGCGCCCGCAGCCGGTTGAGGATCGTGACGGTCTCGCCGCTATGCTCGTCGTGCCAGTTGCCCGCGGGCGTCACGTCGTAGAAGCGGGCGAAGAAGGCCGCATCCTGCGGGCCCAGCACCCGCTCGATATCGGCCGCCTGCCAGACGTAGAACTTGCCCTCGACGCCCTCGCTGTCGGCATCGAGGCTCGCCGAAAAGGCGCCTTCCGCCGTCGTCATCTCGCGGCCGAGCCAGGCAACGGTCTCGCGCGCCCGCTCGGCAAAGAGCCGACGGCCGGTGGCGCGCTGCGCCAGCGCCAGCAGCTCCACGAGCTGGGCGTTGTCGTAGAGCATCTTCTCGAAGTGCGGGACGAGCCAGATGTTGTCGACCGAATAGCGAGCGAAGCCACCGCCGAGGTGGTCATAGATCCCGCCGGCGGCCATGGCGTCGAGCGAGATGCGCACGGTGTCGATTGCTGTAGATGCCTGACTTC
>JAFAME010000195.1 GCA_019233695.1 Methylobacteriaceae bacterium
CGACCGGTCTGATCGCCCGTCAGACCGAGATGCGCTATTCCTATGAGGATCGCTTGGCCGACTTGCGAAACCAGCTCGACCGGGCGACGAGCCGTCAGGCGCTCGACCAGAATTCCTTCGAGGGCAAGGTGCACGCGCTCATGGCGCGGCAGGCGCAGCTCGAGGCGCGCGCGACCATGATCGCGACGTTCGCCGATCAGGTCGGGCTCGGCCGAGGCACTGCCGTCGCAGCACGGAGCGAACGGCGCGTCCGCTCCGCGGCGCCGTCGAACGCCCTCAGCGCTATTACCGCCGTGACCGGCGCCCCGACGTCGGATGCACCACCGGACGTTTCCGGCTTTGCCGCCATCGACGGCACGCCGAAGCCTCTGCCCACACTCGAACCGGTGAAGCCACTGCCCGAGGACGGCGATCAGCTGGGCCCTGCCAGCGATGCCAGCAAGCCGGGCACCGGCTCTGTGCCGGATGCTGCCGCACGTACTTCCGCCATCGATGATCCCAACCTGCCCATGGCGGCCCGACTTGCCCTGATGGCGAACTCGCTCGACCGGATCGAGGCTCGCCAGATCAGCGCCTTGGACAAGATTGGCCGGACCGAGCGCGAGGAGACGTCGAGGTTCAATGCCGCGCTTGCCGAAGCGGGCCTGTCGAGCGAGCGATTCATTTCGGGCACCGGAAAGAACCCGGCGGTGGGCGGCCCCTTCATCCCGTTGAGGATCGACGCCAACGGCTCGCCGTTCGACCGCGAGGTCTTCGACCTCCAGAACGAGCTTTTGGCAACCGAGCGGCTCAGAACGATCCTGCCCTTCCTGCCGTTTCGTCGCCCCCTGCTTGAAGCCGCGGAAATCACTTCCGGATTTGGCCCCCGCAACGATCCCTTCACCGGCCGTCCGGCCATGCACACAGGGCTCGATTTTGCCATGGAATATGGCGCGCCGGTACGCTCGACCGCCGCCGGGCGCGTGACCATTGCCGGGCCGCTGGGCGGCTACGGCAACATGGTCGAGATCGATCACGGCAATGGCCTTGCGACGCGTTATGCACATCTGTCATCGATTGCGGTGGAGCCCGGCCAATGGCTCGAGACGGGGGCCGTCGTCGGCAATGTCGGCTCGACCGGCCGGGCGACGGGGCCGCATCTGCACTACGAAACGCGCATCGACGGCGAAGCGGTCGATCCGATCCGGTTTCTGCGAGCCGGGCAGCGGTTGTTCGGGCCCGGGTGAGGCTTCGCCGATCGCCTGCCCTTCATTTCGAGCGGTGGCGGTCGAGGAGGACCACTCCGCCGCTGATGAAGGCGCTCAACAGCGCGCAAACGAGTGCCACCAACCCACTATCGCGTAGATAGCGCACGGTGTTCCTTGCGCGACGCGCGAAGCGACCAGCCTTGCGGTCGAGACGATCGGCGCCGTCAGTCCGAACATCGAAATCCGTCGACATGAACGCCTCCTCGGCGGCGAGCGCGTGCCGATGCGTTGATGCGAACTCTGGCCCGCACGGCTCGCCGAAGCGGTGCCCGTGCGCACGCCGATCGCCCTCGGCGCGCCCGGCCAATGCAGGGCGTGCGGGTTCGCACGCAGCCAAGGTCCAGCGAGGCAGATGCCTATTCGACGTCCTCCACTTCGACCGTGCGGCCGGTCAGCCGCTGCGCGAGCGCCGCTTCCATGAAGCCGTCGAGATCGCCGTCGAGCACGACAGAAGGCGTCCCGGAGGTCATGCCGGTGCGCAGGTCCTTGACCAGTTGGTAGGGCTGCAGCACGTAGGAGCGGATCTGGTGACCCCAGCCGATGTCCGTCTTCGACGCGGCGTCGGCGCTCGCCTTGGCCTCGCGCTTCTCCAGCTCGAGCTCGTAGAGGCGGGCACGCAGCATGTTCCACGCGGTGGCGCGATTCTTGTGCTGCGAGCGCTCCTGCTGGCTCGCCACGACGATCCCCGTCGGCATATGCGTGATGCGCACCGCCGAATCGGTCTTGTTGACGTGCTGGCCGCCCGCCCCTGAGGACCGATAGGTGTCGATGCGGCAATCGGCTTCGTTGACATCGATCTCGATGCGATCATCGACCACGGGATAGATCCAGGCCGAGGCAAAGCTCGTGTGACGCCTGGCATTGGCGTCGTACGGCGAGATACGCACGAGGCGGTGCACGCCCGATTCGGTCTTCAGCCAGCCATAGGCGTTATGCCCCTTGACGAGAAGCGTTGCTCCCTTGATGCCGGCCTCCTCGCCCGCCGTCTCCTCGACGATCTCGGTCTTGAACCCGCGGCGCTCGGCCCAGCGCGCATACATGCGCAAGAGCATGCGCGCCCAATCCTGACTTTCGGTTCCACCGGCGCCGGCATGAACTTCGAGATAGGCATCGTTGCCGTCGGCCTCGCCCGACAGCAGCGATTCGATCTGGCGGCGTTCAGCTTCCGCCTTCACCGCGCGGAGCTGCTGGAGGCCCTCGGCCTCGACCGCCGCATCGCCCTCCGCCTCGGCGAGCTCGATGAGGGCGATAGCGTCTTCGAGGTCGCGGTCAAGGCGGGCGAGCGATCCCAGGCGATCCTCAAGCTCTGTGCGCTCGCGCATGATCTTCTGGGCGGCGTCCGGATCGCTCCAGAGATTGGGATCTTCAGCCTTGGCGGTCAGCTCCGCAAGGCGGCGGGTGGCGGTGTCGACGTCAAAGATGCCTCCTCAGCAGTCCCATCGACTGCTTGATGGCTTCGACGTGCGCTTCGGCTTCGGCGCGCATTCGGTCCTCGTTCGATCAAAGATCGGAAGGGCGGCCGCCCTTGCGCCGCCACCCCTTGTGGCGACGCAGGCTAGAGGCAAGAAAGGCCGAAGTAAACCGGCGATGTCTGCTTGAACCGGGCCGGTTCAGTAAAGGCCGCCGGTGCCGGAGCCCACGCCCTTCTCCGGATCCGGGTTGACGGCCCGTGGGCTGCCCGCGTCTCCAACGAATGTGTAGCTGTCGGGCGGTCCGGTTCCAGGCTTGAAGGCCTCCAGGATCGAGCCCGGGCCGTTGGCGCGCAAGCCAGTGCGCGGATCGACGTTGATGAGCTTGATCCCCGGCGGCACGCGGAACGGCACGTCCGGCTTGTCCTTGAGCGCCATTTCCATGAAGTCGCGGAAGATCGGCGCGGTGTAGAGCGCCGCCTGCGCCGAATCACCGAGCGAGCGCGGCCGATCGTAGCCCATGAACACGCCGACGGTGAGGTCCGGCGAGTAGCCGACGAACCACAGATCCTTGGCCTCGTTCGTCGTCCCGGTCTTGCCGGCCAGATGCTTGCCGACCTCGCGGATCGCCTGGCCCGTGCCGCGCTGGATGACGCCTTCCATGATCGAGGTCATCTGGTAGGCGGTCAGTGGATCGAGAACCTGCTCACGCTTGTCGATGAGCTTGGGCTCGTTCTGGTTCTCCCAGCGCTCGGCGTCGCAGCCCTGGCAGACACGCTCGTCATGCTTGTAGATCGTGTGACCCCAGCGGTCCTGGATGCGATCGATCAGCGTGGCCTTGATCCGGCGACCGCCGTTGGCGAGCATCGAATAGGCCGTCGTCATGCGCATCAGCGTCGTCTCGCCGGCGCCAAGCGACATCGACAGCAGGGGCGGCATGTCATCGTAGATGCCGAAGCGCTTGGCGTATTCCGCGATCAGCGGCATGCCGACGTCGCGCGCCAGCCGCACCGTCATCTGATTGATCGAATGCTCGACGCCGAAACGCAACGTGTGGGGGCCGCTGGATTTGCCTTCGAAATTTTCCGGCCGCCACACCTCGCCGTTGCCGAGGTCGATCTCAATGGGCGCATCAAGCACGATCGAGGAGGGCGTGTAGCCGTTGTCGATCGCCGTCGCATAGACGAACGGTTTGAACGAAGAGCCGGGTTGGCGATAGGCCTGCATCGCCCGATCGAATTCCGACTGGTCGAAGGAGAAGCCCCCGACCATCGCGAACACCCGGCCGGTGAACGGATCCATCGCCATGATGGCGCCCGACACCTCCGGAATCTGGCGCAGGCGATACTGGCCCGACTTCAGCGGCTCCACATAGAAGACGTCACCTGGCTGGAAGGTCGTGCGGAGGCTCCCCTTGTGCGTCCATTTGATGCCGTCGAGCAGCATCTCGCCCGTCTCGCGCTCCGAAGTCACGGCGCCCGAGGCGTCGCGTCGTGGCTGCAGGCCGATGCGCGCATAACCATCGTTGACGTCGATGGCCACTGCCAGCCGCCAGGGCTGCACATCGCCAAGCGAGGGAATCTCGGCAAGCGGAATGCCCCAGTCCTGGCCAAGATCGATGTGCCGCATGGCGCCGCGCCAGCCGTGCGCCTCATCGTAGCGCACCAGTCCATCGACGAGCGCCTTGCGCGCCATCAGCTGCATCTTGGGATCGAGTGTGGCGCGCACCGACAGGCCGCCTTCGTAGAGCTTCTGCTCGCCGTAGCGTTCGCTGAGCTCGCGGCGCACCTCCTCGGCGAAGTAGCCAGCGGCATAAGTATCGGGCGTCAGCACGCGCGGATTGACGCCGAGCGGCTCGGTCTTTGCCTTTTCCCCGTCCTCGCGCTTGATGTAGCCGTTTTCGACCATGCGATCAATGACCCAGTTGCGCCGGTCGACCGCCCTGTCGTGCTTCTGGAACGGCTGGTAGTTGTTCGGGGCCTTGGGCAACGCCGCGAGATAGGCGCACTCGGCGATGGTCAGCTCGTGCACCGACTTGCCGAAATAGTTCAAGGCCGCGGCGGCGACGCCGTAGTTGCCGAGGCCGAGGTAGATCTCGTTCAGATAGAGCTCGAGGATCTTGTCCTTCGAATAGGCACTCTCGATGCGGAACGCGAGGAGGATTTCACGGATCTTGCGTTCATAGGAGCGCTCGTTGCCGAGGAGAAAGTTCTTGGCAACCTGCTGGGTGATGGTCGAGGCGCCCTGCTGGCGCCCTTTGCCCTGCAGGTTGGAGAACACGGCGCGCAGAATGCCCTCGGGGTCGACCCCGTTATGGGTGTAGAAATTCTTGTCCTCCGCCGAAATGAAAGCGTCCTTGACCAGGGTCGGGATGGCCGAGATCGGCAGATAGAGTCGCCGCTCGCGCGAATATTCTGCAAGTATGCTGCCGTCGCCTGCGTGAACCCGGGTCATCACCGGCGGCTCATAGTTCTGCAGCTGGGTGTAGGCGGGCAGGCCCTGCTCGAATCTCCAGATCACGAAGCCCGCCGCGCACGCGCCGATGACGAACACCAACGCGCCGGTCGCAAAGGCGAACCCCAAAAAGCGTGCAATCATGCGCATCGAATTAAATCGCCCCGTTGGTGCGGCGCGACCTGCGCGCGATATCGGCGGCCAGAGCGCGCGCCGAGGCCATGTTCCAGGTGTTGCTGCAAGCCGTTCCACCCCTCTCGTATCGCCGCAGAGCGGCGACACGGTGCATCGTTTCCGGTTTGTGGAAGCTTTGTGGTCAATGTGGGGCACCCGTTGCGCCGGCGTTGCGCGCCAGGGGCGCATTGGCGCCGATTTCGCCGGGTTGTGGCTGCCGCGATACAGTTCCAAGCTGCCCGGTCGGCAGCGGATCGCTCTCCGGCCGCCCCGAGGCGGCGCCGCCCTGCTGGCGGCTCGCGAAAAACCGGTCGATCGCCGCAACGATCGAGGAAGAGGCTTTGTCGCGCCATTGCGGCGATTCAAGCTCCTTCACCTCGACCCGGCTCGACAGATAGCCGAGTTCGAGGAGGACCGAAGGCACATCGGGCGCCTTCAGCACGACGAAGCCGGCCGATCGGGCGGGATTGTTGTTCAACCGCGTTGCGTCCTTGAGATAGTTCACGAGCGTTCGCGAGAAGACGTGGGCATAGGTTCGCGTCTCCCGACGCGTCAGGTCGAAGAGAATGTCGGCAACCCTGCTCGCATCGCCGGTCGAAACCGAAAGGCCGCCGGCGAGGTCGGCCTTGTTCTCGCTGTCGGCGATGCGCGCAGCCTCCGCATCGGAGGCGCGGTCCGAAACGGTATAGACTGTCGCGCCCATGACTTGTGGATTTGCTGACAGCGTGTCGGCGTGGATCGAGACGAACAGGGAGGCGTGCGCGTTGCGGGCCACCTCGACGCGGTCGTCAAGCGACATGAAGACGTCGGCTGACCGGGTCATGACGACCGCATAGCGCCCGGTCGCCTGAAGCTTGCCCGCCAGCAAGGACGAAAAGGCAAAGACGACATCCTTTTCGAGGACTCCGTCGACGCCCGAGGCGCCTGCATCGATGCCGCCATGGCCGGGATCGAGAACGATCACCGGCCGCGTGGGCGCTGGCGCGCTCGGCGAGGGAGCCAACTGCAGGCGCCGCGCCTCCGCCCGTGCCGCCTCGGCGCGCGCGCCGGCAGCGGCGGCCTGCTGGAACGCGCCGGGATCCGTCGCTGCGAGCTCGATGACCAGGCGGGACGGGCCGTCGCCGGCAATTCTCTCGCTCACAGCTTTGACGATGCGGGCCGGCCCTTCGAGGTCGATGACGATGCGCGATCGGCCGGGCGCGAACAGCCCGAAACGGAACGCCGAAACGAGGCCCGTGCGCGGCGCACGCGAGGGCATCGGCCGCGCGGGACGCCCGGCCTGAGGATCGACCTGAAAATTGACCTCGGGCAGATCGATGATGACCCGGTCCGGATCGGCGAGCACGAACGCGTTCGGGCTGACAGGCGCGGAAAGGTCGAATACCAGCCGGGCGGACGCGGCGTCCTGCCTGAGCGCCACGCTGATGGCAACGACCGCCGACCCGGCGGGCTCGGCTTGCGCCGCAGGGCGCGGTTCGGGGTTGGTCGCGGGAAGGTGGCGCTGCGGTGTCGCCCAAGCTGAAGTCGAGAGGATTGCGGCAAGGACAAAGCCAACCCATTTAATGCCTTGAGCGGCGCGACGCATGTCATGCGTGAAGCGCCTCAAAAGTCTGCGCCGATCCTGGCCGGCAACTTCAGTCGAGGGGGGGCGCACGAGGCCTGTGGGGTCGGTTGGCACGGCGAGCGCGAGGCCCTGCGCCGCGCGTCCCTGTCTCTCTAAGGGATAGGGGCCCAATGGTTAACCGGTCGTGTGCGAGGGACGTCACTTGCCTGAGAGGCGTTGCCGACACGCAACAAATGCCTGGGTGCTTGCCAAACTTGTGACCGAACCGTTATGTAAGGGTTGTCCCTGTTCCGAGTCGAGCGGAGCCCGAGCACGATCCGTGCACGACCTGTCTCCTTCGGATCTGCGGGTCCGGCGGCGCAGTCTCCCATCGCCTCCCCTTCCATCGAGGGTATTGCGCTCCGGGCCGGCGGCTCAGCCGGTGTGGATGGCGTACCGGTGGACAGGGGCAGGACGACATCCTTGGATGTCGCCGTCGAACAGGTGACGAGGTCATGGAATGCCCGACGGGTCCGGCACGGACCGGTCCAGAGATGTCAAGGTTCAGGCGGCGCGCGGCGGACAGCGCCTTCGCGAATTCGCGGCATAGTCGGACGACTGCCGGCGCTGCAATCTGCGCCATGTCGATCGTTCCCGCTCAGCTTTACCCACCCCCGATGCGTCCCCGATGGCCGGCAAGCAGGTTTTGCCGATTGCGGGCGCGCGCATCCGGCGCCCTGGCGGACGGCCGCCGGCGCCGACTTGCACAAATGAGTTCAACATGCCCAACAAGATGCTTATCGATGCCAGCCACCCGGAAGAAACTCGCGTCGTCGTCATGCGCGGCAACAGGGTGGAAGAATTCGATTTCGAATCCGCCAGCAAGAAACAACTGCGCGGCAACATCTATCTCGCCAAGGTAACCCGGGTCGAGCCGTCGCTGCAGGCGGCATTCGTCGACTATGGCGGCAACCGGCACGGATTCCTTGCGTTCTCCGAAATCCATCCGGAGTACTACCACATCCCGGTCGCTGATCGGCAGGCGCTCCTCGAGGAGGACGCGCGTGCCCAACGTGCCGAGGAGGAAAGCGAAACTCGATCGGGCCCCAGACGCGGCCGTTCTCGTCGTCATGACGAGGGCGAAGTCGCACAGCGGCGCAGCGATGAGGCCGATGAGACGATTTCCGAGCCCTTGGTCGGCGAGACGGCCGCGGCGCTTGCCTCCGAGCACCCCGCCCCTCCGATCGATGAAGACTCTGACCTTCCTGTCGTCATCCCGGTTGTCGATGATGCAGCCGCGCTCCCAGCCGAAACCGCCGAGCAAGCAACCCCGGGCCTCGACACGAGCGAAGCCGGCAAGGCGCTCGCCGAGGCAGCGCCACCCGAGGAGACCGCCGTTTCCGCTGAGGCTGCCTTCGACCGGAGCGACGCACCGGACGAGGCCATTTTCGGCGAATCGGATGCGGACGTTGTCCCCACCAGCATCGCGCAGCCGGTGAAGGTCGAAGAGCGCCAAGACACCGAATCGAGAGGCGAGGAGCCTGATCAAGCCGATGAGCGCCGTGACGATCGCGTCGCGGCGGAAGAGGAGGAAGACAGCGAGGCGGAAAGCGATTCGCAGGTCGTCGAGCAGATCGGCGGCGATGCGATGGAGGAAATTCCGCACCGCCCGGCGCGCCCGCGTCGGCAATACAAGATCCAGGAAGTAATCAAACGCCGCCAGGTCCTGCTGGTGCAAGTCGCCAAGGAGGAGCGCGGCACGAAGGGCGCGGCCCTGACGACCTATCTATCACTTGCCGGGCGCTATTCGGTGCTCATGCCCAACACCGCGCGGGGCGGCGGCATTTCCCGGAAGATCACCAGCGCCGTTGATCGCAAGCGATTGAAGGCGATCGCAGAGGAGCTCGAAGTGCCCGAGGGCATGGGCATCATTCTGCGAACCGCCGGCGCCACGCGCACCAAGGCCGAGGTGAAGCGTGACTTCGAATACCTGCTGCGGATGTGGGAGCAGGTCCGTGAAGTGACCCTCAGGTCGACGGCGCCGACCCTGGTCTACGAGGAAGGTTCGCTGATCAAGCGAGCGATCCGGGATCTCTACAGTAAGGACATCGACGAGATCATCGTCGCGGGCGAGGACGGCTATCGCGAGGCCAAGGAATTCATGCGCATGCTCATGCCGAGCCATGCCAAGAACGTGAAGCTCTACCGTGATGTGCAGCCGATCTTCGCGCGTGCCGGGGCGGAGGCCCAGCTCGATGCGATGTTCACCAATCAGGTGACGCTGCGCTCGGGCGGCTACATCGTCATGAACCAGACGGAGGCCCTTGTCGCCATCGACGTGAATTCCGGCCGTTCGACACGTGAGCACAACATCGAGGACACGGCGCTGCGCACCAATCTCGAAGCCGCCGACGAGGTGGCAAGGCAGCTGCGTCTGCGCGACCTTGCCGGTCTTATCGTCGTCGACTTCATCGACATGGAGGAAACGCGCAACAATCGTGCCGTCGAGCGACGCATGAAGGAAGCGCTGAAGAACGACCGCGCCCGCATCCAGATTGGCCGGATCTCGCATTTCGGCCTCCTCGAAATGTCGCGCCAGCGCATTCGCACGGGCGTCCTCGAAGGCTCGACGATCCTGTGCCCGCACTGCATGGGCGCAGGCATGGTGCGCTCGACCGCTTCCATCGCGCTGCATGTGCTGCGCGGCCTGGAAGAGGCGCTGATCAAGAATGCCCAGCACAATGTCACAGTGCGCACGCGCACCGAGGTGGCGCTTTACATCCTCAACCAGAAGCGCTCGCATCTGCGCGAACTCGAGACGCGCTTCGGCGTGACGATTTCCGTGGCGGCTGATGCTTCGCTCACGGGCATCTCCTACTACACGATCGAGCGCGGCGAGCCCGCGACGCCACAGGCGGAGCTGCGGCGAAGCGAGCTCGTGCGGATCGATACCGTGCAGCCGGCCTATGAGGACGAAACGATCGAGACGATCGAGCCGGAGGAGGACGAGGAGGGCGTTCCTGCAGGCGAGGACGAGGCGTTCCTCGAAGACGAGCCGGTCGAAGGAGCCCAGGAAGGACACGCGGGCGAATCGAGCGACGGCCGTGGAATCGACGGCGACGCAGTGCGCCGGCGGCGGCGACGCCGGCGGCGGCGGGGTCGCGACCGCGACAATCGGGCGCTCGTCAACCCGGACGCGCCGCAGCCGTCGGATGACGGATTGGCGATAGTTGGCGACATCGACGGTGTGGCGAGACTTGAACACGCGGAGCCGGCGGAGAGCTCATCCCGGCACCGCCCGTTTGCCGGCGAGCCCGAGGAATTCGGGGAAGCCCCGCTCCAGACCGAGATGCCAGCAGCGCCGGAGGCGCAGTCGGAGATCGCGGACGAGCAGCCGCACCGTCGCTCGCGCCGTCATGAGCCTCGCGCGCGGCGCCAATACGCCGAACTTACGGCGCCTCCGGAAGGCAATCTCCACACGCGCGAGGCGGCAGATGGAGGCTTCGTCGAAAGTGACGGTCAGCCGCCAGCGCCAACTCCGGACGAGGCAACGACGGAGCCGGCGGCCCCTCCCGAGCCGTCGCGGGAATCAGGCGCCGAAGTATCGGCGGCCGCATCTGCCGCCGAGGCACCGCCATCGGCCGCTGCGTTCGAGCCCGCGACCGCCCCCCCTCGTCGAACGGATCACGGCGGGGAAGCGGCGACCGCGGAACCCGGCGAAGCACCTTTGCCTCCCTCGGAGACAGAGCCGACGCCCGAGGAACCGGCGCGGCCGAAGAAGTCAGGCTGGTGGCAGCGCGCCAGGGCCACCTTTGGAAACTGAGCCCGTCGATCCGCGGCACGGCTGACGCCGCGGCCTCAGACGGTGCCGTGGGTTCGATGGTGGAAGCGGCGGAGCTCGAGCCGATCGCCAGTTCGTGAAGTGGCCATCGCCAAAGCCGGTTTCGGCGGCTTGCGATGGCCCCGAAAATTGAACAAAAAGAGGGATGATCGGGAAATGCATGCACCTGGCGCGGCGAAGGAGACCGGAATGAAGCTGCAACTCGTTCGTTCGACGCTGGCCCTGTTTGCCGCCGGCCTTGCGCTGGCATACGGAAGTGCGGCGCCGGCAGCCGAATTCTCGGCCCAGCAGAAGGCCGCCATCGAAGCCATCATCAAGGACTATCTCATCAAGAACCCCGAGATCCTGCGCGACGCGATGGTCGAGCTCGATCGCCGTCAGAAGGAGCAGGAAAAGCAGGCGCAGCTGACGATCACCGGCGATCCTTCGAGCAAGCTCTACACCTCCGCCCACCAGGCGATAATCGGCAACCCGCAAGGCACGGCAACTCTCGTCGAATTCTTCGACTACAACTGCGGCTATTGCAAACGCGCGCTTGCAGATCTTGCCAACCTGATGAAGAACGATGCGAACCTGAAGGTCATCCTGAAGGACTATCCGATCCTCACGCCCGGATCGATCGAGGCGGCCCAGGTGGCAAGCGCACTGCGCAATCAATTCCAGGGCGAAAAATTCTGGGAATATCACCAGAAGCTTCTGTCGACGCGAGGGCCGGTCGGCAAGGACCAGGCGCTCGAAGTCGCCCGCGACATGGGCGCCGATATGGACAAGCTCGCCAAGGACATGAAGGATCCCGCCGTCCAGGCGGGCATCGACGAGACGCTCCAGATGGCCTCGGCGCTCAATCTCAACGGCACGCCTTCCTATGTCGTGGGCGAGGATGTGGTGATCGGCGCGGTCGGCTACGCCGAGTTGAAGACGCGGGTCGACAACGCGCACAAATGCGGCAAGGCGACGTGTTGAGATCGACCTCACGCTCGGCTCACACCGCGGTGGAGATCAGCCCGTTTGCGGCTTTCCCTGGAAAGCCGTGCAGGTTATGAGGACGCGGACCGCCGGCACCAGCGGCCCGACGGACAACTGGCAACCTCGCCCTTGATCACCGCGGTTCACGTCCTCAACGGGCCAAATCTCAATCTTCTCGGAGCGCGCGAACCTGGCGTCTATGGAACGCTGACGCTTGCCGAGATTGAGACAAAGCTTGGGGCCGCCTGCCGCGACCGCGGCGTCGAACTCGTATTCCGCCAATCGAACCACGAGGGCGATCTCGTCACCTGGGTGCAGGAGGCGGGACGCGCCGGCGCTCCCGTCATCCTGAACGCGGGCGCCTATACGCACACTTCCATCGCGCTGCAGGATGCGATCCGTGGCAGTACCGCGCGGGTCGTCGAGGTGCATCTTTCGAACGTTCACGCACGCGAGCCCTTTCGCCATCACTCGATGATCGCTGCAGTCGCCGAAGGCGTGATCCTCGGGTTTGGCCCGCGTTCATACGAGCTTGCACTGGAGGCGCTGCTGCCGCGCGACGCCGCGGCCGAAAAAGAAACAGGCCGATGAAACGGTCCGGTCACGAGCCAGGCGCCGGCAACAAGTTCGGAGCCGCCAAGCAGGCGTCCCAGGGGCAACGGGTCGATATCGGCCAGGTGCGTGCGCTTGCCGAGATCCTCGGCGTGATGGACCTCTCGGAGATCGAGATCGAGGAAGGCGGCGTGCGCATCCGTGTCACTCGGCACGCGACAGCCAAGTCGACCCAGGTGGTCCTGCCGGTCGAGCCAGCCCCTAGTCCCCTGCCCCATCCCTCGGGCCCGGCTGCAGCTGAACCGTCGGTGCCGCTCGCCGAGCATCCAGGTGTCGTCAAATCCCCGATGGTCGGCACCGTCTACCGGCGTCCGAGCCCGGAGGCCAAGGCATTCGTCGAGGTGGGCGCCGAGGTCAAGGCGGGTGAGCGTGTCCTGCTCGTGGAAGCCATGAAGACATTCAACGATATCGTCGCGCACCGCAGCGGCACGGTCGCTGAAATCCTCGTCGAAGACGGCCAGCCCGTGGAATATGGCGAGCCGCTCCTGATCATCGAATAAGCCCATCCGCGAACCGGCTGCCTCAGGCAGGCCCGGACGCAGCGAAACAAGATGTTCGACAAGATCCTCATTGCCAATCGAGGTGAGATCGCGCTGCGCATCCTGCGCGCGGCGAAGGAGCTCGGCATCTCCACGGTTGCCGTGCATTCGACGGCCGACGCCGAGGCGATGCACGTCAAGCTCGCCGACGAAAGCGTCTGCATCGGTCCCCCTCCGGCGCGCGACAGCTATCTGAATATCCCGGCGCTGCTGGCCGCCTGCGAGATCACCGGCGCCGAGGCCATCCACCCCGGCTATGGCTTCCTCGCCGAGAACGCCCGCTTCGCCGACATCCTCGCCGAACATGCCATCACCTTCATCGGCCCCAAGGCCGATCACATCCGCATCATGGGCGACAAGATCGCGGCAAAGCGCACCGCGCGCCGCCTGGGCATCCCGTGCGTGCCGGGGTCCGATGCGGCGATCACGGATGACGGCGAAGCCGGCCGCATCGCTCGCGACGTCGGCTATCCGCTGCTGGTCAAGGCTGCCGCCGGCGGCGGCGGCCGCGGAATGAAGGTCGTGCGCACGCCCGATGAGCTGCCGCACGCCCTTGCGGGAGCCCGCGCCGAGGCGAAGGCGGCCTTCGGCGAGGATGCCGTCTACCTTGAACGCTACCTGGAAAAGCCGCGCCATATCGAAATCCAGGTCCTCGGCGACGGAAAGGGCAACGCCATCCATCTCGGCGAGCGCGATTGCTCGCTGCAGCGCCGCCACCAGAAGGTCTGGGAAGAAGGCCCCTCTCCGGCACTCAACGACGTTCAACGCGGCGAAATCGGCGAGATTGTCGCCAAGGCCATGCGCGATCTCGGCTATGCCGGCGCCGGCACCGTCGAGTTTCTCTACGAAGACGGGCAGTTCTTCTTCATCGAGATGAACACGCGCATCCAGGTGGAGCATCCGGTGACCGAGATGATCACCGGCATCGATCTCGTCAACGAGCAGATCAAGATCGCCGCCGGGTCACCGCTGTCGATCACGCAGGACGAGGTCCGTCTCTTCGGGCACGCCATCGAATGCCGCGTCAATGCCGAGCATCCTTCGACCTTCCGGCCCTCGCCCGGTCGCATCGCCTATTATCACCCGCCGGGAGGGCTCGGCGTACGGGTCGATTCGGCCGTCTATCAGGGCTATTCGATTCCGCCCAATTACGATTCGCTGCTCGGCAAGCTGATCGTTCACGGGCGCACGCGCACGGAGGCCCTCATGCGCCTGCGCCGCGCGCTCGACGAGTTCATCGTCGACGGCATCGATACGACGCTGGCGCTGTTTCGCGTGCTGGTACGCAACAGCGACATCCAGAACGGGGTTTACGACATTCATTGGCTGGAAAAATTCTTGGAGACGGAACGGGTCGAGGACGGATAGCGCGACAGTCATGGCCGGGCTTGTCCCCACAAGGGCGGGCATGACGGCGCGGTCTTCAGTTCGGCTCCTCCTGACGCCATGCGTTCCTCCGCTATGATGTCGATTCTTCCCGGCTATTCGGCGCGTGCGCGAAGGGCGGAGGATTGGTTTCATGGAATCGATGGTCTAGAACAGCGAGGCCGTCGGGGGACGGCTCGGCGACGAGGGGGGTTCGGATGAGGCAGGGTTCCTTTGCGCTTGCTGCAGCAGTTGTCGCCTCATTGCTTTCAACGACAACCGTACCGGCGGATGCACAGGACACCGCGCAGGTGCAGCGCGGCAAATATCTGGTCGAGTTCGGCGGGTGCTCAGATTGCCACACGCCTGGCACCTTTCTCGGCAAGCCGGACCCGACGCGTTACCTCGCCGGCTCGGACGTGGGGTTCGCGATCCCCGGTCTCGGCGTTTTCCCGGGCCGCAATCTGACCCCCGATATGGAGACCGGCATCGGCGCGTGGAGCAGCGAACAGATCGTCGCCGCGATCCAAACCGGCATGCGGCCGGATGGCCGGATGCTCGCGCCGATCATGCCGTACGCGGACTTCGCCCACCTGACCGCGCAGGATGCGATGGCGATCGCGGCCTATCTGAAGAGCCTTCCCGCCATCAAGAACGAGGTCCCGGGTCCGTTCGGTCCCGACGAGAAGGTGACGGTCTTCGTCATGCCCGTTCTGCCGGCCGACGTCTACAACAGCCTCCCGCGGCCCGCAGGCGCTCCGGCAAAGTAAGGGCACCGGCCGGAAACGCCAAGCTGCGGCTTCGGGGATCGTCGTGCCGAAGCGGCTTGCAACAGCTGATCGGGATGACTAACCCTCGCCCTGTTTTTCAGGAAAAGCGCGAAGGGGAAGGACCGAATGGTGTCGATGTTTCACGGTTCGAATTTCGTCGCTGTTGCCATGCTGACGGCGGCAGGATTGTTACCTGCCCATGCCGGGCCTAAGAACAGGTTCGACGGCAACTGGTCGGTCGAAGTCATTACGCGGCACGGCAAATGCGACATGTACAAGTGGAGGATCGTGGTCGGGGGCGGCAAGATCACCGATCTCCAGGGCAATCTTGCCCAGGCGACCGGCGGCATCAGCGCGCGCGGGCGTGTCGCGGTCGTCTTGACGCGGGGATCCGATTCGCTTTCAGCAACTGGTTCCCTCTCAACCCAATCCGGGTCGGGTAGCTGGGTTTCCAAGAGCAAGGGCTGCTCGGGAGAATGGCGCGCCGAGCGGCTCTAGGCGACGCCTGCCTTTTGGCGACGCCTGCGCGTGGTCGCGGCAACGTGTAAAGGGGCAGCCGCCACACTTACGACCGATGCGCTACCTACGTGGAGGGCGCCCCGCCACTTGCCGAAGCAACTTCATGTCGATCTCCCCGCCCCTCGCCCGGCCCGATGCAAAACGTGAATTGGAGGAAGGCGAAGCATTCACGCCGCGCTTCGACGCCAACGGCCTGATCGTCTGCGTCACGACCGATGCGTCGAGCGGCGATGTCCTGATGGTCGCCTACATGAACGCCGAGGCCCTCGAGCGGACGCTTGCGACAGGAATTGCCCACTACTGGTCGCGCTCGCGCAACGCGCTGTGGCGCAAGGGCGATACCTCGGGTCGGGTGCAGCGGGTGATAGGCGTCTATGTCGATTGCGACCAGGATGCTCTGTTGCTGAAGGTCGAGGTCGGCGGCGACGGCAAGACCTGCCACACCGGGCGACGCAGCTGCTTCTATCGCCAGGTCGCGGGCAAAGGCGCCGGTCGGCGGCTCGCCCACGCCCGCGAAAACGGCACCTGATTTGCAGGCCGTGCATCCGACTTGGGAACCATAAAAGCTAAGCTAATGTTTAGCTGTCGGCCTTAGCATGCGTGTTACGAAACGAGCCTAGTGCTGGCCGAAATCAGGGCGGAACAGGACGGGTCACTTGCTGTCGTTTACCCGAAAGAGACAGGACGAGATCGAGGGGCGATCGCCACGCGAGCCCGGCTTCGCCCGCGGGCGCCGGCCGCGTATCGGCCTTGCCTTGGGTGCAGGCGCCGCGCGCGGCTGGGCACACATCGGCGTACTCAAGGAGCTCGTCGACCAGAACCTCGTTCCCGATATCGTCGTCGGCACATCTATCGGCGCCGTCGTTGGCGGGTGTTTTGCGGGGGGCAAGTTCGCGCAGATTGAGAGTTTCGCCCTGTCCCTGACACGCCGCAGCATGCTGTCGTGGATGGACGTGTCATTCAACGGTGGCGGCCTTCTCGGCGGCAATCGCCTGAAGCGCCGCCTCGACCAGGAATTGAGCGACCTTATCATCGAATCGCTGCCAGTCCGGTTTGCCGCCGTGGCAACGGAGATCGGCACCGGCCACGAGATCTGGCTGACGCGCGGGCGCCTCGCCGATTCGCTGCGCGCCTCCTACGCCTTGCCGGGCGTCTTCGAGCCGGTTCAGCTCGGCGGCAGATGGCTTTTCGATGGCGCCCTCGTCAATCCGGTGCCCGTGACCGTCTGCCGCGCCTTCGGCGCCGACTTGATCATCGCCATAAACCTGTCGGAACCGCTTGGCGGCCGGGGCACGGTCATTCAGGACGCCGGGCTCGGCGCGCTCGATCTGATCGAGGCCGCAGCCACGACCGATGTTGTGGAGGCCCAAGCCAATCCCCGCCCGGCAAAGCCCGTCGGAACCCTGAGCGGCATGCTTTCGGGGCTCGGCGGCTATGCCGGCCTGATCCGACGGCAGTTCTCGCGCCCCGCCAACGGCAGCCCGGGGGTCGCAAGCGTCATGGTCGATGCCTTCTACATCGTTCAGGATCGCATCGCGCGTTCGCGCCTTGCCGGTGATCCGCCCGACGTGATGATCACGCCCCGGATGGGCAAAATCGGGCTCTTCGATTTCCATCGCGCCGATGAGATGATCGCCATCGGGCGGGACGCCACGCGCAAGGCGATGGACGAAGTCCTTCAGCTCATCGCGGTGCGGCATCGGACGGCATAGCGACGCTCTCGCACCGCGGCACAGCCTTGACTTGAAAAGTCGGCTGCCGTATCCGACCTTCCTCCCATGGGGCGCTGTGCGCCCTGCTGCGGGGGAGTAGCTCAGTTGGTTAGAGCGCCGGCCTGTCACGCCGGAGGTCGCGGGTTCAAGTCCCGTCTCTCTCGCCATTCGCCTTGCTGATAGTCGGCTGAAACGCATTGCGAGCGCCGGCATCCGGCGATGCGGCGGGGAATTTTGGTCGCGCCGCCTTCGATTTCTGCTTCAGATATACCAGTCTTGACGCGCCTCGTCGTGCGGGCGACTCTTTGCACATGGCCCGTCCACGCGACAGCTTCGAGATCACGCCCGACATTGTGTTGCGTGCATATTCGATCGGCCTCTTCCCCATGGCCGAGAGTGCCGACGATCCCACGCTCTTCTGGGTCGATCCGATCGAACGCGGCGTTTTTCCGCTCGGCGGGCTTATCGTGTCGAAGCGGCTCGCGCGAACGGTACGGTCCGACCGCCTCGAGATCCGGATCGACTGTGATTTCGACGCGGTCGTCGCCGCCTGCGGCAGCTCGGCGCCCGATCGCAGGAATACCTGGATCAACGATCGGATTCGCCGCCTCTACGGGGCGCTGTTCCACATGGGCCATGTCCATACGGTGGAGACCTATCTCGACGGCGTGCTCGCCGGCGGTCTCTACGGCGTCGCCATCGGCGCGGCGTTCTTCGGCGAGAGCATGTTCCATCGCGCCCGCGATGCCTCCAAGGTGGCCCTCGTCCATCTCGTCGCGAGATTGCGGGTCGGCGGCTTTCGCCTGCTCGACACGCAGTTCGTGACGCCGCATCTGGCGAGCCTCGGCGCGGTCGCGGTCAAGCGTGCCGCCTATCACCGCATGCTCGATGCGGCGATCCGCAGCGAGGCCGATTTCGAGGCTTGGCCGAAGCATGCGAGAATCACTGGGGCTGAGGCCCTCGCTGCGGTCGCCGCAGAGGACTTGAAGCGGGGATGATCTAACGATGAATCGCAGTCCCGTCATTGCGGGCGTAAGCGAAGCAATCCAGCCTCAAAGAACTGGATTCCTTCGGCAGCTTCGCTGCCTCGCAATGACGTCTAGACCCCCGGTCGTGAGCGAACTACCGATCATAGAGATCGTGCAACCGCACCCATGACATGGAGAATGGCAGGTCAGCCTCGTCACGTCCCTTGGGGACGAGGTCGAGATGATTGTAGGCGGAGTTCAGAAGATCGAGCCCGCGCGCATAGCACGAATATGTGTGGAAGATTTGGCCGGCGTCATCCTTGTAGAAGACGCTGAGGCCCGGCAACTCGGTCATCGAAGACTTACGTTTGGCGTAGTTGTAGACGACCTCGCCCTTGGCGAGATCTTCCGGCCTGAACGAGACCTGGTAGTCGAAATTGAAATCGCTCTCGTGGGACGAGACCCATTTGAAGGTCCAGCCCATGCGTTGCCTGAAGGCTTCGAGCTTGGCGAGCGGTGCGCGCGACACCGCGACATGGGTCACGTCGCGCTGATTGAGGTGCGCGATGATCCCATTGTAGTTGTCGGCCCAGAAGGAACAGCTCTTGCAGCCGGCCTCCCAGCTCGGATCGAACATGAAATGATAGACGATCAGCTGATGCCGCCCGCCGAAAAGGTCGGCAAGCGTCTCCCGCCCGGCGGGTCCTTCGAAAGCGTATTTTTTGTCGACGCGCACCCACGGGAGCGCGCGGCGCTCCTCGCTGAGCTCATCGCGCAGGCGCGTGAACTCCTTCTCCTTGGCGAGAAACCTGGTGCGCGCCTCGATCCATTCCTCGCGCGAGACGACGGGATGTTGCTGCATAGTCGAGCTCCACGGACAATCCGGATGGAGACAGCGCACCAAACGTCTCGGCACGCCGCTCGTTGGACTTACGCCGCCTGGGCGAAATCCGGCATCGTGGCCGCGAAACTCGGCCGCCCGGCCATCGCATCGAACCAGCGCCCGAGCGCGGGGAATTTCGGCCACAACGCGGTCCCTTCCGGGATCGATTTGATGTAAAACATGAGCGGAACGAGCATGAGGTCGGCGAGCGTGAGCTTGTCGCCGACAAGGAATGGGCCGTCCCGCAGCGCGCCGTCGATGATCGTCAGCTGGCGTTCGACTTTCGGAACGGCCGCGGCGACTTGCGCCTCGTCGGTCTTGCCGCCCCGCATCGGCACGACGACGCGCGGCAAAACGACGTCGCGGATCATCGACTGATAGCAGTAGTCGCTGAGCGCACTGAGCCATTGGTCGACGCGCGCCCGGCCCTTGAGGTCGGCCGGTTGCAGCGCTGGTCCGGGGAAGGCCGCATCGATGTAGCGGCAGATC
>JAFAME010000240.1 GCA_019233695.1 Methylobacteriaceae bacterium
TCGGCCAGATCGGCATAGCGCGCCTGCAGGGAGGCGATCACCTTGCGGCTCTCGTCGCGCAGCGCGCGCGCCTCATCGAGCGCCGGCTCGTGTCCCGGCCGCACGAAACCGCCGTCGCGCCGGTTCAGCGGCAGGTCGTCGGCAAGCGCCTCGGAAAGGCGCAATGCGAGCGAGGGCTCGGCGCCCGCTGCCGCCTGCGCCGCTGCGGCAAGCTCGGCCGGGAGGCCGTCGTGGCGGCCGAGCAGGGCCGCGACGGCGGCCGCGGCGGCAAGCCCCTGGCCGAGGCTTGCGAGGTCGCGCGGGCCGCCGCGCTGCAGGGCAAGGCGGGAAAGCGCCCGCACCATGTCCGGCGCGCTTTTGAGTCCGCGGCGCAATTCTGCCCGCAGCCCGGTCTCGGTGAGAAGAAAGCCCACGGCATCGAGCCGGGCGTCGATCGCCGCGGGGTCGGTCAGCGGGCCGGCAAGCCGTTCGCCGAGCAGCCGGCTGCCGGCGGGCGTGACGGCAAGGTCGATCGTCCCGGCAAGCGAGCCCGCGCGCTCGCCGGAGGCGGTGCGGGTGAGTTCGAGATTGGCGCGCGTGGCGGCATCGATCTCGACCGTCGACCCGCGCAAGGCGCGGGTCGGGCGGGCGAGGTTGGGCCTTGCGGCAAGCTGCGTGCGCTCGACATAGGCGAGGGCCGCGGCCGCCGCGGCAAGCTCGGCGCGGGAAAAGCTGCCAAGCCCATCGAGGGTGCCGACGCCGAAGTGATCGGCGAGCCGACGCTGCGCCGAAATGCCGTCGGCAGCGTTCTGCGCGACCGGCGTGACCGCCACGCCCAGCTCGGCCAAAAGCGTTCGCCACCTCGGCTCAGCCTGCATCGTCTCGGGCAAAACGATCTCGCGCGGCTCGATCCTGGCGATTTCAGCCCCGAGGCCCTCATCGCGCGTCTCGCCGACGTTGAAAGCACCGGTCGAGATGTCAACCGACGCAAGGCCGTAGCTCCATTCCTCGTCCGAAGCCCTTACGCGGACGATGGCGAGCAGCACGTTGGCGCGGCCGGGCTCGAGCAGTCGCTCCTCGGTGATCGTGCCCGGCGTGACGAGGCGCACGATGGCGCGCCCAACTACCGACTTGCCGCCGCGTTTGCGGGCTTCTGCCGGGTCTTCGATCTGCTCGCAGACGGCGACGCGATGGCCAAGCCCGATCAGCCGCTGCAGATAGTCGTCGGCGCGCTCGATCGGCACGCCGCACATCGGAATGTCCTCGCCCAGATGCTTGCCGCGCTTGGTGAGGACGATGCCCAGCGCCTTGCTTGCGATCTCGGCATCCTCGAAGAAGAGCTCGTAGAAATCGCCCATCCTGTAGAACAGCAGGCAGTCCGGATTGGCGTCCTTGATCTGCCGGTATTGCGCCATCATCGGGGTGACGCGGCCGTTCTCCTCGCTCGTCGACGGGCGAGGGGACGCGAGCGCGTCAGCAGGCCTTGCGGCTGGGCGGGACGTCATGGCCGCAGGCTAGCAAAACCCCGATCGGCGCGCACCGCCGCGCGAGACTGAAACCGTATATCAACGTAAGCGGGCCAAAATTGTCCCCGGATTTAGGCAGACATTCGCGATGGCGGTTTCGGTGAAACAGGGCGCCCTTTTTGGAGCGCCGGGCGCAAGAGCGCTTGCAGTCTGGCTCGGCCTTGCCGCGGGCCTCGCGCTTGGCGGCTGCGTTACGGAGCCCGAGCCGATGCGCCACATTCTGCGCGGCGATGTCGCCGCGGTGCGGCTCGATCCCGGCGCTGCGCGCGACGCGCTGACCCGGTATCGGGCGAGCAAAGGTCTCAGCCCCGTGCGGCTCGATCCCGTCCTGTCGGCCCTGGCGCAGAGGCAGGCCAATGCCATGGCCACCGCCGGCGAGATGTCGCACGACGTCGACGGCGCGTTGGCCGCGCGGGTCGAGCGGGCGGGCATTGATGCGGAGCGCTCGGGCGAGAACATAGCGGCCGGTTATTTCAGCCAGCAGGAGGTCTTCGACGTCTGGCGCAAGTCGCCCGGCCACAACGCCAACCTCCTGATGCCGCAGGCGACCCGCTTCGGGATCGCGCTCGCCAAGGCGCCTGATACGGCGCTGCAGGTCTATTGGGCGATGGTCGTTGCGTCCGACCCGCCGCGGCGCGAAGGCCCGACCGCGGTTCCAGCCTCCAAGTCCCCGTCGGGCGACGATCCCACCGCGACAAGGCTGTCGATCAGCCCCGTCCTCGGCCGCTAGCGCCGGCGGCCGCCTCTCAGGCGCCGCCGCACATATGCTCCGCGTCGGGAGCCTCCCAGCTCTGGCCGGTCCGGAGGTTGGTCGCCCGATACTTGCGACCGCGGGTGTCGCCGGGCGGGCAGCCGCTCGGGATGGAGATCAGGCATAGCCGCACCGGGTCGCCGCGGCGCGAGCCCTGAATGCCTGGAATCATGTCGTAGGAGACTTGGTAGCCGCCGTTGACGTAGCTGATGGCGCTGCCGCTGTCAGGTGCGCCGACGAGGCGGGATTCGAGCTTTGCAACCCTCGTCTCGGCGCACTGGCCGACCTTGGTCGGAAGGCCGGCCGCCAGAGGACCGGTCAGCGGCTGCAAAAGGAACCCTGCACCCAAGACGATGCTTCCTGTCATGCCTCGCACGTCATCCTCCGTTTGTTCAAGGACCCGGCCGGCCCCATTTTCTGCACCGTCCTGCTTGTGAAGCCGCGCAGCGGGCGGCTAAGGTCCGGTCCCGACAAAACGCCCAAAGGGCTTCCCGCGCAATGGCTGACAACAAACGGAGCCGTCCGAAGCGGCCGACCTTCACGGACCAGGAAGCGCTCCTCTTTCACGCTCGCAATCGGCCAGGCAAGCTCGAGATCGTTCCGACGAAGCCGATGGCGACGCAGCGTGACCTGTCGCTTGCCTATTCGCCCGGCGTCGCCGTTCCGGTCAAGGCGATTGCCGCCGATCCGGCGGTTGCGTTCGACTACACGGTGCGCGGCAACATGGTCGCCGTCATCACCAACGGCACCGCCATCCTCGGGCTCGGCAATCTCGGCGCGCTCGCGGCAAAGCCGGTGATGGAAGGCAAGGCGGTGCTGTTCAAGCGCTTCGCCGATATCGATTCCATCGATCTCGAAGTCGCAACCGAAGACCCGCAGGACTTCATCAACGCCGTGAAATTCCTCGGCCCCTCGTTCGGCGGCATCAATCTCGAGGACATCAAGGCGCCCGAGTGTTTCGTCATCGAGGAGAAACTGCGCGAGCTCATGGATATTCCGGTGTTCCATGACGATCAGCACGGCACGGCCATTATCGCTGCTGCCGGCATGATCAACGCCATGCAACTTACCGGACGCGACATCAAGCGCACGCGCCTCGTCTGCAACGGGGCGGGCGCTGCCGGCATCGCCTGTCTCGACCTGATCAAGGCGATGGGCTTCGAGCCTGCCAACGTCATTCTGTGCGACACGAAAGGCGTCGTCTACAAGGGCCGCACACAGGGTATGAACCAGTGGAAGAGCGCGCACGCGGTGGAGACGCGCGCGAGGACGCTCGCTGATGCCGTTGAAGGCGCGGACGTCTTCTTTGGTCTGTCGGTGAAGGGCGCGCTGACGCAGGACATGGTCCGTAGCATGGCGGCGAAACCGATCATCTTCGCGATGGCAAACCCCGATCCCGAGATCACGCCGGAAGACGCTCGCGCTGTCAGCCCCGATGCGATCATCGCCACTGGCCGCAGCGATTATCCGAACCAGGTCAACAACGTGCTCGGCTTCCCCTACATCTTTCGCGGCGCGCTGGACGTAAGGGCGCGCACGATCAACGAAGCGATGAAGATCGCCGCCGCCGAGGCGCTGGCCAGGCTTGCCCGCGAGGACATTCCTGACGAGGTGCGCAAGGCCTCGTCCGGAGAAAAGATGAGGTTCGGCCCGGAATACATCATCCCGAACGCCTTCGATCCACGCCTGATGGCGTGGATACCGCCGGCGGTCGCGAAAGCGGCAATGGAGAGCGGTGTCGCCCGGCGCGAGCTGCCCGACCTTCGCAAGTATGCGCGCGAGCTGTCGGGCCGGCTCGATCCCACCGCCAGCGCGCTCGATGCGATCATGGAAAGCGTGCGTGCCAACCCCAAGCGCGTGGCGTTCGCTGAGGGCGAGGAGGAGAAGGTGGTGCGCGCGGCAATCGCGTTCCGCAATGCCGGCTACGGCACGCCGGTGCTGATCGGGCGAGAGGACCGCGTGCGTGCGACGATGGCGGCACTCGGCGTGGCGGACCTGACCGGGATCGAGGTGCACAACGCGCGCCTGTCCTCGGCCAACCGGCGCTATACCGAACACCTCTACAGCCGCTTGCAGCGCAAGGGCTTCCTGCAACGCGACTGCCAGCGCATGGTCAACCAGGACCGCAACGTGTTCGCGGCGTGCATGCTGGCGACGGGCGATGCGGACGCGATGGTTACCGGTGTTACCCGGT
>JAFAME010000364.1 GCA_019233695.1 Methylobacteriaceae bacterium
GTCGGCGAGCCCCAGGTCTTCGGCAGGTCGCCGTAGAGATCTGCGATCGATTTTTCGGGGTTGCGGTCGAGCATGTCGAGGATGGCGATTGCGGTGACGAGGCCGTCGTCGTAGCCGCGCCCGATCGGGCGATTGAAGAAGAAATGCCCGGATTTCTCGAAGCCGGCGAGCGCATCAAGGTCGGCGACGCGCCGCTTGATGTAGGAGTGACCGGTCTTCCAATAGTCGGCCTTGGCGCCCTGCGCCTGCAGGACAAGGTCGGTTGCAAAGAGACCGGTCGATTTCACGTCGACGACGAAGGTCGCATTCGGGTGGAGCTTCGAGAGATCGCGGGCGAGCATCACCCCGATCTTGTCGGCAAAGATCTCCTCGCCGTGATTGTCGACGACACCGCATCGATCGCCATCGCCGTCGAAGCCGAGCCCGATGTCGGCCCCGGACCGGCGCACCGCCTCGGCCATGGCGTGCAGCATCTTCAGGTCTTCCGGGTTGGGATTGTAATGGGGAAAGGAGTGATCGAGATCCGTGTCGAGCGGCACAACATCGCAACCGAGCGCGGCCAGAATGCTGGGCGCGAACGCCCCGGCCGTGCCGTTGCCGCAGGCGGCGACCACCTTCAGGCTGCGCTCGAGCTTTGGCCGCTTGGTCAGGTCGGCGATATAGCGGGCGGGAAAATTGTCGATGAATTCGTAGGCGCCCCCGCTCGCCGGCCGGAACTCGGCGTTGAGCACGATGTCGCGCACGCGAGCCATTTCGTCCGGCCCAAAGGTCACCGGGCGCTGCGCCCCCATCTTGACGCCGGTCCAGCCATTGTCGTTGTGGGAAGCAGTGACCATGGCCACAGCCGGCGTGTCGAGATCGAACTGGGCAAAATAGGCCATCGGCGACAGGGCAAGCCCGATGTCGCGGACGTGCATGCCGGCGGCCATCAGCCCCGTCACGAGCGCATATTTGATCGAGGCCGAATAGGCGCGAAAATCGTGGCCGGTGACGACCTGCGGCCTGATACCGATCTCGCGCAGGTAGGTGCCGAGGCCGAGGCCGAGCGCCTCTACGCCCATCAGGTTGATCTCTTTTTCGAAGAGCCACCGCGCATCGTATTCGCGAAAGCCTGTGGGCTTCACCAGCGGGCGCGTCTCGTAGTCGTAGGTGTTCGGCGACAGCTGCGGCGACGGTTTGGGAAGCATGAGGCGACCTCGACGGCAGGACCGCACGAACACTCGGCGAAATCGGTGGCCGATGCTACCCTGCGGCGGTGACGGAATTGCCAATTGCGCAACGAATTCCCGCGGCCGTGGCGTCAGGTTGTGCACAAGGCGGTTTGCGAAGCCCCGGCCGCTGCGGTAATCCGGCGAGCATTAGGATGATCTTGCATAGACGGTTCATCCAAATCGGGGGTCGGCCATGATGAAGAAATATTTTGCAGAATTCATCGGCACCGGGGCGCTGTGTTTCATCGGCTGCGGGGCGATCGTGCTCGGCGGCTATCCGAGCAGCTTTCCCATGGGCATCCTGCCGATCGGGCTTGCCTTCGGCCTGACGGTGACGGCGATGGCCTACGCCATCGGGCCGGTCTCCGGCGGCCACCTCAATCCGGCGGTGTCGATCGGCATGGTGGTGGCCGGGCGCATGCCCGCCTCGGACCTTCCAGGCTACATCATCGCGCAATGTCTCGGGGCGATCGTCGGCTGCGGGCTCCTCGCCCTGATCGTCTCGGCCAAGGCCGGCGGCTATGACATCCCCGCTGCGGGCCTCGGTCAGACGACCTATGACGCAGTCAAGGGTTACGGGATGGCCGGCGCCTTCCTCGCCGAGCTCCTGGCGACCTTCCTGTTCGTCGTGGTGATCCTGGGCTCGACGCACGAAGGCTATCACACCGAGTTTGCGGGCCTCGTCATTGGCCTGACGTTGGCGATCCTGCATCTTGCCTTCGTCCCGGTGAGCGGCAATTCGCTCAACCCGGCCCGCAGCCTCGGCCCGGCCATCTTCGTGCATGGCGATTCGCTCTTGCAATTGTGGCTCTATATCGTCGCGCCCATCATCGGCGGGGTTCTCGCCGGACTGGCGTTCAGCACGAGGCTGCTATCGTCGAAATGAAATCGGGCGGGCCGGCAGCGCCTATTGGCGCAGCTCGAGCTGGCCCGAGTCGATGCGCACGCTGCCGATCTTCTTCAGGAAGCTCATGCCGAGCAGGCTCTGCGTGAGCAGGCCGGGCTGCAAGACGACGGCGGGGACATCGCGCGCCACGATCCCGCCGACATAAATCTCCCGGATGCGCACTTCCGCCGCCGTGGTGATGCCGTTGGCAGTCGACAGCCGCATGCTGTAGTCGGACGGCATCGGCCGGAGGCCGATGGCTGCCGCGTCTTCCGGCCTCAGGGCGACGATGCTTGCGCCCGTGTCGACCAGCATGCGCACGAGGTGGCCTTCGATTTCCGCCTCGGCATGAAAATGGCCGGCATCATCGGCGGCAAGGGTCACGGAGGCTCCGCCGGTGAACGTCGGCGCTGCGGCGGGCGGTGCGGCCTGCTTCTGCGGCACCGCCACGACAGGCGCGGTCGGGGTCTGCACACGGTTCGAAAGCATCGAGCCGGTGACGATCATCGCCACGGCAAACGACATTGCCAAAGGCAGGGGACTTGTGATGCCGCTCAAGCGACAGCTCCGTCATGTTGGCTGCTGGAGCAATGGCTACGCCGAACAAGGCTACGGCTTTGCTAAAGCTGGCCGACAATCGGCAGCCTCGCCCGGCCAGCGTTAACGCGGCGTCGCCGGCGTCTCTCGAAATTGCGGCAATCGAAGCGGGATCGGGCGCGCATCCGTCACTGCGGCTTGAAGGCAATTGCCTCGATCTCGACCTTGATGTCGATCATGAGCCGCGCCTCGAGCGTGGTTCTCGCCGGCGGGTCTTGCGGGAAGTAGGTCGCATAGACCTTGTTGAAGGGACCGAAATCGCGCGCGTCGGCGAGGATCACCGTGGTCTTCACCACGTCGGCGAGGTCGCAGCCGGCCAGGGCCAGGGCCGACTTGATATTGTCGAGCACTTGACTGGTCTGTTCTTCGATGCCGCCCGCCACGACAGAGCCTTTGGCATCGGTCGGGACCTGGCCCGAAACGAAGACGAAGTCACCGGCGCGAACTGCGGGCGAAAGCGGCACGTGCGATTTGCCGAAGGCAAGCTTGGTCATTTGGAGCCTCTGAGGTTCGGTGAAATCGTTGGCGGATCCTGGGGATGCCCACGCCCGCTCCACGACAGATACGATGCTGATTGGCCATGCCTCGGCGGGCCCCGTCAATCGTCAGATCCCGGTGCCCGATCCGAATCGCAGTTGTGGGTGCACGGCTCAATCTCCGGTCGCCACGAAGAGAAGCGATCTGTCGGCACGTTCCAGCACGGCCGCGGCAACCTCGCCGAAGGAGAGCGGCTCGCCCGACCTGCGGCTGACGCCCATGACGATGAGGTTGTGCCCCCCGACATTCGCTTCGCGCAGGATGGCGTCCTCAGGGGCGACATGCACCCGAACAGCGGTGCGCACCGTTACGCCGAACCCTTCGGCAAGTCGCGTGATGTCCTTGAGTACCGCATCATCCGCCCGCGGCGATCGCGGACTGACCCGGCGCACGGCGCTGGCGATCCGCGTGCGGGCGACGTGAAGGACGGTGACGGGAACGCCCATGGCGCGGGCGAGCGCGAGCGCCACGTCGGCGCCGCGGCGCGAGGCACTTGCCGCGGTGACGGGGACGAGGATGTCGAGCCCCGCCTCCAGAGGAGCTCGAAGATGCACGCCGTTTGCGACGGCAATCGCCAGCGGGCCTTCAAATCCACTCGCAGCACGCACGATGTCCTCGTGGAAGCCGCCTTCCGCCGCGGTGGCACGCTCAAGCCCGATGACCATCAGATCGTGGCCCCGCTTTACCGCGCTGGCGACAGCCTCTTCGGGCGGCTCGGTCTGCGTCCGCGTCGTCACCGCCACTTCCGGCCGCGCCTCATCGGCCGTGGCAGCCGCCGGGTTGCTGCCAGAGGCCGCCGCCTTGACGGCCGTCTCGGGCCTGTCCTGCGCCTCCCGTGCTTCGCCAAAATTCACGACGGTGACGGGCATTCCCTTCGAGCCAGCGAGGAGGCCGGCAACCCGCGCCGCGAACTTCCCCCTCGCACTGTCGTCGACCGCCAGAAGCAGGCGCTCGAGATTGGCAACGAACCGGCGGGCGTCCAATGCCTCGCGTTCGAGGCGCCGGCGCTCGTCCTCGCCGAGCGGCAATCGACCCAGCGCCCAGCGCAGCATGGGCGGCATGGCCAGCGTCGTGACCACGGCCATGCCGACGATCATCGTGAAAACGTCCTGCGACAGCACTCCCATCGAAAGGCCGATCGAGGCGACGATGACCTCGGTCGAGCCGCGCGCGTTCATTCCGCACGCAAGCGCAAGCGACTCCCTTCGCGTGAGGCCTCCGAACCAGCCGCCAAGAAACGCACCCCCGAACTTGCCGACGCTGGCGATCAGGATCAACAGGCCGAAGATCGACAGCATGCTCGTGTTGCCGAGAACGCGCAGGTCGGCACTCAATCCGGACAGGCCGAAGAACACCGGCATGAACAGCGCAGTGATCAATCCGCGCAGCTCCGCATCGATGTGGCGGGTGAGGATCGGCGACTGGCCGACCAGGATGCCAGCGACAAAGGCGCCGAGCACCGTGCTCACGCCGATGCTGTCGGTGATCAGGGCCATTGTGCCCATGACCACCAGCGTGGTGGTAATCACCGGGACCTCGCTCAGGAACGTGTCGTTGGTCCAGCGCAGCAGGAGAAAGACGAAGCGGCGGCCCAGCGTGAAGCTGACGACGAGGAAGAGCGCGGTTCCGAGTACACTTGTTGCGACCGAGCGGAGGTCGACTGTGCCGTGCTCGGCGAGGCTGAGGGTGACGGCTATGATGATCCAGCCGATCGTGTCGTCGATGATCGCCGAGGCGACGATCACCTGGCCGATATTGCGCCGCAGGAAGTTCATTTCGCGGACCACCATCGCGACGATCTTCACCGACGAGATCGAGAGCGCCGTGCCGAGGAGGAGCGCCGTGACGAGGCGCTGATCCGCCCGCGGCAGGAGCGCAACGGGCAGAACTTCGCCAAGTGCGACGCCGAAGGCGAAGGGGACGCAGATGCCCGCGAGAGAGACGCTGATCGCCGCCCGCCCGACCCGCCGCACCAGCCCGAGGTCGATCTCCATGCCCGTCAGCAGCAGAAGCATCAGCACGCCGAACTGGCCGAGCGCGCCCGTCATCGCGCGCTGTTCCGCGCTTGCCGGAAACACAGCGTGCTGGGCATTC
>JAFAME010000380.1 GCA_019233695.1 Methylobacteriaceae bacterium
GCGTTTGAGATGTTCCTCCCACACTGCGATCATCTCTTCTTTCGTGCTCATGGGAACTCCTTTCGTTGTGCGTGATGCGACTTCTCAATGGGCACGAGCCGTCATCGCGATGCGCTCAGCGTGCGCTTGCGAGCGCATTTGAGATGATGTGACGAATGGGGGCTTGAAGATTCGTGCTGTTGCGCGGTCTATCGAGAAACCGTCGCGGGCGTGACGCCGTACGCGCGACGTATCCAGCGCGTGAGGTGACTCTGATCGGCGAAGCCCGCGCTATAGGCGATCTCCGCAAGAGGAATAGAGCCATTGCGAATGAGATCGAAGGCGTGTTTCAAACGCAAGTGCAACACATAGCGATAGGGACTGACGCCGACAGTGCGCGTGAAGATCCGCGAAAAATGGTATTGGCTGCGGCCACACATCGCCGCCAGGGTCGCCACGTCGAGCGGCTCATCGAGATGGGCCATGATGTGAGCACGGATCCGGCTCAGCGAGTACGCGTCGAGCACGCCGCCAGCGTCAACTTTCGCGCCGCACATGTGCCGTGCGACGAGGCCCGCGAGGAATTGTCCAACGGTCTCATGCCAAAAAACCACACCCTGCGGAAATCCCGTTCGAGCCTCCTCAGCCAGGCTGCGCGCGAGCGCAGCGAGCGAGGGATCCCAGCTGTACAATCGGCCGGTCAGTTCCGCCTTGAGCAAAGAATCTTCCGCCGCGACGAGAGACAGCCGGGCGGGATCGATGATCAGATAGGTGGATTCTACATCGCGCTCGGTGTCGGCGGTACAGTCGAGCCCCGCGGGGAGAACGGCGATTGATCCCGGCGGAGCATCGTGGGTCACCGCCTCCCCCGCCGCCCGGCAATGGATTCTGCAGGGACTGGAAAAGCACACGATATGCGCGCGCAGAGATGCTTTGAAGTGCGCCGACCTTTGATAGTAGACGCGAGATATCGTAACGCCGCTTTCACCCGGGGAGGCGCCTGAGATCAGCTGAGACGGGGGCGAACCGTCGGCTTGGGCAGCGTCAATTGTGCCAAGATCGATCATCATGCCTTAGCTCCCGCCGCACAGATATGGCTTCTGCCAGAACTTCGGCAAGGACAAATTCGTTCGAGCGCGCGCGGTAAACGGGACCGAAAACGCTAGTTTCGCGGGGAGTTGCTCTTCTGACCGACTGACAATCAGTGTTTCGCGAACATCACGGACGCCCTCAGCGAGAAGCAACGCAACACGTTCGCGACGCGTGTTGCGTTCAACGGCCTCCTTCTACTTCTTGGTTCGTTGTTTGTTGGATCGCACGTACTTCGAGTTTTTGTGATTGGCTTACCTATGCTTCGGATCGGTGGCAGGCTAGTGGTTACCTCATTCGGCTGGAGCCTTCTCAATTCAGGCGCACCAGCAGAAGACCATCGCACTGCGGCGTCCGCCGCATCCACGACCGCAGATTCATTCTATCCCCTGACCATGCCGCTCACGGTGGGCCCTGGCTCGACGCGGCCAATTCTATGATCATGCGTAGCAGGGAAGATTCGAATCCTAGACCAAAACCCTTTTGTAGACCAATGACGTCAAGGCGTCCCGTTCCATTCTCACGCTTCCAAACGGGCCGCTACTCTATCCGCTGGAGTCATCAAAGATCATTGTCTAGAGCCGTTTTCCGTAGTCTGAGCGTTCCCGCAAGTGCCGCAGGGACTGTTTCGAAATTCACTCTTGCGCTTAGCACGAGCTAACAGCCAAGCAGACGCTGCGTGTAAGCTCAAAATATCTGGCGTGGCAGGTGGTAAGCGACTCATATTACTTATAGAATTTGGAGCGGGCGAAGGGATTCGAACCCTCGACCCCAACCTTGGCAAGGTTGTGCTCTACCCCTGAGCTACACCCGCATCCATTCGCACGGACGCCGCAGGCGCCCGGAAGGGCGATATATGCCGCATCGCCCATTCGATTGCAACAGCTCATGACGGCTTCCAGGCTTGCGCCGCCTCGCTTAAAGCGCCGCTCGCAACGAGCCGGCGCGGGCCTCTCGTGCCGGCATTGCCCCGGACCGCCGGCATGACGGAATTGTCCTGACAAGCCAAAGCCGCCATTGCACAATCATTGCGATTATGAAATCATATTTACAATCTATAAGAGCGCCTTGCGGAGGGGACAATGCCCGACAAATTTCTTGGTTTTGACGTTATGAGCTATCCGGGGGACGGCACCGTCGCTTGGCTTTGGGCGCACGGGTTTCGCATCTGCGGCCTCTATCTCAATCACCATCGCGGCGGCAAGGACGAAAGCTGGATCTCGCACCGCCCGCGCTTGGCAAATTCCGGCTGGGGGCTTGCGCCGCTGTATCTTGGCTGGCAGACGGTCGACAATCACGGGCATCAGCTGCCGCCGCCCGGCGACCCGCAGACCACTGCGGCTGCCGACGCGAGAGAAGCCGTCGCGCTCATGCAGGCGGCCGGATTCGGTGTCGGCAGCACGATCTTCTTCGACATCGAGGACGGAACCATCCCCTCGGGCAGCTACGACAGGTATCTCGTCAGCTGGTTCGGCGCGGTGCGGGCCGCCAACTACGTGCCGGCCACCTATTGTTCCTACCGCCTCGCCAGCTGGGCGCGGCAGAACAACATCCCCTGCTGGTCATTCCACATCCCGGCCAATGGTCACGGGCCCTTCGATCCGGGCAGCCTTCCTGCGGCCTCGATCGACGATGGATGCATCGGAACGCAATTCCGGCAGGAAGCTCACCTGAATGGATTGCCGCTGGCCGTCGATCTCGACTGGTTTTCGATCCGGGACCCGTCGAGCGCCCATGCGGTGAGCCAACCGGCCGATTGACCACGCCTCTCGCAGGGGGAGCCGAGCGATGTGGATCTATGTTCAAGAGACCGGCAACATGTACCAGGACGTAGGCGGCGTCCTGACGTTCCTCGCCAACGGCTATTCCGGCCGCGGGCAGTATCAGAACAAGCCCGATGCGCAATGCGTCAAGGACTACGGGCCGCTGCCGCGGGGCCTGTATACGTTCGCCTCGCCGAGGGCACTGAACTTCATGACCGATTGCCTGCCGCTCACCCCAGAAGCAGGCACCGACATGTGCAACCCGGCGCGCGCCGGCTTCTGGATCCATGACGGCATCTTTTCCGGCCCGCATGGCAATTCCTCGCACGGCTGCATCTGTCTGCAACGCCCTGCCCGCCTGCACATGTGGGCGAGCAACGACCATCAGCTGAAGGTGGTCGACGCCGACCCCGAGATGGACACGTCCGCGCCGCGCAAGAAGTCCAAGGGCTAGGGCTTCGCTGTCATCCCGGCCGGAGCCAGCGGAAAGGCGGGATCCGGCGGACCTGCTGACCGCAGCCGGGTGGCGTCGCCGGATCCCGGATGGCCGCAAGGGCGCGCTCCGGGATGACAAGGTCGGTTGCATGCGATCGATGGTCTAGGCGGCGCGCTCGATGGCGGCCATGTCGGCATCCGACAGGCCGAAGTGATGGCCGATCTCGTGAACGAGAACGTGAGTGACGAGGCTGCCCAGCGTCTCCTCGTGGGCGGCCCAATAATCGAGGATGGGGCGGCGGTAGAGCCAGATCATGTTGGGGAATTCGCCCGTCTGAGGGCTCGATCCGCGCTGCGCAAGGCCGCGGCCGCTGAAGAGCCCGAGGAGGTCGAACTCACTCTCGCACTCCATGAGATCCAAGGTGTCATCGTCGGGAAAGTCCTCGACCCGGATCACGAGCCCCTCGCACAGACGCCGAAAGCTGTCCGGCAGTGCGTCGAACGCTGCCTGCGCCAAATGCTCGAGATCGGCGAGCGACGGCGCGGCGGCGCCGGACCAGTCCATGGCTTGCGGGTCTTTGGCCGGCATCGCTGTTTTGTGTCGTGACTAGAAGAACCAGTGCGTGAAGAGGTTCACGGCAAGCAGCGCCGCGGCGAGGAGCCCGAGCGCGCGGCCAACCCGCCGCCCCCAGACCTCGATGCCATCGGAAACGGTGCCCCCGCGCCCGTCATCGCCCGGCGCGCCCTCGCTCGCGCGGCGGCGCTGGATCGCGCCGAAGAGGCCGGCGGTTTCCCGCTCGACCCGCTCGATCACCGATGTGGCGGCCGTCACATCATGGTCCTGGTGTCGCCTGCTCATGCGCCAAGTCTCTGACCGCTCGACCTATAGCATCCGGACGAGCCCCCCGATAGCGCACACGCCGGAGGAGCGTGGGCGCGCCACCTTGGCATCGCTCCTTCGGAACATCACATGCCGACATTGAAGCCGCATCGGAGGCGCCCGCCGCGTGCGTCCGAAGCCCGCCGACGCGAGCGAGCCTCTGCGGACCGCTGTCCTGGGTCACACAGCCCGCTTGTCGGGCGTAAAGCCGCGTGTTATTCGCCCGCCCCATCGTCGCGCCGCGACCCGCCCGTCACCGGAGAGGTGGCTGAGTGGTTGAAAGCACCGCACTCGAAATGCGCTTTCCGGTGTCTCACGCGGTACCCGACTGTCTCGCGTAGTCATGGAAATCAAGGGCAAATCGGCTGCCGCATCCCACTACGTACCAGGCTGTCACACTCAGTTGGTAGCAATTTGGGCAGGCGGTAGCGGCGCGTCCGTGCTTCGTTCTCCCGCTTGCGTCGCGCTCAAACCGTTGGCGCCGGCGTCTCGTGCGTTGAAACACAGGCCTGGTCGGCCGGACCCCTCGGAGACCAGGCATCATCGATCCGCAGGGCCGCCGAATCACTGACAAGCTCCCTTCAGGTGTTTTCAGTGCGCAGCCGGCCGATCTGGACAGCGCGCCCGCCGGCCGCGTGCATCGATAGGCGCGTGTCGCTCACGGACGAACTCGGATGATTGTCTTCCCGCTGCGTCGCTCGGTCGGGTTCAACGCGGCGACAGCATCGTCGAGGGTGGAGACGGTGCCGATATTCGTCCGCAGTCGTCCGTCCCGCACCCGCTGGACGATCTCACTCAGTTGGGCGCGATCGGTCTCGACAACGAAGTCGACTGCCAGGCCGTCGTCCGGCCGCGGCACGGGCGGCCCGACAACGGACACCAGAGTTCCTCCGGCTCGAATCAGGCGTGCGGACCGCTTGCCGATGTCGCCGCCGATGACATCGAACACGAGATCAACGCCGCCGACGTCTTTCAGCGCGTCGTTTTCGAGGTCGACGAACTCGTTCGCGCCAAAGTCGAGCGCCTTCTGACGGTCGGCCGCGCGTCCGGTGCCGATGACATATGCGCCAGCCTCGCGCGCGAGTTGCGTCACCATCGTACCGACTGCGCCTGCCGCGCCGTGCGCCAGGACGGTCTGCCCCGCCTGAAGGCGGCCGTGCTGTAACAGTCCCTGCCACGCGGTGAGACCCGAGATCGGCAGGCTCGCGCCCACCGTGAAATCGACATCGCCCGGGAGGGGCGCGAGGTTGCGTGCCTCCATGGCTACGTACTCCGCCAGACTGCCGTCGCGATGCCAGTCGGGAAGGCCGAACACTCGCTGTCCTACCGACAGGCCCGTCGTGCCGTAGCCGAGAGCGGTGACCACTCCGGCCAACTCGTGGCCGGGGATCGATGGTGTTCGGTCAAGGTTGCGGCGATCAACCCAGGTCGAGGGCCACTCCATCTCAGTCGGGACGAATCCCGATGCATGAATCTGAACGATGACGTCGTTTATCGCTGCCGGCGGCTCGGGCCGATCCGCCAGCTTCATCCCGGCCGTTCCCGCGGCCTGGTCCGTCACGACGATTGCCTTCATCGCCACCTCCTGTGTTGAAGTTGCGTTAGGGTGCTCCGGCCGCTGGTCCTGGCGAAGAGATGCGTGCCGCCCTGGTCATAAGACAAGCACCAAGATCTGCAATTCTGACAGTATCATCGTGCGACGGTCGCCCTCCCCATTAGCGTCGCTCGTGCTGGAAGGACGCCGCTGGCCGCGCAGATCTACCAAGCGATCCGACGTGCCATCGAGACGGGGCGGCTTGCCTCCGGCGCGAGGCTGCATGCACCCGGACTGCGGCGGACTGACGCAAGGGCGCTCGCAGGCACCGGAGCGTGCGCGGCGGGCGGGACTACAGCAAATGCACGAACCCCGGGCATGCAGGCGGACGCGGTCGCTCGCGTTGACGAGGCCTTGAGTGTGGCGCTACAGAAGCGGGCTTCCAAAGGCATTGGGTAGCAATCCGGTAGCAAACGAACGTTTTGAGATTTCACTCTGATTGAGAAATACAAGTTGTTTCAATGGTATGGAGAGGTGGCTGAGTGGTTGAAAGCACCGCACTCGAAATGCGGCATACGGGCAACTGTATCGGGGGTTCGAATCCCTCCCTCTCCGCCAACAATACTGCGAGGGCCGCGCCACCGGACTCACGCCCTTCCTCGGTGATGACGCCGGGCCCGGATTTGCGGCGCAGAGCGGGGCTTGCAGACCCTCATCGTCCCGTCTTCTGCCCGTGCCTCACTGCTTCGTATGCGAGCCGCTTGAATTCGACCACAAAGGGATGCCCCATCTCACGCTGCGCCAATATCAAACCCGCCGAATTCGATTTGGGCGAAATCCACCATTGCGTGCCCGCGCGTCCGCCCCAAAACAGCTCGCCTCTCGCATCCCGATGCTCAAAGGAAGGCTCCATGATCAGCGCGCCGCGAGCCCATGTCCCTTCCCTTGAAGTTCCCCGAAGCCGGGAAAGCGTATCCACACTCCCTCAGGCAACTGGTTGGTCATCATCAGCTTGATCGTGTCCGGCTTGAGCAGGCTCGGGCCGCCGGGAAGCAGGCTTCGAATGAGTGCCACCATGTCTGGCAAGGTCGAGACTAAGCCGCTACCGCCGCTCTGCCTCGGGAAGGGACGCAAATAAGCCCCCGGATATGGCGCGTCGTCCGCGCGCGTCAGCCCAGGCTTCGAGGGGTCGAGCGGGTCGGCACCGGCGGTGGAGAAACCTCCCCGCGAGAGATCCGCGCGCGTCGAGCAGAAAGACTTCGTCAGCCGAGCTGAAGTGAGGGCGCAGGGACCGTCGGATCATCGGTCGCCGATATCAGACCAGAACGGGGACACATGTTTTTGGGCGATCGGCCTAGGTTCCGAACCAGAGCCTGCCCCTGCCTTTGCGCGCGTTCTTGTCGCGTTGGGACGGATCCGCGGGGCGGGCGGGAGAGAATGGCCGGAGTATCGGGCCGCGGCACTGCTGCTTTGCGGCGCGCGGAAATTCAACGCCGCGGTCACGGTCTCGGAGCAGCTAGCCTCAATTTTCGAAACCTGTTGCGCAAACGGCACCCCCTAATTGGCGGAAGGCGGTAGCTTGGCCGGACGCGGGCGGAGGGGGGCGATATGAACAAGCTGCTGCTTGGAATCGTGGCTGTGCTGGCGATCGCCAATTATTCCTATGCTTCCGATCTTCCTGACCCTGCGCGTCGGTCACTCCGGGTGAGGGGTGGCATAACTGCGTCACCGGGCGTCCCGGTCAAGGCCGATCCTGCCGCACTGGGCATCGTGGGCTCTGTCAGTGTCGAACCGGTCGATGTCTCGCCGAGCAACGCCCCAAGCACTTCGCCAAGCGGTTTGGCCGTCAGGGGCATGGATGCCTCCATTGTTGCAATTGTGCCGCCCGATGTGCCGGGACCACTATGTCTGCTGCCACCCTGCGCTGCCGATCCTTCGCGCCTACCGGGAGCAGGCACGGGGGATCAAGGCACCAGCCTTCCGCAGGGAAGGGGCTGCGCCGCGGTCTTCGCGTCGCCAGATGCAGACGAGGTTCTTGTGAGACTATGTCACGCTGCGTTGCGCCTGGCGCCCGACAAAGTGGGAACCGGCAAGCCAATGTCACTGCCGCGCATCTACCGAGCGGAGGCTTCGGCTCGCCGAAACGACATCCCGCACTACTGGCAATACCACTACGTTGATGGTGTACTGCATTGGCGTTGGAAGAGACTGTGACGGACCAGAGCCCGAGCCGCCCATGGTCAGAGGCGTGCTGCCGCACGGCAGAGCTTTACAAGAGTGCCGTCATACTCAGCTGGCCTTTCTGTGATGGGCATGCATCTTTTGTTTGGTGAAATCGGACTTGGCCCCCGATTCCATATA
>JAFAME010000291.1 GCA_019233695.1 Methylobacteriaceae bacterium
GGACCGCACAAAGCGCGCCCGATCGGGACGGATCGGCTGATGGTCGCCACCCGCTCGGTCGTCATCCTCGCCGAGGCGGAAGGGCAGGGGGCACCACCGTCGCGCCGCGGCGTCGCACCGGATTTGCTGGCGCAGCTGGCCTCGGCAGCCGGAATCGCTGGGCAATGGTGGGACCTGACCGGCAGCCTGCATACCGTCCCCGACGAGACGAGCCGGATGCTCATCGAGGGGATGGGGCTTGCCGCGGGCAGCAACGCCCAGGCGCGCGAAAGCCTGCTGCGGCTGAGCGAAGCCCACGACGGCCGGGCGGTTCCCCACGCGCTCGTGGTCCGGGAGAACCAGCCGGTCGAGATCAGGCTCGCCGTCCCCGCTCGCCCGCTGTCGCTGCGGCTCGAGCGCGAGGACGGCAGTGTCGAGCGGTTCTTCTACGTCGAGGGCAATCTGCGGCCGATCCAAATCTCCTCGGCCGACGGCCGGACGCGCGAGGCTCGCGTCGCAATCGTGCCGCCGCAGCCTGTCGGTCGCCATCGCCTGCGGCTTGAAGATCATGCCGATCTTGTGTGCGAGCTGACGGTCGCGCCGGCGCGCTGCCATCTGCCGCCGGCGATGGCGGAGGGCGGCCGGTTCTTCGGAATCGCCGCGCATCTTTATGCGCTGCGCCGCCACGGCGACCAGGGAATCGGCGACTTTACGACCCTCGGGCGCCTTGGCGAGCTCGCGGCCGCCGAAGGCGCGGCGACGATCGGCCTCAATCCGCTGCATGCGCTCTTTCCGACCGACCGCGCCCAGGCGAGCCCCTATCACCCCTCCGACCGGCGTTTCCTCGACCCGATCTACATCGACATCGCCACGCTGAACGATCTGCCGCAACCTCCCGACCCGAAATCCTTCGGCAACGAGGCCGCAGCGCTGACCGCCGGGCCTATGGTCGACTATCGGCGCGTCTGGGCCTTGAAGTCGGCCGCCCTCCAACGGAGCTTTGCGGCTTTCGACGCGCTGCTGCTGCATCGCGCGCCGGAGCATGTTCTGGCACAAGCCTTCCGTGCCTTCGTCGAACGCCAGGGGCCGGCGCTGCAGCGCTTTGCGTGTTTCGAGACGCTCGCCGAGTTGCGGCCGGGCGAGCCCTGGGCGAGCTGGCCGGCGGGCCTGCGCGAGGCCTGGAGCCCCGAGGTCGAAGCCTTCGCGCAAGCTCATCAGGAGCGGCTGCGTTTTCATAGCTTCCTGCAGTGGCTGGGCGATCGTCAGCTGGCGACGGTCGCGGCCCGTGCGGCGACGAGCGGTCTTCGCCTCGGCCTCTACCGCGATCTCGCGGTCGGCGCCGCACCCGAGGGCGCCGAAGCCTGGGCAGAAGCTGCCCACCTCATCGGCACCGCCTCAATCGGTGCGCCGCCCGATCCGTTCTCGGCCGAAGGGCAGATCTGGCATCTGCCGGCGCTCAACCCCTTGACGCTTGCCGCCTCGAACTACCTGCCTTTCGTCGCCTCCATTGCGGCGAACATGCGCCACGCCGGTGCGTTGCGCATCGACCACGCGATGGGGCTGGCGCGCCTGTTCCTCGTACCGGCGGGCGCCAGAGCGAGCGAGGGCGCCTATGTCGCCTACCCGTTGGAGGATCTGCTCGGCCAGTTGGCGCTCGAAAGCGTCCGCCACGGGTGCGCCGTGGTCGGCGAGGATCTCGGAACGGTGCCGGAAGGCTTTCGCGAACGCCTGGCCGCAGCCGATGTGTTGAGCTATCGGGTCTTGTGGTTCGAGCGCGCCGGCGCGGGGTTCAAGCCACCCTCAAAATATACCGGAAACTCGGTTGCCTGCGTCTCGACCCACGACCTGCCGACACTTGCGGGCTGGTGGGCGTGCGACGACATCGCCGAACGGCTCGGTCTTGGCCGCATCACTCCGGCTGAGGCGGAGCGCGAACGCATCGCTCGGGAAGAAGAGAAGACCGAGCTCGCCGCCGCGCTGCGGGAAGCTGGCCTGATCGCCGCCAGGCCCAGAACGACGGAGCCGCTGACCGCGGACTTCGCGGCCTCCGTCCACGCTTATCTCGCGAGCGGTGCCTCGCGCCTCGTCCTCGTTCAGGCCGACGATCTTGCGGGGGAAATGCGCGGCATCAATCTTCCCGGCACGGACAAGGAGCGCCCGAACTGGCGCCGCAGGATCGGCAAGACGATCGATGACCTGTTTGCCGAGCCTGCCGCCAAGCTCGTTCTTCGCAAGGTCCGCGAAGCGCGGACACACAAAACGCAGTGACCTCGGGCAGAGCC
>JAFAME010000311.1 GCA_019233695.1 Methylobacteriaceae bacterium
GAGTCATTGTCCCTCTGTCGGTCCCGGGCATCGTCGCGACGGCCGTCTATACCTTTCTGCTGGCATGGAACGAGTTCCTGTTCGCGCTGACTCTGACCAAATCGGACGACATGCGAACCGTTCCGATCGGCATCGAGCTGCTCATGGGCCAGCACGCGTTTGAATGGAACCAGATGATGGCGATGAGCGTGCTCGGATCGTTTCCGCTGTTGCTCCTTTATCTACTCGCTCAACGCTACTTCCTCGCGGGAATGACCGCCGGCTCGGTCAAGGCTTAGCCGTGTTCGCGCCAGCTTCCAGGTCGTGCGTCGCCCTCGCCGCCGAGACAGCATGGCGAAACGCGTTGGACGCTCTCGCCGCGGCGGTTCCTGATTTCGTGGGCACCGCCAAGCCGCTCCTTACCGGCTTTGCAGCTTGCGTCGACAAGCTGATCGACCTTCACGCGATCGCCCCCGCGCTGAAGCGAGAACCCGCCGGGCGCATTCTTTCCGACGAGCTCATGGCGAGGGCCAGGGCGGGGCGCGGGGGCGAAGTGCAGGTTGATTGGCCAGACGGCCCGCGATTTCTCGATCAATACGCAAATCCTGGCGCAACCGCGATCGGCGGCACATCGGCGCAGGCCGCGAGTACTCTGGCTTGTCTCGGCGCGCCCGCAATATTGGCACTTGACGACCGCAGCATCGAGCAACTTGCCGTCTTGCAGCCGGGCGTCAAATTGATTGGCGGGGATGGGGAGGTCGTGTCCGTCGGCGATGTCCGCCCAGCCGGTGCTGGAAAGCCGGCCCATTACATCGTCGAATACTCGGCCGGACGAGCCCTTTCCGATTTCACCCCTACGCGCTCGACCCGCATAGTCGTCCGCTTCGCCGACGAGAACCTCGAATACGATCCGATGTTCGAGCGCTACGGCCGCGCGCTGGGGCCCGGCGCCGGGGCCGCGCTTCTCTCAAGTCCGAACGCCGTCGCCGCGGAACGGCTGCCGAGGGCGCTCGACCGCATGGCTTCATTCGCGCTCGCCTGGAAGCGCGCCGGGATACCCGTGCATCTCGAGCTCGGCGAATATCCGGCGCCCGGAGCGCTTGACAGCACGCTACGAAGGATGACCGGCTCGCTGACTTCAATCGGGCTCAATTTCAACGAGCTGCCTTCGATCGGGATTGCGCCGGCGGCTCTGGAAGCGCACATGCCCGCCTTCGCCGAGCGCCACGGCCTCTCCCGCCTCGTCGTTCATGCGGATCACTGGGCGCTCGCCTTGACGCGCGAGGATCCCGAGCGCGAACTGGATGCGTTGGCCATGGGCTGCCTCTTGGCCTCAGCGCGCGCCGAAGCCGGCAGGCCAGTTGCCAAGCCGCATGCGCCCGCGGCAGCCGCTTTTGCTTGTCCGCCCCACGTCCCAATTTCAGTATGTGCCGGATCAGGCTGGCATATCGTCTGCTGCGCAGCGCCTTACCTCCGCAATCCGGCTTCGACCATTGGCCTCGGCGATACCTTCACCGCCGGGACGATGCTTGTCCATGCCGGACCAAAGCGGCCGGCGGTGCTCGCCAATCTCCCAGGCTTTCTTGCCCTGTCCGGCGTCGCCACTAACCTCGGTGATGTGTCATCCGCTCTTTCCGCGGCAAACCGTATGCGGAGTTGATTATGGCCGCTGTCAGCCTGCACGCGGTGGTGAAGTCCTTCGGCCTTGTGCGCGTGATCCAAGACGTCGACCTTGAGATCGCCGACGGAGAGTTCGTCGTGCTGGTGGGTCCGTCCGGCTGCGGCAAGTCGACCCTTCTGCGGATGATCGCGGGGCTAGAGACCATCAACAAGGGCGAGGTGCTGATCGGCGGCGAGATCGTCAACGACATGGCGGCCAATGATCTCAACATCGCTATGGTGTTACAGAGCTATGCGCTCTATCCGCACATGACGGTGCGTGAAAATCTGGGTTTTTCGCTCAAATTGTCTCGTGCACCGCGCGCCGAAGCGGCCGCCAAGGTACAGCGTGCGGCCGACATTCTGGGCCTCGCTAACCTGCTCGAGCGAAAGCCCCGCGAGCTGTCCGGCGGTCAACGCCAGCGCGTTGCTATGGGCCGGGCTATTGTGCGCGATCCGGCGGTGTTTCTGTTCGACGAGCCGCT
>JAFAME010000407.1 GCA_019233695.1 Methylobacteriaceae bacterium
GCCGCTTGCGGCGGCCGAGGTCGAGCGGCTGCAAGCCATGAAGACCGGTGCGCTCTTGTGCTACGCGGTTGAGGCCGGGGCGATCGTGGGCGGCGCCGATCCCGCGGCCCGGGCCACGCTCGTGCGCTATGGGCGGGCTCTCGGTGCGGCCTTCCAGATCGCCGACGACATCCTCGATGCCGAGGGTGACGAAGCGACCCTCGGCAAACGGGCAGGCAAGGACGCCGGGCGCAACAAGGCGACGCTCGTGGCTGCGCTTGGCCTCGAGGATGCAAAACGCGTGCGCGACCGCCTCGCCGGGGAAGCCGAAGCGGCCCTCGCGACCGCATCCTTCCCGGCATCGACCGCGACCCTCATCGAGGCCGCGCGCTTCGTTGCCGCCCGCACGAGCTAGGCGGCAGGGTTCGGCGCCGAACCAAACGCTTCTGCCGGGAGTTGTGACCACGACGGTATCTGTGGGCCTCGTGGCGGCGCGGATGACGCGCCGGTGATTTGGTGCGATCATGCCGGAACCAGAAATGCAGAAGCGGCAGACGCAGGAATATCCCGCTGAAAAAGCCCGGCAGGGCGAGATCATTCTGCGCCGCCCCGGCCTGCGGCTGGTTTTCATCGCCGGCCTCGTCGGCGCCGTCGTTCTGGCCGTGGTGCTCGGATGGCTTGCTCGCTGAAAGCGGACGGGCGCATCCAGGCCATCGGCGGGATCACGACCGGATCGTGTGGATGATGCCGATTGCCTGGCGTGGCATCGGCCGTGAGGCAGGGATGGCTCGGTTCGAGCCGCGCTTTGAGGATCGCCGCGATGCGGGCCGCAAACTCGCTGCCGCGCTGAGCCACTACGAGCAAAGCCATCCGCTGGTTCTCGCCCTCCCGCGCGGCGGCGTGCCCGTGGGCTTTGAAGTGGCGAGCAGACTGCGAGCCCCGCTTGACATTCTCCTCGTGCGCAAGATCGGAGCACCCGGCCATCCCGAGTTCGGCATCGGCGCGGTCGTGGACGGCCGCGATCCGCAGCTCGTCCTCAACGAGGATCTCGTTCGCATGGTCGATCCCGATCCGGGCTACATCGAAGCGGAAGAGAAACGCCAGCTTGTAGAAATCGAACGCCGGCGGCGGTGCTATCTCGGCGATCGGCCGGCGCCGAGCATCGCCGGGCGCCTCGTCATTGTCGTGGACGATGGGATCGCAACCGGTGGGACCGTGAGGGCCGCCCTGCGCGGATTGTCGCGCGAGGATCCGGCCCGCCTGGTCCTGGCGGTCCCGGTGGCGCCGCCGGAGACCCTGAACGAGCTCGCGCCGCTTGCCGACGACATCGTCTGTCTGTTCGCGCCGAAGTCGTTCCGCGCCGTCGGCCTGCACTATCTGCATTTCGACCAGACCGATGACGAGGAGGTGGTCCGCCTGCTCGAACAGGCGTGGAGCAGACTATCGACGTCGGGATAGCGCTCATCGCGCTCCGAGGGGCGAGGCAACCCGCGCACCGACGCGATCACTCGAAGCTCAGCTGCACCTTCATCGCCCGGGTGCGGTCGCCCGCAAGCTCGAAGCCACGGACGGCCTCCGTCAGTGGCACGGTTTGAGTGATGAGCGGCCGCACGTCGATCAGCCGAGCGGCGATGAAGCCGACGGCGGTCGCGAACTCCGCATGGAAACGGAATGTGCCGCGCAGGTCGAATTCCTTGGCAACAATCGTGTTCATCGGCAGTAAAGCCTCGCCGCCGAGCCCGACCTGGACGATGACAGCGCGAGGCCGCAGCGCCGCGAGCGCCGAGTTGAGGGCCTCGGCGCTGCCCGACGCTTCGAAGAGAACGTCGAACGCGCCCTTGTTGCGTTCGAACGGCGAAAGCCCATCAGGTTCGGAGGCGGTGTTGATCGTCGCATCGGCGCCCATGCGCCCGGCGAGGGCGAGCGGCGCATCGACGATATCGGTGACGACGACCTCGCCGGCTCCTGCGCGCCGCGCCGCGAGAAGGATCAACGTGCCGATCGGCCCGGCGCCAATGATGAGGACGCGCTTGCCGAGAAGGTCACTCGCACGCCGCACCGCGTGCAGGCAGACGGCCAGCGGCTCGGCGCAGGCCGCCTCGCCGGCGGACACTCGGTCCGGGACCGGCACGAGCTGCGCGGCATCGCAGACGAGCATCTGGCGAAAGGCGCCCTGCACATGCGGGAACCGCATTGCCGAGCCGTAGAAGCGCATATCAAGACAATGGTTCTGCAGTCCGGCGAGGCAGTATTCGCAGCGATTGCATGGCCGGCTCGGATTGATGGCGACACGCTGGCCGACGGCAAGGTCGCCCACCGCTTCGCCAAGCTGCTCGATCGTGCCCGCCACCTCGTGACCGAGCACCATCGGCTCTTTGATGCGCACCGCGCCGAACCCGCCGCGATGATAGTAGTGGAGGTCGGACCCGCAGATGCCGCCCGCCGCAATGCGCACGAGCGCCTCGCCCGATCGCGGCGCCGCGTCGGGCACCTCGTCGATGCGCAGATCATGTGGCGCATGAATGACGGCGGCGAGCGCCATTTTAGTCCTGGGCGTCCGTGTTCGTTGCTTGCCGGGCACGGTATCGGTCCCATAGAAGGGCCGCAAGACGCGGTCGAGAACCAAAATGGCCAAAGGCGCTGCCTTGTTCGATCTTACCGGGCGCACGGCGCTCGTGACCGGCTCCTCGCAGGGCATCGGGCTTGCGATTGCGCGCGGTCTCGCCGAAGCGGGAGCCAAGGTGGTCCTGAATGCCAGACGTGCGAACAAGCTCGACGAGGCCTGTGCCGCGCTCGGTTCGGAAGGCCTCGATGCGTACCCCTGCGCCTTCGATGTGACGGATCAGACCGCCGTGACGCAGGCCATCGCTGCGCTCGAGCGCGATGGTCCGATCGATATCCTCGTCAACAATGCCGGCATCCAGCGGCGCGCGCCGTTCGAGGATTTCAAGCTCGACGCCTGGCAGGAGATCGTCGGGACGAACCTGCATAGCGCCTTCTATGTTTCCCAGGCGGTTGGCCGCCATATGGTCAACCGCAAACGCGGCAAGATCATCAATATCTGCTCGGTGATGAGCGAACTCGGCCGCCCGACCATCGTGCCCTACACGGCAACGAAGGGGGCTTTGAAGATGATGACCAAGGGGCTCTGCGCCGAATGGGGAAAGCACAATATCCAGGTCAACGGCATCGGGCCCGGCTACATCAAGACCGAGCTCAATGCGGCGCTGATCGCGGATGAAACATTTTCCGCCTGGGTTCGCGCCCGAACGCCTGCCGGACGCTGGGCGGAGGTCGACGAACTCATCGGCGCAGCGGTCTTCCTTGCCTCCGATGCGTCGAACTATGTCAACGGCCACATCCTCTACGTGGACGGCGGCATCACGGCGGTCGTCTGAAGACGCAATCCCGTCGGCGCCTTTGCGCCGGCATCAGACAAACGCATCTGATCGCCGTTCTCCAAGCCGCGGACCCTTGCATGTCGCCCCGCCTCTGGATCAAGGACCCGCTGGCGATTTTTGCCGAGGGCGCCGAGCGCGGAGTGGTCGTCGAAGGCTCGCGCATCGCCGAACTAGTCCGGTGCGGCAGCGAGCCCGCCGGGTCGGTCGAGGCCGCTTTCGATGCGTCGGGTCACGTCGTCGTGCCGGGCCTCGTCAACGCGCACCATCATTTCTTCCAGACGCTGACGCGCGCCCATCCAAGCGCCATCAACAAGGAGCTGTTTCCCTGGCTGCAGGCGCTCTATCCGATCTGGGCGCGCTTGACGCCGGACACTTTCCGGATCGCGGTGCGACTTGCGCTCGTCGAGCTCCTGCTCTCCGGCTGCACGACGGCCGCCGACCATCACTACCTCTTTCCCAGAGGCCTCGAAGGCGCCATCGACATCGAGGTGGAGGAGGCGCGCGCCCTCGGCATCCGCATGACCATTACGCGCGGATCGATGAACCGCTCGCAAAAGGACGGCGGCCTGCCGCCAGACGGCGTTGTCCAGGACGAAGACGCCATTCTCGCCGACAGCGAGCGTGTCCTCCGCCTCTATCATGACCCAGCACCCGGAAGCCTGGTCCAAATCGGACTTGCACCCTGTTCGCCGTTCTCGGTGACAAAGCGGTTGATGCAGGAGAGCGCCGTCTTGGCGCAGCGGTTCGGAGCGCCCCTCCACACCCATCTCGCCGAGACCCTCGATGAGGAGCGCTACTGTCTCGAAACCTATGGGTGCCGGACCGTCGACCTTCTTGAGCAGGTTGGCTGGCTCACCTCACGAACCTGGTTGGCGCACGGTGTTCATTTCAGCGACAAGGAGATCGCGCGGCTCGGCCGCCAGCATGTCGGGATATGCCATTGCGCCACGTCGAACATGGTGTTGGCCTCCGGCATCTGCGCCACCAAGGACATCGAGGCCGCGGGCGCACCGGTCGGGCTCGGCGTCGATGGCTCGGCCTCCAACGATGCCTCGAACATGATGGAGGCCGTGCGCCACGCCCTCATGATCGGGCGGCTGAAATATGGGGCCGCCGCCATCACCCACATCGATGCGCTGCGCTGGGCGACGCAGGGCTCGGCCCGCTGCCTCGGGCGCGCCGACATCGGCCGCATCGCGCCGGACCTTGAGGCTGATCTCGCCCTTTACCGCCTCGATGAACCACGCTTTTCGGGGGCGCACGATGCGCTTGCGGCTCTCGTTCTGTGCGGCGCCCATCGCGCCGATCGGGTGATGGTTGCCGGCAAGTGGCGCGTGATCGACGGCGCGCCGGTCGATGTCGATCTCGGGGCCCTTCTCGATGCCCACAAACGGGCCGCACGGACTTTTGCCTGAGCCGGGACACTCCTAGCCGCTGTCGCGCAGAAACCGTTCCACGGCCTCCCGCCGGGGAAGCGGGGCTACAGCGCCATAGCCCAGCGTCGAGAGCGCTGCGGCGGCATTGGCGTAGCGCCCGGCCGCAAAGGGATCGCCGGTCGCCAGATATTCGGCGAGAAAGGCGCCGTCGAAAGCATCTCCGGCCCCGGTCGCATCGGCCGCCTTCACCTTGATCGACGGCACGCGCTCGCGCCGCTGCGGCGTGGCGATCAACGAGCCTTGGCTGCCGAGGGTCAGCGCCACGACCTGGGGTCCGAGCCGCAAATAGAAATCGGCGATCGCGTCGGGGTCCAGCAAGCCGGTCAGCTGGTAGGCGTCGTCGAGGCCGGGCAGGGCGATGTCGGCCGATCGCATTGCCTCGTGCATGATCGCCCTCGCCCGTGCGAGGGGCCAAAGCTTCAGCCGCAGGTTGGTATCGTAGGAAATGCGGCAGCCGGCGCGCCTTGCGGCGTCGATGGCGGCGAAACCGGCGTCGGCGGCACTTGCCGAGATCGCCTGGCTGATGCCCGAGAGGTGAAGAACTCGCGCCGAGCCGATGTACTCGGCCGGTATATCGAGGGGCGTGAGGCGGCTCGCCGCCGAGCCCGCCCGCAGGTAGGAGAACTCGTGGCCGTTCGAGGTGTGGGTGACGAAATAGATGCCGGTCGGGGCGGTCGCATGAACGATGACGCGTGTCGCATCGACGCCTTCCGTTTCCCACAGATTGAGGAGGGACCGCCCGAACGCGTCGCCGCCGACAGCCGTGAAGTAGCCCGTTCGCGCGCCCGAGCGGGCAGCAGCGATGACGGCGTTCGACGTGTCGCCCCCGAAACCGGGCAGATAGGCTCCGCCCGGCTCAGCCTGGTTGAGTTCCACGAGTGGCTCGCCCATGGCGATGATGTCGAGCGGCATCGAGACGTCCTTTGCGCGGTTGCGCTGATTTGGGACAGGCGGCCAATCGGCGCTTCCGATCGTTCTGGGCGGCGAGGCCGGCGACCTTCTCGCCCATTTTTTTCCAGAACAGGGCTTCTCGCGGACATATGACCGCCCGATTTGAAAGGCATCAATAGCCATCAATGCTCCAGCTTCGTCGAGTCGGCGATCCATGGGGCAACAACGAAGCGCGGGCTGTGCCGATTGTGGGCGTCCGGCACGAATGACAGCTCGGTCGGTTCGGGGAGCTGGATGATGCTGAAAGAGATCATCAGATCGTGCGGCAATGCGTCCGTTGCCGAAGCCGCCGTCCGTTCCATCGGCGTGGGCTTTGCCCAGTCGGTAGAAAGCGCCGCGCGATCGCGCGGGCTTCGGCTCGGCCAGTATGTGTCAGGTGCGGTTCGCAGTTTCGACCGGGAGGCCTCGCCTGAAGCGCGCGAGGCTTTGCTCAAGGCGATCCGGCGCACGGATCAGCCGATCCTTGCGGGCTTGCGGTTCATTCTCGACCGTAGCTTGGAAGACGAACCCGAGGACGGGTGGAAAGCGCGTGGTGTCGGCGGGCGAAAGCGGGCCATGTTCGCCAACTGCTGCTATATGGCCTGAGGCGTCACGGCCGGCAGCAATTGGCGGCCCGCCGGTCGCGCGGCTGATCCGAGAATGAGCGACGACAACCTGGTCGGAGTGTCGCGGCGGCGGGCGCTGGCAGGTCTAGCAGCCGCCGGCGCGGCGGGCACGGTGTTCGCCTCAGGACGGCCGGCCCTTGCAGCGCCGAACATGTGCGTGCTGACGCCTCAGGCGATTCAGGGCCCGTTCTACTTCGATCTGAAGCTCGTCCGGGGAGATATTGCGGAGGGCAAGCCCGGCGCTCCTCTTCGGCTCCGCTTGAAGCTCGTCGAAGCGCGCACCTGCGCGCCCATCGGGGGGGCCCGCATCGACGTCTGGCACGCCGACGGGCTTGGGCTCTATTCCGGCTACGCGCATCAGGGCGAGAGCGGAACCGCCTCGACGCGCGGCGAGACGTTCCTGCGCGGCAGCCAGACGACGGACGTCGGAGGCGAGGTCGCGTTCACCACGATCTATCCCGGCTGGTATCCGACGCGGGCACCGCATGTTCATTTCAAGATTTTCCTCGACCGGCGCAGCCTTTTGACCGGCCAGATGTATTTCCCTGACGCGGTGAGTGATGTCGTCTACCGGAGCGCACGCCCTTATTCGGACCGCGTGAAGCGGGACACGACCAATGCGACCGATGGCGTGCTTCGGGCAACCCGCGGCGGTGCGAGCACGATTTGCGAGATGAGCCAGGAGGCCGATCGCTATCAGGCGTTTCTCCAGATCGGCGTCGACCGGGAAAAGTCGCGCGGATAGCGGCGGGGCGTCGCGGCAGGCCTTGCGGCGCGCAGCGACCGGGCGAGGCCGGCCGGGACGTCTATACCGAGGCGCCGCAGCTCGATATCATCGTGCCCGATCCGCGCTTGTCGCGCACCACGCCGGCAAGGTGCGCGGTTTGGACGGCTGTACGCCGCGTCGAAGCCCGGGTTCGCAAGCCCGAGCAATACGGAAGCCTGACGCGGTTGCTACCGGGCCGACGCTGGGGTGCGGTCAGTTGCCGGATTGATTGCAAGCCGCCGCGTGCTAGTTCACGAACAAATCTCGGGCGCTGACTCCGCGGCGCCGACTGACCGGTCGGATCAAGGATGAACTGGGCCACCACCGCCTCGGCAATCGGATCCGCCTTCCTCGCCTCGTTCGTGGAGGTGGTCGAGGCGTTTACGATCGTCCTTGCCGCATCGACCGTGCGCGGCTGGAAGCCGGCGCTTGCGGGGACGCTCGCGGGGCTCGCGCTCCTCGTGGTGCTCGTTCTCGCCCTCGGACCTCTCATTCTCTCGGTACCGCTGCAGAGCCTGCAACTCGTCGTCGGCGTTCTCCTCTTGCTGTTTGGCATGCGCTGGTTGCGCAAGGCGATCCTGCGATCGGCCGGCATCATCCCGCTGCATGATGAGGAGCACGCCTTCGCCGAGCAGACCGGCCGGTTGCGCGCCGAGGCGGTGCACGCAGAGCGCCGCGCCACCTATCTTGCCGGCGCCACCGCATTCAAGGGCGTGGTGCTCGAGGGCATCGAAGTCGTCTTCATCGTGCTTGCCGTCGGCGCCGGACGGGGGCTCGTCGGCGCCGCAAGCCTTGGTGCCGCGCTTGCGTGCGCGGTTGTGCTGCTGGCCGGTGCCGTCCTGCGCAAACCGCTGTCGCGCGTTCCAGAGAACGCCATGAAACTCGCCGTGGGCGTCATGCTCTCGTCATTCGGGGTGTTCTTTGCGGGCGAGGGGCTTGGTGCGGCCTGGCCGGGCGAAGACCTGTCGCTCCTGGGGCTCGTGCTGCTCTTCGCGCTGGTGGCGCTTGGCACTGCTCGCCTGGCCGAGCCGAAGAAGTCGTCTGCAGGGGCGATCGTGCAATGAGCATCCTCCAGTCGATCGCCAGGGAGCTCTACGGCCTCTTTGTCGATGACGGCAGCCTTGCCCTTGCCATCCTTGTCCTGATGGGGGCAATCGCCGTCCTGCGCGTGACACTGCCCCTTTCGCCGGACGTGATCGGCCCTGCGATCTTCATCGGCTGCGGTGCCATTCTCGTCGAAAACGTTCTGCGCCGGGCAAGAAGACGGTGAGCGAAGTTTCAGGCCCCCCGTCGCCTCATGCAATGAACTCCTGGTTTCGCTTCTCGAGCTCTTCCCCATAGCGGCGAAGGGCATGGGCCTCGCTGACCAGGCCCATGACGCGCGGCGAAATGGTCGAATCTGCCACAATCAGGGCGTCTGCCTCGCTGCGGCGAAAGGCATCGAGCGCGCGTTGGATGTTCATCTCCGGCAACAGATAGGCCTCGGCGTGGCGGGCCAGCGCGCTGACGCTCTTGTTGGTATCGTTCTCGGTCGCATAAAGGTCCGCCGTCAGCACCAGCCCTGCGTAGGTCTGATCCGGCTTCAGAAGCGCGACCTGCTTGGTCGCGCCGAGCGGGAACCGCGATCGCATCTCGCCGATGCTGAGTTCCGCCGGGGCGGTGGCGACGTCCGTGCGCATCATGCGCCCGACGGTGAGCTCCTGTATCCACCCGACATCGTGAGGCCCGCGGATGACCTCGCCACGCAGATGAAAGCGCCACGTCGCGAAGGAATAGCCGAACGCTTCCCGGACGATGAGCGAGGAGATCGTGGAGGCAATCAGGGCGGCCACCGTGATCGAGATCTCGCTCGTCGTTTCAAGCGCAAGAACCGTCATCGTCACCGGGGCACCGAGGACGCCGGTGCCGAGCGCCGCCATTCCGGTGATGGCGGCGGCTCCCGCATCGATCGCCCAGATTGGATCGATTTGCGCGCTCAGATCCGCGTAGAGCCGGCCGGCGAGCGCCCCGATGAGAAGCGAAGCAAAGAACAGGCCCCCTCGGAAGCCCGACCCGAGGGATATGGCGGAGGAAAGGCACTTCAAGACGAGCAGCGCCGCGATGGTCGCAATCGGTCGCGATATGACGATGTCCATCTGCATGGCGCCGTGGCCGGCGCCGAGAACCTGCGGCGTGACGAGCGCCAAGGCGCCGACCACTAATCCGCCGGCGGCAGGACGCAGGACGGTTTTCAGCCGCGGGTGAGTGAAGACCGTCTCGGCCAGCGCCACTCCTTCCATGACGGCAATGCTGATGCCGGCGCAGATCACGCCGATGGCGGCCGTGTGCACGAACTTGTTGCCCTCGATCGAGCCGATGATTCTGGGACTGAGCAGGGAGATGTGGCCGGTGAGTTCGTTGGCGACGAGCGTCGCCATCAGTGCGCTCGCGGCGACCGGCACCAGCGAACTCACCGCATAGGTGCCGAGCACGACCTCGAACCCGTAGAAGGCACCGGCGAGGGGCGCATCGAACGCGGCGCCGATGGCGCCGGCCGCTCCCGCCGCGACCAGCATGCGCAGGTCAGCCCGTCGGGCAGCGAGCCGCTGGCCGGTCCACGACGCGATCGCCGCGCACATCTGCGTGTAGCCCGCTTCGAGGCCGACCGATGCTCCAAAGCCGCTCGAAACAATCGTTTGAACGGCAATGACGAGGCTCGCGCGAAACGACAGCTTGCCGCCATAGAGAGCGTTTGCCTCGATGGCGTCGGCGAAGCGCACGCGCAGGCGCGCCACTACGCTGATCGAAATGACTCCGAGACAGAGCCCGCCGAGGGCAGGTACCAGCAGCGCCCGCCACCACTCGACCGCATCAGCGGCGCTGAGCCGCTCCGAGAGATCGAGGCCGAAGAACAGCGAATGCATCAGCTGCACGATGCCGCTCATCGCCACGACGATGCAGCCGCTGGCCGTCCCGATGCACAGGGCCGCCAGAACGAGCCCGCTTTCCCTCGATCGGACCGCCTCGCGGATGCGGGCCGGCAAGAGGGCAGACAGGTGTCGGGATGAAAGCATTGCCGCGGGTCCGCCCCCGGGACGCGCCCAGCTGTCGCGCGGAGGAGGGGTTTCCGGCATCGCGGTCACCCGCCGAACCACCGATCACCCGATTGCGGCGGGCTGGCGGTGAGCGTGCATCCGGCCGTGCCGATCGCGCCGCGGCTTCGTGCACCGCGCATGCACGTGTCGCGTCTGGTCGATATTGCACCGACATGATTAACGGAGATGTGTCAGGGTGATGGCGCTGCCCGTCCAGCCGACCCCAAGCCTTGCCGAATGATGAACGAATCATCGCCAAGTCGCTGCCGATGAGGGTTGCCCGGGGTTCTGCCCCTGCGTAGATATCGGGTGTCAACAGGTCCTGACCCGACGCGACCATGCCTGGCCCGATCTTCGCGCTGGAGCGCGCCCACGAGGTCCTGCACGGCCTCATTGCCTCTTCAAGGCGCGGCGTCGGATTTACCGGGGCCGGCATCTCGACGGAATGCGGCGTTCCTGATTTCCGCTCTCCCGATTCTCCCTGGGCGCGTCTTTTTCCGATCGATTTCAAGACTTTCCAGTCCAGTCCCACCATGCGGGCGGAGGCGTGGCGACGCAAGTTCGCGATGGACGACCTTTATGCCGGGGCAAGGCCGGGGCGCGGCCATCGCGCCCTTGCCGCCCTCGTCGGATCGGGCAAGCTGATCGGTGTCATCACCCAGAACATCGACGGCCTGCATCAGGCCTCCGGCCTAGGCCCGGAGCACGTGATCGAACTCCACGGCAACGGCACCTATGCGGCCTGCATCGGGTGCGGCGCCCGTCACGAGCTCGTCGATATCCGCGCGAGCTTCGACGCAGCCGGCGTCGCGCCCGATTGCGCGTGCGGCGCCCCGATCAAATCGGCGACCATCTCGTTCGGCCAGGCGATGCCGCAAGGCCAAATGCGCCGGGCGCGAGAGGCAACGCTTGCGTGCGACCTCTTTCTCGCCATCGGCTCGTCCCTGGTCGTCTATCCGGCGGCAGGCTTTCCGACGCTTGCCAAGGACAATGGCGCCACGCTTGTCATCATCAATCGAGAGGCAACGCCGCTCGATGGGCCGGCCGACGTTGTCATCAGGGGCGAAATCGGCGACGTCCTCGCTCCCTTCGCCGAAAGTACTGTGGCGGCCTGACAACGATCCACAGGATCGATGACAGCGGGCGCAATCGGGCCCAAGATTGGGCTTTGTCGGTCCGCCGCCGATGCTATCCTGACGCGCGGAATCAGTGCCGCGTGCGAGTCGGCCCCGACGTTGGGGAGCCGTTGAGCCGAGGTCGCGTGCGGCGAGACCTGGGGGCAAACAATTTGAGCGCCAATCACGCGCGCGACGATTCCTTCGTCGATACCGAAACCGGCCATGACAAGCGCATAGAAGGGCCGGAGGCATCGCCGGGCGAGCTCGTCGAGATCGCGGGCCATGTGAAATGGTTCGACGCCGCCAAGGGCTACGGCTTCATCGTGCCCGATAACGGCCTGCCGGACGTGCTGTTACATGTCACGGTGTTGCGCCGCGAGGGCTTTGCCGGGGCGCTCGAAGGCGCGCGCATTCTTTGCGAGGCGACCAAGCGAGCCAAGGGCCTGCAGGTCTTCCGCGTGCTGTCGATGGACGAATCGACCGTCGTTCATCCTTCGCAGACGCCGAGTCGCACCCATGTGCAGGTGGTTCCGACGGGAGGGTTCGAGATCGCCATCGTCAAATGGTTCAACCGGGTTCGCGGCTTCGGTTTCCTGACGCGCGGGGAAGGGACGAAGGACATCTTCGTCCACATGGAAACGCTGCGGAAATACGGCTTCACGGAACTGAAGCCGGGCGATACCGTGCTGGTGCGGTTCGGTGATGGGCCCAAGGGCCTGATGGCCTCCGAGGTGCGCTCCATGGAAGGCGCCCGTGTTCCAGCGTCGCACTGAGTTTTCAAAGGTCTCCGACATGCTTTCGTCGCATTGGGCTCGGTAGCTTTCGGTGCCTTTGCGAAGGGAGGCTGGCGCATGAACCGGTCCGCCGTTGCACGCATGCCGCGCGGCCATGCTCTGCTTGTCTGCGCCGTCGCCATGATGGCGTCAGTCATGTTGGCTGGGGCTTGCGCGCAGGACGCACTTGAGCGGCTCGATCTCGTGACCGCCGGCGGCACCCATCAATTTGCGGTCGAGGTGATGCGCACGGACGCCCAACGCGAACGCGGCCTGATGTTCCGCCGCTTCCTGCCGCAGGACCGCGGCATGCTGTTTGACTTCGAGACCCCTCAGCCGGTGATGATGTGGATGAAAAACACCATCCTGCCGCTCGACATGATTTTCATCGGCAAGGACGGCCGCGTCATCAGCATCGCCCAGAATACCGAGCCGATGTCCGAGCGGATCATTCCCTCCGGCGGAGATGTTCTGGGGGTACTGGAGGTCAATGCCGGAACCGCACAGAAGATCGGCTTGAAAAAGGGTGACAAGGTCATCCATCCGCTGTTCGGTGACTAGCGTCTTAATTCGCCAGATGAGCCTTACCATCCAGGCAGCCGCTCTTGCGGCGATCCGGGATCCGTCGCCAGACCGTTGCCCTGTTTCGTTCCGGCGGTCCGTGCGGAATCTGCACTCGATCGAGGCCTCGTGCGACAGTGGGTGACACGCGGAACTTCGATCGCAAGGCGGGCGTTGGGTCATGGGCGCTTGGCTTTTCTTCCCCGTCCCCCGACCAGGCGCTTCCGGCACCCGCATGGTTCTCACCGTGCGGGTGTTTTTCTCTGCGCGCATCGACGCGAAGAGGTCCGATCCGCGGCCCCGTCGGCGGAAAATTGAGTGTGCCGTCCGGCACTGCGTTGCCCCGGTGAGTTTGGCACCGTGACCCCACCGGGAGTCCGCCGGAAGACTCCCCTCGGCACCACGGAGCCTTGGATGCGCAAGACCCTTCTCGTCCTCGCCGCCGGTGTTGCGGCGCTGACCGCTTCCGCAGTCGCGGCGAAAGTGGGCCACTTCTCTCGCCTTCCGGCCGGCGCCATCGCCTCCAATCCGTTCACCGAAGCCGATCTCGAGAAGCTCCTGGCGAAGAATCCGGCAACCGGGCGTCCGGTCGATTCCATCAACGAGCTGGTGCCGCTGCTGCCGCGCGAGCTGCGCTCGAACTTCACCTTTGTCTACGACAGCCGCAGCCCCTTCCGCTCCAGCATCTCGCCGGATCGGCCGCGCGTGATCCTCTTTTCCAATGATGGGCGGCTGGTGCTGACCTACACGGGCGATGCCAGCCAACCCGGTGCCGATCTTCTGGAGACCATGTCGTTTGACGACAAGGCTTCGAAATTCGAGCTTCATGCCTTTCTCCTCCCCGCGGCGGAGCGGCGGGATTGGCGGCCCACGCCCGAGGCTGCCAATTGTGCGAGCTGTCACGGCGCCGATGCGCGGCCGATCTTCGATGCCTATCCATTGTGGCCGGGCTTCTACGGCTCGGTGCTGGACACCTTTCCGCGCGACAGGGCAGGGCTCGCCGAGGAAAAGGAATACGAGGCATTCCTCGCCGCCACTGCCAAGACCGAGCCATACCGAAGCCTGATCTTCCGGCCCGGCAGTCCGGTCAGCCCTTATCTCGATCCCAGCCGCTTCCGTGAGAATGTCTCGCAATTCGGCCCGCAAGCCTTTCCTTTCATGCCGAGCGCTCGCCTGGGCATGGCGCTCACCGATCTCAATCGGGCGCGCATCTATCGCAAGCTGTCGGAGGGCAAGGACTTCAAGGGGCACGAGAAGCAGCTTTTGGCCGAACTGCTTGAGTGCGGGCAAAGCCCAGGCCCAAGCCCGCGGACCATCGCGTCGGTCAAGGATCAGCTCCTGCGCGAGAACGCCGATCGCCTGAAGCGTCTGGGGTTGCGACCGGGGGACCCGCGGCCGAATCGCGACGACATGGAGGAGCTCAACAACATCCGCTCGGTTGCCGAGATCGAGGACGTGGCCGCGCGCGCAGGCGCCGACAGATCGGACTGGTCGATGGCCTTCGAGCCGGGCTCGCTTGCCTTCTACGACGGCATTCTGAGCGGCATCTACGGTCGCAAAAGCTACCGGCTGAAGGAGGACCTGATTTTTGAGCTGCTGCTCCATCTGGCCGAGAACGAGCCGGCTTTTCGGCCTTATTTCCTGGAGGAGAGCCTGCTTGCCGAGTTCGGCTATCCGTTCGGCAATCGCATCGATCTAGGGCTGGCCCTCACGAGCTGTCGGCTACTGACAGGGGGCTGAGAGCCTGCAGGGGCACTGAAGAACGGGCGCGCAATCGAATGAAGGAGGACCTCCTTCTCCCATCAGGCCCATCGGAAGGAGGCGCCGCCACTGGGCGGCTGATGAAGGGCTAACACATTGAAATAAAATATTAATTCTGCAGTTCGGCCGGACGTTTACCCTTCATCCGACCGCTCCGCGGCCGCCTTCTCCCAACAACAGGAGAAGGGGCCCGATCATGCACCGCCGCTCGTTACGGCTCGAACAAGGGTGCCGGCTCTTCGATCGGTGCGACGGTTGGGGCCGCAGCGTCCGTTGCAAGTGGGCTCGCGTCGCCAGCCGGGGCAGGACCTTCATTAAAGGCGAGCAGCTTCGACTGCCAAGTGCCGATGAACTTGGTCATTCGACGCAGCGGCTTGCGGACCAGGTCGGCGGCCTGCATGGCGCCGCTGATGATCGCCTGCCCGTCGGCCTTCAGTTGATCGGAGGAAACAACATCTCGCGCAGAGCCTGGCCCGGCCTGAGTGATGCTTCCGGTAATATCATCAAGCGACGCCACGGTCGTTGCAGGGTCGGCGGCCGGCGGCTCGTCGCCGCCCCACCCCCCGGCGGCAGCGGTCGAAACCTCCTGGACCAGGTTGCTGCCTTGCGCTGCGCCCGTGTCGATGGCGAGCACCGCTTGCCGCAGCTTTTCGGCCGAGGTGCGCAGGTCGGCCCGCAATTCCTTGGCCGTCGCTGCAATCTGATGGGCAATATTGCCGGCATCGAGTTGTCCCAGACCGCCGGCGAGCATGGCGATCATCGACTTTTCCTGGCGGAACGGCTCGTTCGCCGCCGCCGCGCGCGGCGCGGGTGGAGTAGGCTCCAAGGCGGACTGGGCGTTCACCCCGAGCATGCTGGTGCCGCGATCGAGCGCCGCCGAGACATCGGCAAATGAGCCCGGGACGATCTCCGACAGGGTCTTGCTGACCGCCATCTCCATGGCGGCGAGGTCCATTGCGCGCGCCGCCGGCGCGCTCATCAGGAAGGCAACTGCACTGATTGCTAGCCAGTTCTTCATGGTCTTCCTCATCAATGAAATGACGTGAACGAGCGCGCCAGGGGCGAAGGCGCCACCTGCATGAAGTTCCTGGCGCGGCAGCCTTGGCATAGCGTAGAAAGAGTTAATGGGACTTGTAAAACTGAAGCTAGTTCAGCTTTGATCTGACAACATAATCTGGTGGTCAATAAAGTCTTAATTTACGAAGCGCGCCCGCCGCCGCTTGATTGGCGTGACATGTAGTCCTCCTTGCCGGTGGAAACGGCCACGCTGCGGGGGCGTCGTGCTAGCCCCACGCCTCTTGAGGAAGCGGGCTTTGCCTGATTGCGGCCGGGCATCGCGACACGGTGCGCACCACCCGTCCGTTTCCCAAAATGCGCTTCGCGCCGTCGCCATCACCGTCTCTCGCTTCTAGCTGCCTCAGTCCATCGCGGCGAGTGCAGTGCCAAGTGTGCTTTCTCACATCCTTCGTTCAGCCCGGCTCTAAGAATTGCGTCCCAGAGACGGGGCGAGGGGAGAGTTCATGAGAACGCGCGGCCTGCTTCGAGCAGCACTGCAGTTAGTGACCGAGGGCTTTGCGATCGCCGGAATAAGCCTCGCTCCCGCGCCCGGCCTGCAATGCCATTGGCAATCCGATCCGATCGAGGGCCAGCGCCTGGTGGTGACGACGCAGGAAGAGCGCCTTGCGACCGGCGTTCCCTCAAGAGGTTGACAGCGCCGAAGCTTGCCACCAAGGCTGCCCAAGCCCGGACAATGTCAGTCGCCCCCGAGGCGCGGCTGCGAGTTCGCATATTTTGGCTGCGCTTCCCCTGTTCAATGTCCGCGCCTATGCACTATAAGTCCGTCTCAATTGGCGGCGGCTATCGTTGGCCGCGTCTGCGTGGCGGTCGAAACTGAGCCGCCGTGATGGAACAGGGCGCTCGTAGCTCAGCTGGACAGAGCACCAGACTTCGAATCTGGGGGTCGGGAGTTCGAACCTCTCCGAGCGCGCCATTCCGCCAAGAGCGGGTGCTCGGCCGGGCGCCACCTTCCGATGCAATTGCATTTCGCTAGTACGTGACCAGAGGGTGGGCCGCGCTTGCCGCCGGGTCGAATTCGCCAGCATGAGCCGTGCCCAGCATGCGATCCGCGCGGTGAACCTGATTGATAGGAGACATCCCGCTCGGGTTCACTCTACCATCTGCCAGATTGAGCCGGGGTGCGCCGTGAGCGACGGGCATTGGCAGTTGGAGGGCACGGGAGCGGAACTCTACGAGCGGTACCTCGTGCCCGCCATCACCGCGAAGTGGGCAGAAGATCTCCTGGACCGCGCACAACCCCGCGAGGGAGAAGCGGTTTTGGACATCGCTTGCGGTACCGGCATCGTGGCACGTCTGGCGGCAGGGAGAATGGGTCGAGGTAAGGTCATAGGCCTCGACTTGAACAGCGGGATGCTGGCCGTTGCGCGAAGCGTTCCGACCGAGGGCGTGCCGATCAACTGGATGGGGGGGAGCGCTCTCGATCTGCCATTCACATCCGACAGCTTTGATGTCGTTCTTTGTCAATTGGGATTGCAATTTTTTCCAGACCAGACAAGGGCTCTTGATGAAATGCGCCGCGTTCTCAAGCGCTCGGGACGAGCTGGACTGAGCGTCTATAGTGAAATCGAGCGCACGCCAGGAGCGAATGCATTCGTCCTCGCCCTGGATGCCGTGCTGGGAAGGGATGCTTCCCGGATCAAGAGAGGGGAGCACAGGTTCACAGCGGCAGCGCAACTCGAGACGTTGTTGCGGGCTGCTGGCTTCAATGCTGTTGACGTGCAGACGGTCGAACAAACGATCGTTTTTCCCTCGGTGCTCGACTACGTGCAGTTTCGGCTCCTCGCGACGCCGATGGCCTCGTTGCTGAAGGATCGGACCGCATCCGAGCGCCAAGAGATCATATTGTCGGTCGCGTCCAAGACTACGGCTTTGTCGACATCCGCAATGCTGGAAGGCGGCACGTTCACCTTTCCACAACAGGCGTACGTCGCAGCCACGTTGGGCGGCTGAACAGGTGCGTTCACGGGCCTCAGAAATCCGCATGATTTCGTCCCGCTTCGATTAAAATCGATTGATCTCCTAACGCTTTCCTAGGGCTTTGGCGCGACGCTGCGCCCGATCGGCATGTCTGGCGTCCAGAAAATGCGCCCCGCAGGTCATGGGTGCGACTTTGCAATAAGGGACTTGAGTTCGACGATGCGCGCTCGGGACGATCGCCAAGACTACGTTCACCTGCGCGATGCCATCGAAGCCCTTCCGGAAGCGGTGGCTGTTTTCGACGAGCAGGATCGCTTCATTCTCTGGAATTCCCGGTTCGCCGAGATCTATGGTGGCGACGGTATCGAACTCCAGGCCGGACTGGGTTTTGAAGAGCATCTCAGGCATTCGCTTGCGCTCGGTCGGGTAACTGCCGCCATTGGCCGCGAAGAGGAATGGCTGGCCGACCGTCTTGCTCGGTTCCGGATGGCCGAGGGGGCGCACGATCACCAACTGGCGGACGGGCGCTGGGTTCGTGTGCAGGATCGCCGGCTGCCGCATGGGGGCCGGATCGGCATCAGGGCCGACATCACCGAGCTCGTGGAACGGGAACGCTCCTTCCGCGTGCTGTTCGACGGCAATCCCATGCCGATGCTTCTCGTCGACGGGCAGACCTTGCAGATCGTGACCGTCAACGACGCCGCGGTTCGTTTTTACGGCTACTCGCGGCCGGCGTTCCTGGGCCTGTCGCTCGCCGATATTCAGCCTGAACAGGTCGACTGCGAGGTGGCGCAGACGGTCGACTGGCTGCACGAGCCCGATGCCGCGGCTGCCTCAAGGGTTCATCGAACCGCATCGGGCGAAGAGCGCACCGTGCGAGTCAGCGGTCGCATGATAGAATATGAAGACCGCTCCACGCTGCTCGCCACCGTCTTCGATATCACCGACCAGTTGCGGATGGAGGCCGAGGTGCGCCGGTCGCGCGAGTTCCTGCGGACCGTGCTCGACCAGATTCCGACGGCCGTGTTCGTCAAGGACATGTGGGACAAAGGCCGATACATTCTCTCCAACAGGGCCAGCGAAGCATTGTATGGCCATCCGTGCGCGAAGGTGCTCGGCGCGACAGCCCGCGATTTCGCCCAGGGGCCGGCAGTCGAACGCATCGAGAAGTCCGATCAGGCGGCACTGCAGCTTGGCTCGATCGGCACGGTCGATGACGTCATGCTGAAGCGGCCGGACGGCACCGAGCGGCTCATCCGAACCCGCAAGGTCGGCTTTTCCGACGAGGCCGGCGGGGCACCCCGCTACGTCCTCGGTATCGCCGAGGACGTGACGGAGCAGCGTGCCACCGAGGCGAAGATCGCGTTCATGGCCCACCATGACGCGCTCACCGAGCTGCCGAACCGGTATCTCTTTCGGGATCGGCTCGAGAGCGCGCTTGCCCGTCTGCCCGGCACCAGCGAACTCCTTGCCGTGCTTCTTGTCGATCTCGACGGCTTCAAGGCAGTCAATGACAGCTGGGGACACGGCATGGGCGACGCCCTGCTGAGGTCCGTTGCCGGGCGACTTCTCTCTTGCCTGCGCCCGAGCGACACCGCGGCGCGGTTGGGAGGCGATGAGTTCGCCGTGCTCCTTGCGCCTCTCGATCAGATCGGCGAGGCCGCTTGGGTCGCCACGCGGCTGATCTCGCAACTCTCCGCCGGATACAACATCGATGGCCGCCCACTCCGGACAAGCGCATCGATCGGGGTGTCATTGGCACCTCTCGGCGGCTTGGAGCCGAGCGGGCTCCTGTCTCTCGCCGACGCCGCCCTCTATCAGGCCAAACGCGAGGGGCGCAATCGTTTCCGCTTCGCCGACCCGAGCTTGAACACCCATGTCACGGAGAGACGGACGGGCGAAGTGGCATGAAGCGAGAAGATGGCGCGGTCCGGACGACCGATGTGTCGTTCGAGCTGGCAGTCGCGAGCCTTATCAGTACACATTCCAGCCTGTACTGATTGGATGGCCATTTGTACCGCTCAGGCACTGATTTGCTTAAAATTTATTAAGTCCTGTCGCATCAGCGCGGATCGTGACCGCCGATCAAAAATCCGTGAGACACTGGGAATTGATGGCGACCAGCCAATGTGCCTGATGGGGAGCGAGCAACTGCGAGATGGCCATCCCTGGCGGAGCGCCATCGCGGAGGACGATATGGTGAATTGGCTTAGCAAGATCGCCCTTGTGGGCTTGACCGCTGTCGGTGCGGTGGCACTCTCCGGGACGCCCGGATCGGCCACGTCGCATCGAGCCTATTGTTGGGTTGCCGGCAACTGCGGACCTGACATGGGATTGCAGGGCTATTATGCCGGCGGACCGCCGCCTGCCGCATACGTCGCCCCGGCCCGCGTTCGCCCCGCCCCGGCTCCGGCTGCGACCTCCGGGATCCAACCCGAATCCGGCTTGACCGGCGTTCACGGGCCGGGCTGGTAACGTCGACCCGACGCCGGCGAGAGACGTGCCCTAGCCCGGCCGCTCCAGGCTGCGAAAAGAAAGGCCGAGGCGCCGGCCGCCTGAAACTCGGATCTCGAGGTCTCTGAACAGGCTCCTGCGGAGACCTCCTTCTTTCCCACAATTTCCGTCCGCGCCGCTGCGCGACTACGGGCCGCCCCGTCCGCCTACCGCTGCGTAGACTTGGCCGGTTGCGTAGCTCGACTCCGGTGAGGCGAGCAGGACGTAGATCGGCGCGAGTTCCGCCGGCTGCCCCGGGCGGCCCATCGGAGTGTCGGCGCCGAAATTGGGCAGCTTCTCGGGAGGTTGTCCGCCGCTCGGCTGCAGCGGCGTCCAGATCGGACCGGGTGCGACCGCGTTGACCCGAATGCCTTTCTTGGCGAGCTGCTTGGCCAGGCCTTTGCTGAAGATCATGATCGCGCCCTTGGTCGCGGCGTAGTCGATGATGTTCTCTGAGGGTTCGTAGGCATTGACTGAGGCGGTGTTGATGATCGTCGCGCCCGGTTTCAGATGCTGCATTGCCGCCTTGGTGATCCAGAACATCGCATAGACGTTGGTCTTGAAGGTTGCATCGAATTGCTCGGTCGAAATGTCAGTGATCGAATCGACGGCGTGCTGCCTGGCCGCGTTGTTGACGAGTATATCGAGGCCGCCAAGATCGCGTACGGCGTCGGCCACGAGCTTGTTGCAGAAGGCCTCATCCCGGATGTCGCCTGGAAGCGGTACGGCCTTGCGCCCGGCGGCGCGGATCAAATCCACCACCTCCTTGGCATCCGGCTCCTCGACCGGCAGGTAGCCGAAAGCCACATCAGCTCCTTCGCGGGCAAACGCGATGGCTGCCGCGCGGCCGATGCCTGAATCGCCCCCCGTGATCAGCGCCTTGCGCCCGAGCAGCCGATCCGAGCCTTTGTAGCTCGTCTCGCCATGGTCCGGCCGCGGCGACATCTTGCCGGCGAGGCCGGGCGGTTCCTGCTGCTGGGGTGGAAACGGCGGGCGCGGATATTCGGTCACGGGATTCTGCTCTGCCACGACTGCCGTCTTGGTGGCTTGCGCGGCTCCAGCCGTTTGCGCGAATGCCGGAGTGCCGAGAGCAACGAGCCCAGCCGAAATTCCGCCGACGACGTGCCGGCGGGACGCATCGATATCATGAGATTTCATCGCATTCTCCAAAGCAGCTGCTTGCGTCTTCGGCTCCAACCTGCCTTGTCGAAGCTCAAGGCGGGTGAGACGCTCAGGGTCACGCAAGCAACACGCTTGACTTTGGAAGGTTCCTCTCAGGTTGAAAATCCATTGAAGCAAAAATGCCGAGATCAAGCTTGCAATATGACGGTATAGTCGGAGCACCTCTCCGCAGTGTCATCCCGGCCGAAGCACCGCAAGACGGTGCGCAGAGCCGGGATGCGGGAGCATGCCCCTTTTTCAGAAGCTTGTGTCCAACTGCCGGATAGCGCTTCGCGCTTCCACAATGACAAGCCCAACTTCTCGAATTCCTCGATCTGAAGCTTGGCGCTTCACGTCATCTTAAGCCAGCTGGGCGATATCGGGGCATGGACCAGACTCCTCCCCCGGTCTTCGGCAAGCGCCGGCCCGTCCAGGCGGACATTCCGGCCCGGCCCCTGCCACCGGCGGAGGCGCCCCTTTCGATGGCCGCCTTGTCGTTTGTCGAGGCCGAACGCGAAGCGGGGGTCGAGGCAAGCGGGACGGCGACCGTGCCGAACTCCATTCGGGCGTGCATCCTTGCGGGGCTCGTCGTGAGCTTCGCGTCTGCCGCTCTCGGCATCGAGCAGAGTGCCGCGCTCAGCGAGCAGGTCGGATCGATCAGCGTCAACGGCCAGCCGATCCCGACTATGGTCCTGATCATTCTGGGGAGTTTGTGGACCGGCGCCCGGGCGAGCGCGTTTTCGGTCTACATCGTCCACACCATGCTGCAACCGATCGGGCGCACCGGCTTCCTGGACTATGCGCTGGGCGGTGCCTGCGCGGCCGGACTCTTCGCCGGCGCCGTCCAGTTCCTCGGATTCGGCGCGCCGCCGCATGGCTGGACATTCGACATCGGCGCCGGGTTCGCGGCCGGCGCCTTCTATCGCCTGTTCGCCGGCACCCGGTGGGAAAGAGGACTGCCTCCATCCCGCTTGCCCGGGGCAGGACCGCCGTAGGGCGAGGCATCCGTCAGGCCCTACGGGATGTGCGATCCGGCACCGCTTCCGGCCCCTGGCGCTGGTAGGGTCTGCTCGTCGCGCTTCCTCCCTCGCGACCTTCCTGGCCCGCGATGCGCCGCCTCGGCGCCGCGGGTCCTTTTTTTGCGGGTTCGGGTCGGCGCTCCGACCCGCTGCGGACGACCCCGCCGCACCGAGGTTACGCCGCAAGCTTCGCCGCAGTCGCCTCGATGGCACGTCGGGAGATGCCGTAGCGGTCGAGAAGCTGGTCCTTCGTGCCCGAGCGCGGCAGGGTGGCGACGCCGAGCCGGTGCACCGGCGCGAGCGGGCCGATGGCTCCGGCCACTGCCTCGCCCAGACCGCCGTCGACGGCGTGATCCTCGACGACAACGACCCCGGCCGTTTCCCTGGCGGCGGTCGCCAGCGTCTTCTCATCGAGCGGCTTTACCGAATAGGCATCGATCACTCGAGCCTCGATTCCCTTCCGCTGCAAATCGTCATAGGCCGCAAGCGCCTCATGCAGGGTGATTCCGGCGGCGACAATCGCCACCCTGTCCTTCGATGACTTGCGCAGAACCTTGCTGCCGCCGATCGGAAACTCGGCGTCGTTCGCATAGATCACCGGCGTCTTCGGCCGCGTGGTCCGGATGTAGACGATCCCCTGCGCCCGCGCGGCCGCCTCCGTCAGCCGCTCGGCGCTGACCGCGTCGCAGGGATAGAGCACGGTGCTGTCGATGAGCGCGCGCATCATGGCGATGTCCTCAAGCCCCATCTGAGACGGGCCGTCCTCGCCGATCGAGATCCCGGCATGGCTGCGGCACAGGATCAGGTGCGCCGGACGGCTGTACATCGCCATGCGGATGAAGTCGTAGGCGCGCGTCAGGAAGCAGGCGAAGGTCGTCACGAAGGCGACCTTGCCGCACGCGGCGAGGCCGAGCGTCGTCCCGACCATGTTCTGCTCGGCGATGAAGCACTCGAAGAACCGCTCAGGGCAGCGCTTGGCGAATTCCTCGGTTCCCGTGGAGTTCTTCACGTCGCCGTCGAGCGCGACGACCTCCGGGTCCATCGCTCCGAGCTTTGCCAGCGCGTTGCCGAAGGCCTCACGCGTGGCAACCTCCTTGCCGGCCTCATAGTCAACCTGCAGCCGGGCAGGGGGCTTGCTTCGGTGCGGCCGGAATTGCCCGATCCGACGCGGTTCGACCCTGGCCCCGGCGGCGGCTTCGCCAAGCTCGGCAAGCGCTTTCTGCATTTCCTCGCGGCTCAGTGCCTTGCCGTGCCAGCCGCTGGCGCCTTCGAGAAAGGAAACGCCCTTGCCCTTCACGGTTCGCGCGATGATGGCGGTGGGGCCCTCCGATCCCGCCTGATCGAGGGTGTCGACGACGGCTGCCATATCGTGACCGTCGATCTCGAACGTACGCCAGCCGAAGGCGGCAAAGCGGCGCGCAAAGACGCTCGTATCGTGATGGTAGGGCGCGTCCTCGCTCTGGCCGAGGCCGTTGACGTCGACGATCGCGACGAGGTTCGCCAGGTGATTGAGGGCGGCAAATTGCGCTGCCTCCCAGACCGAGCCCTCCGAGCACTCGCCGTCGCCGAGCAGGCAATAGATCCGGGCATCTATTCCGTCGAGGCGATTGGCAAGGGCCATGCCGTTGGCGGCGGGAAGCCCCTGTCCGAGCGAGCCGGTCGCCACCTTCACCCAAGGATTGTTCGGGGTCGGATGGCCTTCGAGGGGAACTGTCCATCCGGCGCAGCGACAACGGGTCTTCCGAAATGGCGCCCGCCTCATGCAGTGCCGCCCAGAGGATCGGCGCGGCGTGGCCCTTGGAGAGGATGAAGCTGTCGACATTCCGCGCCGAGGGATCGGCGGGGTCCCAGCGCATCGTGCGGAAGAACAGCGCCGAGATGATGTCGGCGCACGACATGCATGAGGTCGGATGCCCGGATCCCGCCTCGGTCGTCATGCGGATCACGAGGCGGCGGAGCCTGCGGGCGGTCGCACGCAGCGGTTCGAGGTCGCCGACGCGATGCACGCGGTCGACCTTGGCGGAAAGACTTCGCATCAGCGCGTCGAAGGGGGTGTTGAACTTCTCCACGCCCTTGTCTTCGAGCTCACCGGTCACCCGGTCGAAATCGATGCCGAGCCGGGCGAGTTCGGTCATGACGCGGCGCGCCTCTTCGATCCCATCGTCCAGCGTCGGCTTGACGACGCCGTGATCGAGGAGCGCAGCGATGGTCTTGGGCGGCATCGTATTGATGGTGAGCGGTCCGATCAGCGGCTCGACATACATGAGGTCGGGATATTTCGGGTTCTTCGTGCTGGTGCTTGCCCACAACATCCGCTGTGGCCGGGCACCTCTCGCGGTAAGCCCCTTCCAGCGATCGCCTGCGACGCGCTGTTTGAAGCCCTGGTAGGCGAGCTTGGCATTGGCGACCGCCGCCTTGCCGAGAAGCTGCTGCGCCGGTTGCCCGTCGCGCCCGCGCGAGCCGGGCACGATGCGATGCTCTAGAACCCGATCGACGAGCACGTCGATGCGGCTCAGGAAGAAGCTTGCGACCGAAGCGATCCCTTCGATCGGCCGACCGGTCGCCACCCGGCGCTCCAGGGCACGCAGATGGGCCTCGGCGACCGCTTCATAGCTCGCTATCGAAAACAGCAGGGTGATGTTGACGTTGATTCCTTCAAACAGCAGCTCTTCGATCGCCGGCACGCCTTCGGCCGTGCCCGGAATCTTGATGAAGAGGTTCGGGCGCTCGACGCGCGCCCAGAGCCGCTTGGCCTCCTCGATCGAGTCTTGCGTCGCATGGGCGAGGTGCGGGGACACCTCCAGGCTCACGTAGCCGTCTATGCCGGCGGTGCGATCGTAGACGGGCCGCAGGATGTCACAGGCCTCGCGGATGTCGTCGGTCGCAAGTCGTTCGTAGATTTCGGCGGGCGTCCGGCCGGCCGCAGCCTCGCGGGCGATGCCGGCGTCGTAGTCGGCGCCGGCCGCGAGAGATTTTTCGAAGATTTCCGGGTTGGACGTGACCCCGGTCAATCCCTCGTCCGCGACGCGCCGGGCGAGTTCGCCGTCCCTGATCATGTGGCGGCTCAAACTGTCGATCCAGCAGCTTTGTCCGAGGGCGGCAAGTTCAGCGATGCGGTTCATCGGCGGGTCCTCGACTTCGGCGATCGGCGCGAAAACCTCCGCGACCGTCACGGAGCGGTGTGAAGCGTCCCATCCTGTC
>JAFAME010000013.1 GCA_019233695.1 Methylobacteriaceae bacterium
CACCAACGGAATTGGGGTCGGCTACGGAAAGGAATCGGTCAGATGGCGGTATGAATTTGCCAACATGCCAGCCTTCACGTTCCTGCCCGATCCCATGTCGATGACGCCGGAACGCATGCTCGAGGCGCTTTCGACAGGTGTCGAAAATTCCTTTGCGGAGGCTCTCATGCGAACCGGCATGCCGGGCTTCCTGTTGTTCGTCGGGGCCTTTTTCGTAGGTTTTCCTCCTCGCAATCTTCCACGAAACGTCCGAAACCACGCCGCGATGCTTTTCAGCATGACGTTCATCGGCTGCTTCGTGAACTCGGCTTTGGAGAGCCCGATCTCGGCGGTCGGCCACGCCTTCGTGTTCGGCTATCTCCTCGCCCTTCGCGCTAACGCCCGCGGTTCCGTTGTGAGGGCGACCACGCAACAAACCCTGATCACAGCGACCAGGCTGTCGACAAGGTTCGTACCTTTGCCGCAAGTGTCAAACAGGGGAAGCGCAATTTTGACGCGATAGGCCCACTCGGTGGATCGCGTCCTGCTTGATCTGCCGTCCACTCAATTCATTGAGATCCGGCGGTCGCCGTTGAAACTCTGGCCGTTCCCTGAAAGCGTGTCAGCGCCCGACGAAGCAACGTCCGACCGGGCAGCTCCACGAGGTGATAGCTCGCCATTGCGGCTGCCAGCGTGACGATCACAAAAGTAAGAACCACTAGCGGCGACGGCAGATTGTCCAACAAATGAAGCGTCCGGAAAGCATTCCTGACGATGACGCGTACCGGCCAGTGAACCATATAGAGCGAGTAGGAAATCTCACCGAGGTAGACGATTGCTCCCAGGCTTAGAAAGCGGCTGAGCCAATCCCTGGGGTCCGCGAGGCTCAGGATCAATACGGCGAAGAGCAAGAGTCCAATTTCAACCCGTGGAGCGGGTGCTTGTGCCCAGTACGCTATCGCCGCAACCACGCAAAATCCGCCAAAGCGGTTATTCTTGATCCAAAGGCCCGCTGACATGATCCGATATGCCGCCATGCCAATAAGGAACCCTGACAGCACCTGAAGCAAAGGATAGTGATCAATCGTGTCCAAACACGCGAGACCCAACCCAATTGCAACGTACAGCAATGCCGTCCACCTCCCGTGTGAAAGAAAAAAGCAGAGTGCCGGAAATAGCATATATGCAAACCATTCCGCGGATATTGACCACGCTGGCATGTTCGGTGTTTGCATGCCGGGAATCCAAGCGTGCATCATGAGCATGGTCATTACAATGGTACTTGGATCGTACCGTTCCGGAATACCGTTGGCCCCCGACGTCATCAACTTCGCGGTAAGAAGCACCAGCATTAAAGCGAACGTGACTATATGAACCGGGTAGAGACGCGCGAAGCGGTACAACATGAATTGTCGAATTTGACCCGAGGGCAGGCCACTGCCAAAGGAACTTGCGTAAACATGACACATGATAAAACCGCTTAGGACGAAGAAAACATCTACGCCGTAGGCGCCGTTGGCGATCAGTGTGTCAAGTATGGGAAATTTCCACACCCGGGTCGGAGTGATCTCGCGAAAGTGCATCAACATGACCCATGCCGCGGCGACGCCTCTGAGGCCCGTTAAACTGTTTATCTGCTCCCGGGTGGATTGCATGAGCAGGTCCCAAGTCCTGATGAATTGATCTATCTGGCGAGAGCGGCGAGCGGCGCTTTCGGATTCCGCGTGTCTCTGTGCACGGACTCTTCGCAGGAAGCTACGAAGCCGGCATTGTTGAGTTTACACGCGCGGGCGGCTCGGGCGAACAGGCGTCGGGAGTACGCCAAAATAGCTTTCCGAAGCTCCGGAAAACGCTCAGTTATTTAGACATCGTCGACTACAATGCTTCGGGACCTTGGTGAATCATCTTCGAAGAGGGACCCATGCTTACTCGCCGCTCTGTGCTTGCGCAAGCGAGCGCTTTGTGCGTTGTCGCGGCGGGGGCAGGTCGAACAATCGCCGCGGGGCCGCGGCCACAGACAACCGCTACCTTCGAGGTCCCACGCGGGGCCTGTGACGCGCATGTCCACGTCATCGGTGATCCGCGCAAGTTCCCAATGTCCCCGCACCGGGACTACACCCCTCCTGCCGCAACGGCCGACGAACTGCTTCAGGTTCTGAAATTCCTGAATTTGGATCGTGTGGTCATTGTTACACCTACCATCTACGATGACAATGCAGCGACTTTGGCGGCCATCAGGCTGCTTGGCCGGGAGCGGGCGCGCGGCATTGCATTCGTCGAACAGACCATGCCTTCAGAGTTCCTCGATTCTCTCAGGGACAGTGGTGTCGCCGGCGTTCGGCTATTCCTCACTGGGGATGGCCCCTTCGATCCGGCGCACGCAGTAAGACATTTGGAAAATGCCATTGATCTCGCCAAGCCACGGTCGTGGCACCTCCAGATCTCCACCCCGCCGGATGTGATCGGTGCCCTGTTGCCGCAACTGGCCGCCTCCCCTGTGCCAATTGTTCTCGATTATTTCGGGTGGGTTGAAGGCGGCGTAGAGCAACCCGGCTTTGACGCCATACTTTCATTGCTTAGATCAGGTCGCGCCTACATTAAATTCGCCGAAGCATATCGGCTTTCCAAGCAGCCCCCCGACTACCAGGATCTTGTGCCGGTGATCCGCGCGATTTTGGAAGCCAACACGGACCGAGTGCTTTGGGGCTCGGGTTGGCCGCATGTTTCGGGCAGCGTTGCCGGGCGCGCAAAAACCGATCTCGCGCCCAACCTCCCAGTGGATCCTGGACACCTCCTGAACTTATTGTCAGTCTGGGTTCCAGATGCGGACACCCGCCGCAAGATTTTAGTCGACAATCCCGCCCGGCTCTATGGATACTAGTCACGCTGCTGGGCCACGTTCGTCCCGTGTAGCGGGGACGATTTGCGGCGCATTCCGCCGGCGCCTCGCTCTCCGGCGCGGGTCACTGCGCTGAGCGGCCTACTCTCCTCCGCACAAATTCCTTTTCCGCCCGCCGGCCTCCGTGCGGCGGTTCGTACACCCCGGCAGTCGGTTGACATCGACGTGTAGTCGCGACCGCGTAAGCTCATCCATCGTTCCGGCTCGTCTTCACCGACTATGCCCCGATCGATGGATGGCTGGAAGGTCGCCCCTCCGAGGCGCGGTGACCATGGGAGCTTCGCGGATGGATTTCTTTCGTCGATTCAACTTGCTGGTTTGTGCCCCCGTCTTCGAAGCGCATGATCTTGAGGGTTTGCGCGTGCAGGCAATCGTGAACGAGGTCGAAAGGCTTGGCTTTCAAGTGGTGCGGGCGCGCCGCATCGAGGACGCGGAAATCGCCGTGCAGACGGACGCTGCCATCGGCTGCATTCTTGTTGATTGGGGAAAGCGCGGACTTGACGGCAAGACTGTGGCGCTCATCAACCTGATGCGAGGGCGCGGCCTCGAAATGCCGGTCGTTGTGCTGGTTCGGCGCAAGCGCCTGGAGGACATTCCGGTCGAGGTTCTCGATTTCATCGACGGCTATGTCTTCCTCGCGGAGGAGACACCCGAATTCATCGCTAAAAATCTGGTCAGCCGACTAAAGCAATATGCCGAGACACTGAAGACGCCTTTCTTTGGTGCCCTTGTCGATTATTCCGAACGGGGCAACCAGATGTGGACTTGCCCGGGCCATAACGGCGGCATCTTTTACAACCGCAGCCCGATCGGGCGGATTTTCGTGGAGCACCTCGGCGAGGCGGTTTTCCGGGACGATCTCGACAATTCCGTCTTGGAACTGGGCGATCTCCTGGTGCATGAAGGCCCGGCCTTGCAGGCACAGAAGGAGGCGGCCGCCATCTTCGGCGCCGAAAAGACTTATTTCGTCCTCAACGGCACTTCGGCTTCCAACAAGATCGTGCTCTCGGCCCTTGTGGCTGAGGGCGACCTGGTGCTTTTTGATCGCAACAACCACAAAGCGGCGCATCATGGCGCATTGCTCATCGCCGGCGGCATTCCGATTTTCCTTGAGACCGACCGCAACGCCCATGGTCTGATCGGGCCGATCCATTGCGAAGCGTGGGATGAGGCGGCGATCCGCGAAAAGATCCGCCGTAATCCGCTGGTAGTCGACAAGGAGGCTTGGCGGCGCGAACGGCCGTTCCGCGTCGCTGTCATCGAGCAATGCACATATGACGGCACGATCTACAGCGCCGAAATGATCCTGGAGCGGATCGGCCACCTCTGCGACTACATTCTCTTCGATGAGGCCTGGGCGGGGTTCATGAAATTCCATCCGTTGTTTGGCGGCCGCTTCGCGATGGGCCTAGAGAATTTGAGTGGAACGGCGCCCGGTATCATTGCCACGCAATCGACCCACAAGCAGCTCGCGAGCTTCTCCCAGGCCTCGCAGATCCATGTGAAGGACCACCATATCCGTGGCGACCCGCGCCGCGTCGAGCACCGCCGCTTCAACGAAAGCTTCCTGCAGTACTCTTCGACGTCACCCTTCTATCCCTTGTTCGCTTCGCTCGACGTCGGCGCTCAGATGATGAAGGGTCGCTTTGGCGAGATCTTGTGGGACGACACGATCCGCCTCGGCATCGAATTGCGCAAGAAAATCCGAACGATCCGGCGCGAATTCGAAGAGAAAGAGGAGGCTCCAGAGCGCCGCTGGTTCTTCGATCCTTTCGTGCCTGAAAGGGTCACGCTGCCGGCCTCGGGCCCGAACGAGACATCGAGGGAAGTCGCCTGGGAGAGCGTAGCGACCGGCGACCTCGCCAGCGACGTACGCTATTGGGAGCTTTCGCCGGTCGCGACGTGGCATGGCTTTACCCATGTCGCCGACGGCTACGCCATGGTCGACCCGAACAAGCTGACACTGCTGACGCCTGGGTTCGACCGCCGCACGGGGGACTACGAGGATACCGGCATTCCGGCCCCGCTGGTGGCACAATACCTGCGCGAGAACCGCGTCGTGCCGGAAAAGAACGACCTGAATTCGCTGCTCTTCCTGCTTACGCCCGGCGTGGAATCAAGCAAGGCCGGCACGCTGTTGAGCGCGCTTGTTGCCTTCAAGCGGCAATACGACGACAACGCCAGACTCGAAGATGCGATGCCAGACTTCGTCCGCCACCGCCCTGCCCGCTATCGCGGCGTGCGGCTACGCGACCTCTGCACGGAGATGCACAGCTTCTATCGCGAAGCCGATATCAGCGCACTTCAGCGCGCACAATTTGCGCTCGAACACCTGCCTGAGATGGTGCTCGCGCCGCACGAGGCGGCCCGCCAGCTGGTACGCAACAAGGTCGAGTACCTGCCGATCGACCGCGTCGAAGGCCGTGTTGCGACGACGCTGTGGGTCGTCTATCCGCCGGGCATCGCCACAATCGTGCCGGGTGAGCGACTCGGCGCTCGCGCGCGGCCCATGCTCGAATATGTGAAAGCATTCGAGCGTAGCGCCAATCTTTTCCCGGGGTTCGAGGCCGAGATCCAGGGGCTCTTCCGCGAGGTGGAGCCGGACGGCAAGGTTCGTTTGTATACTTATGTGGCGCGAGAGTAGGTGCGAGACGTGGACCCATCAGTCAAGATCATTATCCGCGCCTCGAACGATGCTGACGTCCCGGCGATGCTCTCCATCTATAGCTACCATATCCAGCGGGGGATCGGCGACCTGGGCGCCTATGAAGCTGAACCATTCGATGCCGAAGACATGAAAAGGCGGCGCAAAAACATGCACAAGCATCGCTTGCCGCACCTCGTTGCCGACCTTGACGGCGCTGTGGTTGGTTATGCGTACGCGGTGTTTTTCCGCAAGCGACCGGCCTATCGCTATACCGTCAAGCATTCAATCTACGTACACCACGAGCATTTGCACGCCGGCATCGGCCGCGTTTTGCTGCCGGCCCTGATCGACGCCTGCACGCAGGCCGGGTATCGGCAGATGATCGGCTATATCGACGGTTCCAATGAGGCCTCGTTGCGGTTGCACGCGGCCTGCGGCTTTCGCCAGGTGGGTCTCCTCCCCTCGGTTGGCTTCAAATTTGGCCATTGGGTTGACAGTGTCATGGTTCAGCTTCCGCTTGGCCCCGGCTGTAACACGCTTCCGGAAACTCGACCGCGGACGGCCGCTCCCGAACCCTTGCCTTCGCGGAAGGGGACTGGCCTATCGGAAAGCTTAAGGAGCTGACCAGACGCGAAATCTTGGCCGCTTGCGGTCCCGTCACCGTAGTTCGTCATCCTGTAATCCGCGCGACCTCGACTTCAATCTTCGACGAGCCGCTGGCGGATCGCGTCCACCCGCGTGGCTTCGGCTCTTCTGCCAATGCGCCGCCGATTGCGCGTCGCAAGGTTTGGCTCGGCCACGCCTTCAATGCATTCGATTTAGGCGCATGGCCCGAGGCCCTGCTCTTCTGTATGTTTACCGACAGACGTCCGATTGTCTGGACAGCGCTTTTTCTTGCCAGCACAGTGCTTACGAGCGTGACCGGATTCTTCTTCCATTCGGCGAGCTTCGGGCCGCCGCATGTGATCGGTGTGATATCGTTGGTGATCTTGGCATTCACGATCGCCGCGCTCTACGCCTTTCGCCTCGAAAAGTTCTGGCGCTGGATCTACATTTCAGGTGCTGTGGCGGCTCTCTATCTCAACGTCTTCGTCGCGGTCGTGCAGGCGTTCCAGAAGCTGCCTTTCCTTCAGCTGCTCGCGCCGACGCAATCCGAGCCGCCGTTCCTCGTCGTGCAAGTTGTCGTGCTCGCCACCTTTGTTTCGCTTGGCGTCGGGGCTGCAATGCGATTTTTCTCTGATAGGAACGCGCCTGCGTAGGTTCATTTGGTTTGATTTTCAAATTGCTAGCTCCTGCCGCCAATGCTGGCGTCCATGCACCAGTTGAGGACGCCTGATTCTAGGCCCCAAGCCAAGGGTATCCTGGACGCCATGCGAAGTTTCAGATAGAACTGAGCTGCAAGTGAGGGGTGTCGGAAGGTGTAATTTTTTTGATTGGCAGAAACTCGCCACCCCAGAAGCATAGGGAGGTGAAAATGCCCACGTTTATTTCCCAAGGCCGCTATACGCATGAGGCGATCAAGGGAATGGTCGCAGCTCCGGAAGATCGCGAGCAGGCAGTGAGGCATCTCTTTGAGAGCGCGGGAGGAAAGCTTCTTTCCATTTACATGACGTTTGGCGCGAACGATTGGCTCGTGATCGCGGATATGCCCGATGAACAGTCGATGCTTGCTGCGATGGCGGCCGTGGTCGCCGGCGGCGGTGTTGCCGATACGACGACCGTCCTTGCCTTAAAGCCGGCCGAGTTCAAAAAGGCCTGCGAGCAGGGAGGCAAATTGAGATCAACGTTCAAGTCCGCCGGCCAACACCAGTAAGAGCGGGTGCAGATCTGCCCGACCGACCGAACCCGGATAGCGCCGCACGACAGAGATCAAACGAGCGTGACCAGCGACAGCAAAGCTGAAACCAAGGCGCTGTACGTCCTCGGCCGCACCGGCGAAGAAACCGAGCGGCTGCAGGCTCAGGCGGAATTCGTTCGTCCCTTAACCGAGCGCCTCTTTCGTGATGCAGGTATCCGGCGAGGAATGAAAGTACTGGACCTCGGGAGCGGTGCGGGGGATGTGGCTTTGCTCCTCGCCAGGCTCGTTGGCCCGGAGGGCGCTGTCGTCGGCATCGATAAAAATTCCTCGATACTCGAAACCGCGCGCGTGCGAGCCCAAAGCGCCGGATACGACAACGTAACGTTTGAAGGAGGTGACATCAGAGAACTATCGCTGCCGCGCGATTTTGACGCCGTGGTTGGCCGCTTCGTCCTGATGTACATGCCCGACCCTGCTTCAACCATGAGGGCGGTAGCGGACCATCTGCGGGCTGGGGGAATAGCTGCCTTCCAGGAGCCGGACTTCACCCATAGTCCTTACGCCGCTCCTCCTTCTTCCCTTCTGGATCAAATATGGCAATGGATCTCGATAGCGTTTCGCAAATCGGGTGCCGATCTGGAGATAGGGCTCAAGCTGCGCAACCTATATCTGGCAGCCGGATTTTCAGATCTTCATCTTGAGGCCGATCGACTTATCGGCGGAGGAGCGGATTGGGGTGGTTACGATCACTTGGCCGGACTTGTAAAAAGTGTGCTGCCGTTTTTGGAGGCGAACGGAATTGCGACAGCAAGGGAAGTTCAAGCGGAAACACTGGCGGAGCGGCTCCGTCAGTATATTGTTGGCAACGGCGGAGTTGTCGTGTGGTTGACGCTGGTTCGACTTTGGGGTCGGAAAATATGAATTGCGCGGGCTCGATTTCGTTTCCCTGCGCCTGGCTCGTGGCCTCCTACGGCAGCTTCGGCATCTCGCCAAACCGAGCCGGGATGGCCGGCATCGGCTCAATCGAGTGTCACGCTCGTGGGGTTTGCCGGATCGCAGGTGGCAGCGAGCGTGTCGCCGACCCGTGGAATCTTGAGCCGTGACACGGTCGCCTCGATCGTCGTGACGAACCCTCCGCCGCGGCCGGGCGGCGTCACCCTCAAAGTCAACTTGGCGACTGGATTGTCGTTTTCGGTAACTCCGGTATCGCCGATGTCGAGGACCTTGGCCGAGCATCGTCCGGGATCGGCCGCTTGCCGCTCGACACGGCTCAGCCGCAAGCCATGGCTGAGCATGCAACGATTGAACTGCCGGGAAGCGTAGTCCCGCTCGTCGGCCGGATCGCAGACCTTGGTGTACATCGCGACCGCGGCGCCCCGCTCGGCCTCTGTGAAGCGGCGGTCACCGGCGTGCCTTACCTGGGCATAGATGTAGGTGTCGGCTTGCGCATTCGGCATTGCGGTGAAGAGCAGCGCGGCCGCAGCCAACAAATATTTCATGGTCAATCCCCTCGTGTCCCGAGGGTCAGCTTGGTCACGGCGGCAAGTGTCGCTATGTGCGAGAACACACTTCCCGCCAGTCCATGCGAGAGAAGACCGATGCGGCCGCCAGGCCCACGTGCCTTGAAACAGTAGGCCTGTTCATGACGGCGCGGATCTTCGATCGCGGCGCCGGCGGCGAGCGAAATGCGTGGAACCGCTTCATCGGGCCAAAGACTGTCCTCAGGCCCGAGCACCCCGCCTCGGACGCCGGCGCACCTTGCGCACGGCTTCGGCAATCCGTGCTGTCCGCTCTTCCGACTGTCCCTGGCCGCGCCGGTCACACCGCGGCGTCGATCACGGCTTGCGCGAAAGCTTGTGGCGCTTCCTGCGGCAGGTTGTGGCCGATGCCGCCCGTGATCACCCGGTGCGAATATCTGCCCGAAAACTTCTTGGCATAGGCGCTCGCATCCGGGTGCGGGGCCCCGTTGGCGTCACCCTCGAGCGTGATCGTCGGTACCGTGATGGGCGGGCCCTCGGCGAGCCGCTTCTCCAGATCGTCGTATTTGGGCTCGCCCTCGGCAAGGCCGAGCCGCCAGCGGTAGTTGTGGATGACGATTGCGACGTGGTCCGGATTGTCGAATGCGGCTGCGCTGCGCTCGAAGGTGGCGTCATCGAAGTCCCACTTCGGCGAGGCGAGCTGCCAAATGAGCCTGGCAAAGTCGCGCCGGTATTTGGCATAGCCGTCCCGGCCGCGCTCGGTGGCGAAGTAATACTGATACCACCATTGCAGCTCGGCCTTCGGCGGCAGCGGCAGCCTGCCCGCTGCCTGATTGCCGATCAGATAGCCGCTCACCGACACCAGCGCCCTGCAGCGGCGCGGCCACAGCGCCGCGATGATGTTGGCAGTCCGCGCGCCCCAGTCGAAGCCGGCGATCGTCGCCGTCTCGATCCTGAGAGCATCCATCAGCGCTACGATGTCCACGGCGACGACGGATTGCTGGCCGTTTCTCACAGCGGCATCCGAGAGAAAGCGCGTGGCGCCGTAGCCGCGAAGATATGGGATGATCACCCGGTGACCGGCTGATGCGAGAGCCGGCGCGACGTCGACGTAGCTGTAGATGTCGTAGGGCCATCCGTGCAGCAGGATCACGGGCGGGCCGTCGATCGGACCGGTTTCGGCATATCCGACGCTCAGCACACCGGCCTCGATCTGTTTCAGCGGGGCAAACGACGTGTTCGCTGCCGGCTGAGGCGATGCGCCTGCCGGCGTCGATTGGGCCGCGGCCGCCTCGATCGTGCCGAACTGCGCGGCGACGAGCGTCATGGCGGCAGCGCCGAAGAACCGGCGCCGACAATGATCGACGTCCTGCGTCATGCTTGTGCGCATCGGTGAATCTCCTTCGGTAGAGGCGTGAAGCGCACCCGCCACTTCGGTCCGGGGCAAGAACCGAGGCAGGCCGCTCCTTCGCTCAGATCGGTTTGCGCAGCGGCCTCAAGCCGGCGCGAACCTCTTCGGAAAAGAGTTTTGGCTGCTCCCAGGCCGCATAGTGCCCGCCTTTCTCAACCTCGTTGAAGTAGATAAGCTTGTGATACGCCCGTTCTGCCCAACTCCGCGGCGCCTGATAGTTCTCGCCAGGAAAGACGCTCACAGCGGCCGGGATGGAGACGTTCACGGCGTTATAAAGGTTGAACTTGCTTTCCCAATAGAAGCGGGCCGCAGAAATCGCCGTGTTGGTCAGCCAGTAGAGCGTGATGTCGTCGAGAACGTCGTCGTGGGTGAGGCCGTCCGCGGGATGTCCGTTGATCGTGCGCCCGAGCGCAGCCGACATGATCGCCGCCGCCGGCTGGCCATAACCGTCGCCGTGGTCAAGCATCCAGGCGGCCAAGCACACCGGCGAATCCGCCAATCCGTATAGCGTCTGCGGCCGGGTCGCCATCAT
>JAFAME010000058.1 GCA_019233695.1 Methylobacteriaceae bacterium
GCGATCTCGATGATGGTGCGATCGCCGGCGGCGTGGCCGCGGGTGTCGTTGACCACCTTGAAGCCATCGAGATCGAGCATGACCATGACGAAGCTGATGCCGCCGCGCGCGGCATTGTCCATCTCGGTGCGGCACCAGGTGGTGAAGTGCGCGCGGTTGGCAAGCCCGGTCAGCGTGTCGTGGTGGGCGAGAAAGCGAATGCGGTTTTCGGCGAGGTGCCGTTCGCGCAGGTCCCGCACCGCCACCACAATCTGGCGACCGCCCCTTTCCTCGATGACGCGCGTCAGGATCTCGGCGGGGATCAGATCCGCAGATGCTGTCTCGACACGCGCGGAAATGACGCGCTTGCCCACCCCGCCCATCAATGCGGCAACCGAATAGCGGTCCGCTTCAGCGAAGAATTGCGCAAGCGGGAGGCCGACGAGATCGTCGGCCTCCCGGCCCACCAGCTTGGCAAAGCTCTGGTTGGCCTGAACCACGCAGCCGTCGCGGCACACGACGATGCCTTCAAAGGCTACATTGGCGAGCGTGCTGAGCCGCTGCGCCTCCTGCGCCGAGCGGCTCGCGAGCGTCCGGTCGAAGGTGCCGCTGATCGCACCTAGCGCCAGCACGGCAAGCATCGCGCCGGTCACGCCCATCACGATGGCGCTCTTCGGCAGCGCCGAGGCGATCTCCGGACGGGAGACGTCCTGGATGATCGTGACGGCTCCCATGCCGACGAAATGGTGGAAGCAGACGGCCAGCGTCAGCGTAACTGCGGCGAGAAGCCGCTGCCGTATCCGGGCGCCGCCGGTAAACTGCCAAGTCGAGAGGGCAGCGAGCGCGCACCCGCCGATCACGGAAGAGGCGACGAGATCGTCGTCCCAGACGATCGTGCCCTGCAGGACGACTGCCGCCATGCCGACGTAGTGGAGCATGGCAACTCCACCGCCGATCACCGCCCCGCTCAGCACTCGTACGACGGGCGACTTGGGCGCGCTGGCAATAAGCACGAAGCCGACGCCTGCAAGCACGATGCCGCCGACCCCGGAACCCAAGGTGGTCGCGACGGCAAAGCCGAGCGGTACGCCCGGATCGTAGGCGAGCATAGCGATGAAGTGCGTCGCCCAGACGCCCCCGCCGGTCACCAAGGCGGCGGCCGCGAGCCAGGAGAACCGGATTGCCCGCCGTTCGGCGACGGCGCGTGCGAGAAGATCGTAGCCGACAATGGTCGAGAGCAGGCATACGACGCCGGCAACCGCGACCAGCCGAAGATCATGCTCTGTGGTCAGGCAAAGAAATACGCGGTTCATCGCAAAAGACTCGCCAAGCTGGGCTGACAAAGAACCTGCAATGACTTACTTTTCTGTGAATCGGAACAATTGTATACACCAACCGGACGTTAGCAGTTGCGAATTCCTGCAGCTATCGAAACGCAAGAGGCCAGAACAGCGGGCTTGTGCGACATACCAACGACCGTGGCCCCGAGGACGCGGATCAGCTCGCGCCCCTCGCCCGGTTCGGCTCGCGAACCCTCGTCGCGAATGGCTCTCCCCATTGCGCCCGCCGCCCTCCATGCTAGCATCCGAGCCAACGAAACCGACGAGGCATTAGGGAGCGTTACTATGGCAAGCGGTCTTCAGCTCTCGCGCGATCAGCTGCTGCAAGCCTACCGGCAGATGCGCCTCATCCGTGATTTCGAAGAGACGGTGCATGAGGAATTTTCCGCCGGCGCCATTCCCGGCTTCGTGCATCTTTATGCCGGCGAAGAAGCGTGCGGCGTCGGCGTGTGCACGCATCTCGACGAGCGTGATGCCATCGCCTCGACGCATCGCGGTCACGGTCATTGCATTGCCAAGGGCTGCGACATCGACGGCATGATGCATGAGATCTTCGGCCGCAGGGCAGGGCTCTGCGGCGGCAAGGGCGGGTCGATGCACATTGCCGATCTGTCGAAAGGCATGCTCGGCGCCAACGGCATCGTCGGCGGCGGACCACCCCTGATCTGTGGCGCAGCGCTGACGGCCAAGACCCTGAAGACCGGCGGCGTTGCCGTCGCCTTCGTCGGCGACGGCGGCTCGAACCAGGGTACGACGCTCGAATCCTACAATCTCGCCAAGGTGTGGAACCTGCCGGCGATCTTTGTCGTCGAGGACAACGGCTATGCCGAGTCGACCGGAACCAAGTATTCGGTCGGCGGCTCGCAAGTTCAGCGGGGACAGGGCTTCGGCCTCCCGGCCGTCGAAGTCGACGGCTCGGATTTCTTCGCAGTCTACGAGGTGGCAGGAGAGGCCGTCGAGCGCGCCAGAGGGGGCGGCGGGCCGACGCTTATCCATGCCCGGCTGTTGCGCTACTACGGCCATTTCGAGGGTGACGCGACGACCTATCGCGGTCCGGGCGAAGTCGCCAGCTACAAGGCGGCCAAGGATCCGCTGATGCAATTCCGCAATCGGGTGATCGAGGCGTCGCTTTTGAAACCCGACGAGTTCGACGCCGTCGACGGGGAGGTGAAGCAGACGGTCGCGCGCACATTGACGCAAGCCAAGGCCGCGCCGATGCCGACCGAGGCCGATCTTCTGACGGACGTCTACAACCGCTACTGAGATCCGCTCTTGCCCGGCGCGCCTCGTGGCACAGCGTCAAGGCCGGCTCGGCGCTGATCCGAACCATTTTCAAGGGGTATTGCCATGCCGAAGAAAAGCTATCGCCAGGCGATCAACGAAGCCATCCGTCAGGAGATGGAGCGCGATCACCGCGTCATCCTGATGGGCGAGGATGTGGCAGGAGGCGCTGGGGCGCCGGGCGAACAGGACGCCTGGGGCGGGCCGCTCGGCGTCACCAAAGGCCTGATGCCGAAGTTCGGCCGCGACAGAATCCTCGACACGCCGATCTCGGAGTCGGCCTTCGTGGGAGCCGCAATCGGCGCCGCGGCCACCGGCCTGCGCCCCATCGCCGAACTCAT
>JAFAME010000187.1 GCA_019233695.1 Methylobacteriaceae bacterium
GTCCTTCAGCGTGGTCTCGCTGATCGCCATGGTGCCGGAGAGCGAGTGAAGGATACCGATCTTGATCGTGTCGTCGGCCGCCTGCGCGCCGAACGATGTACCGGCCACGGCCGCGCCGAACAGGGCGCCGGCCGCGCGCAGCATCAATCGCCGTGTAACAGACATACGCATCCCCGCTGTGTTGTGGGCCGATCCTCGCGGACAGGCCGATTGATTCGATCCCAAGCAGGATCGCCATCGGGGCTGCAACGCCCGTGCCAGCAGCGGCCGGTCAGGCAAACCCTTAGAATTGCATCTCATTTGAGACGTGGTGCGGTCCGTGCGAAGTCATCGGCTAGGCAATCGTGCCGCCGCATTGTGCAAAATTGCGCGGTCGCCGATTTTTGCGGCAGGCGCCGGTCTCCGCTCGGAGCACAAAGCCCCGTGCGGGAACCCGCCGATGCAGGGAGCGTTTGGAGAACTGCCGAACGCCGGTGGGACAGAGGGGGTCGAGCGATGGAAAAACCCCGCCATCGATCGCGGGCTGTGATGCGAGAGCTTTCGCTGTTCCTGCTCGCGGCGGTCGGCATTGCCTCGCTCGACAAGGCTTCCTCGGCGGCGGGCGTTCCGGTTGCCGAAGCGGACTTCTCGCCGCGACGCAGTTGGCGGGACACGGTCTGGCGCATCTACGATCGCATGGTCCATGCCACGTTCAGTCTGGCCGCCGCCGCCGTCGCCTACTACGCCTTCCTTGCGATCTTCCCCTCGGTCGCCGCGCTCGCCTCGGTATACGGGCTCATCACCGATCCCGCGACGGTGCAGGGCCAGGTCGACGCGCTCGAACGCTTCCTGCCGCCGGAAGCGGCCAAGCTCATCAGCGACGCCCTGCACAATTTCGTCCTCAAGAACACGTCGGAGCTGAATGCCGCGCTGGCGATCAGCTTCGTGCTGACGGTGTGGAGCGCGCGCGCTGGCGTCGCCGCCCTCATGTCGGCGCTGAACGTCGCTTTCGAGGCGACGGAGACCCGCAGCTTTCTTGCGCAACAGCTGACAGCAGTGGCATTGACGCTTGCAGCCATCGTCGTCGGCATCTGCATCCTGCTTGCCACTTCGGTCGTGCCGGTTGTGCTGAAGCTGCTGCCGCTCGAGCCCGACGCCCAGGCGCTCGTCCTGTGGCTGCGCTGGCCGCTGCTGGCAGTCATGGTCGCGATCGGCTTTGCCACCGTCTACCGGTTCGCCCCCTGCCGGCCCGGCGCGAAGTGGCGCATCACCTTCGGGTCGATCACCGCAAGCGCCCTCTGGATCGTCGGCTCAAGCCTCTTTTCTCTCTATATCTCGATGTCGGGCTCGTATGACGCGATCTACGGTTCGCTCGCGGCCGTCGTCGTGCTGATGCTGTGGCTATGGGTGACGGCGCTGGCGCTGCTGACCGGAGCGGTCATCGACGCGGAACGTGCCCGCCCGCTTGCGTAAGCGGCCGCGGAGAATCGGCGGCCGCTGTCACTTGATCTCGACATCAAAGGTTGTCGTCGCGCCCGCGGTCCTCAGCGAGAAGTGCCACCATTCGTTCCGGTAGTTCTCGAAGCCGTAGCGCCCCATGACCGCGACCAGGCTCTCGCGGTTCTGGCGCGCTTCGCCGGCAATTGCCGGACTTGCGGTCGCCGACCGCGGGTCGAAGCGATCGAAGGGGGTGCCGAAATCGAGACCTTTCGGGACGGCGCCCTCCGCCAGCCGCACCAGCGCGACGTCGACTGCCGTGCCGGTCGAATGCGATGAGCGCCGCGCGATATATCCGTAGGCAAACAGCGTCCGCTTGTCGACGTTCGGATAAAAGCTCACCTTGGCGCTCTGGTCCGCTGGATCGGCCGCCCACCGCAGGAAGGCATCGGTTGCCCGCTGCGGCCGATAGCAGTCATAGACGATCAGACCCAGTCCGTTGGCGGCGAGGTCCTTCTCGACCTTCGACAGCGCCTCTGCCGCGTCCTTGCGCAGCCAACAGGCAGGGGCACCATAGCCCGGCACCGGACGGCCGGTAAAATTGTCGGAACCCGCATAGCGAATGTCCTGCAGGATCGCAGGAGCTACGGCCGCCAGCCTGACGAACCCGGTCGGCAGATCGGCTGCCGCGCAGGTTTTGGTCCCTGCAACGCAGGTCAAGAAAATGCACACTCGCGCCGCGTTGCATGTCGGCATGGGCGTCCCCGCGTGCGCATAGGGTTCTTGCCAGATTCGGCCTCGGCAAGGACACGCGACGCGGTGAAGCTTCGCATTTCAAGCGATCCGCGTCTAACCTTGACTCATGCGGATTCTGCGGATGGTGCTCATTTGCGCGGCCCTGGCCGCGCTTGGCGGCTGCGCGGCCAATCTCGATGCCGACCAGGCGCGATTGTGCCGCACCATCCTTCCGGTTCTCCATCCGGCCGGCGCGTTCATTCGCGTGCTGCGCCAGCTGCCGGCCACGGACGGCCTCGGCCTGCGTGTCGACTATACGGCGCAGGAGCCGGGCCACCCGACACGCAATCATTTCGCCGAGTGCCGATTTGGCGGCGGACCACTATCCCCCGACCGCAGGGCGCTCGTCTCGTTGACGACCGAGCGTGGCCCGTTCGGCGAGGCGGGCCTCCTCTTCCTCAAGCGCTTCTGGCTTGAGACGAGCGAAGCAGGCGTCTCCGACCCCTCCCCGGTCCCCGGCGCCGAGAACGTGGGCGAGGTGTCGCGGGAAGTGGCCTATGGCCTTCAGCAGGCCGTGAATGCCTTGCCGCTGGCAGCGATCTACGGTCTGCTGGCGGCGGCATATTCCCTCGTTTACGGGCTTGTCGGACGCATCAATCTCGCCTTCGGCGAATTCGCGGCGGCCGGGGGCTATGGCGCCTTCTTCGGCATGGTGCTTGTCGCCGGGCTGTCGCCGGCCGCTTCCATCGCGCTTGCCGCACTGCTCGCGACATTTACCGCAACTCTTCACGGAATTGTCGTGGGCCGGTTGGTGTTCCAGCCGCTCAGCCGGGCAACCGGCCAGCAAGTGCTCGTCGCCACCGTCGGACTGTCGCTCTTCCTGCAGGAATATCTTCGCCTGACCCAGGGCGCCAATCTCATTTGGGTCAGCCCCGTCTTCGCCACGCCGATCGCGCTGGTGCGGGCCGGCGATTTCGTAACGACCGTGACGCCGATCTCCCTGCTGGTCGCCGGCTTCGCCGCGCTGGCAGCCTCGGCCCTCCTTGCCATCATGCGGCACACGCGGTTCGGCCGCGCCTGGCGCGCCTACGCCGATGACCCAAAGGCGGCGGTTCTCTTCGGCGTCGATCCCGATGCGGTTCTCGCCCGCACGTTCGCGCTTGCCTCTCTGCTTGCCGGCCTCTCGGGCTACGTCATGACCATCTTCTATGGAGGCGTCGGCTACGGCGCTTCGACGACGCTCGGCCTGAAGGCGCTGATCGCCGCCATTCTTGGCGGCATCGGTTCGGTCCGTGGCGCGTTCTACGGCGGTATCGCGATCGGCGGCATGGAGGCGCTCTGGTCGGCCCTTTTTCCCATCGTTTACCGTGACCTTGCCATCTATGTTCTGCTCGTTGCGCTGCTCATCTGGCGGCCCGGCGGATTCCTCGGCTATGGCAAGCTGACGCCGCGGCAGGTGTAGTCCCGAAGCCGCCATGTCGCCTGCCCGCCAATTGGCGACCGGCGCGGGCGGGCGCCAGTTTGAATGGTGCGCGATGGAGGCCGGAGCCCAACGCTGGAACCGGAGACTGAATGAGCATCACGATCGAGATGATCCGGGCCGCGGCGGCGCTGATTTCGGGGCGGGTGGTGCGCACCCCCACCTTCCATGCGCCGCGCCTCTCGGCCCTGACCGGAACGGACGTCTTCGTGAAATTCGAGAACATGCAGGCGACCGGCTCGTTCAAGGACCGCGGCGCCCTGGTGAAGCTCGAATCGCTGTCGCCTGACGAGCGCCGCCGCGGCGTGATTGCGATGTCGGCCGGCAATCATGCGCAGGCCGTGGCCTTCCATGCGGCGCGGCTCGGCATCCCGGCAACGATCGTCATGCCGGTCACGACACCCTTCGTCAAAATCCAGAACACCCGCGCACACGGGGCGCGCGTGGTGCTCCACGGCGAGCAGCTGAGCGAATCGCAGATCAGGACCGAGGAGCTGATCGCTGAGGAGAATCTTGTCCTCGTGCACCCTTACGACGACCCGAACGTCATCGCGGGTCAGGGCACGATCGCGCTCGAAATGCTGGCCGAGGCTCCCGATATCGACACCCTCGTCGTGCCGATCGGGGGCGGCGGCCTCATTTCGGGCATCGCGACCGCCGCGAAGGCGCTCGGGCCCGACGTTGACGTCGTCGGCGTCGAATGCGCCCTTTACCCATCCTTCTGGAACGCCATCCGCGGCGAGGTCAGGCCGATCGGCGGACCGACGCTCGCCGAAGGGATTGCCGTCAAGAACGTCGGCGCCTTGACGCTGCCCATCGTGCAGGCGCTGGTCGCGGAGATCGTCCTGGTCGAGGAAAGCGAGCTTGAGCAGGCCGTGAATGCCTTCGCCACGCTCCAGCACGCGCTCGCCGAAGGCGCCGGCGCCGCCGGCCTTGCCGCACTGCTCGCCCGTCCGGAGCGGTTCAAGGGCCGCAAGGTCGGCCTGGTGCTCTGTGGTGGCAATATCGACCCGCGCATCCTCGCCTCGATCATGGTGCGCGAGCTCGAACGGACGGACCGGATCATATCGTTCCGCGTGACTGCGCCTGATCGGCCGGGCCTGCTTGCCTCGATCGCGCAAAGTCTCGCCAAGGCCGGCGCCAACATCCTGGAAGTATCGCATCGCCGGCTGATGCTCGATGTGCCGGCAAAGGGGGTCTCGCTCGACGTCACGGTCGAGACGCGCGACCGCCAGCATGCGCAGGCCATCGTACAAAGCCTCGCGGCGGAGGGCCTGACTCCCCGGCTCCTGAAGGCGGGCGACGTCCCGACCGGAAACTGAGCACCGCGCCCTTCAGGTCTTGCAGGCGTGAGCAATGCGCACCACATGCGCGGCGCGGAGCGGTTGCGCGGCCTCGGAAGGGCAGCCACGGCGGCGTTGAACCGGTCGGAAGGCCCTTCACTGAAAGGCAAGCCGGGATTAGGCTTCAGGCAACGGACACGACGCCGGCCGGATTCGTGCGGAGAGGGATAGCGTGACGAGAGAACCGCGGGATGCCGCCCAGTTCTATCTGACTGCTGCCTGCCCGTGCCCCTACCTGCCCGGGCGCGAGGAGCGAAAAGTCTTCACCCACCTGATCGGCCGGCGAGCGGCGGGGCTCAACGACACGCTCACCCAATCCGGCTTTCGACGGTCGCAGACAATTGCCTATCGCCCCG
>JAFAME010000248.1 GCA_019233695.1 Methylobacteriaceae bacterium
GAGCGGCTAAAGGCCGACGGGCCGGATCGCAAGGTGACCTACAAGGCCTCGCGCGCCGATTGGTTCGTGGTGAGCGGCGAGGCCGCAGACAAGCGCTTCTATACGCGCATCGCTGCGGGCGCCGGGCCGAAAGGGCCCGAGCTTCGCGGCTACACGCTGACCTATCCGGCCTCGGCAGCGGACTTCGAGCGCATTTCGATCGCCATCGCCAATTCCTTCGAGCCGTTCCCCGGCGCGCCGGCCGTCGCCGAGAAGCCAAATCCGGCGGAGCCGCCGCTGCCTCCGCCGGCGCCGCCGCAGGCGCGCTTCTCGGCAACCGGCCTGATCGTGGCGCCCGGCCGCATGGTGTCCGTCCTGCCGGAGGCGTGCACCGAACCCGCGACGGGCAAGCAGAAGCTCAAGATCCTGACGAGCGATCCGTCGAGCGGCCTCACCCTCTTCGATCTCGCGAACGCGCGCGGCGCCGGGTTTGCGCTGGCCGACAAGGGGCCGGAAAGCGGCGCGCCGCTCGTCGTTGTCGGCTACGCGGCCGGCAAGGACGCAGCCGCGCTCGGCGTTGCGGCCGGGCAGGTTCTGTTGCGCCCCGCCGTCGAATCGAAGCCCGCCGCCCTGCGCGCGCTGGCGCCGCTACAGGAGAATGCCGGCGGCAATGTCGTCTTTGACCGCAACGGGCAGTTGCTCGGACTGATCGGCCGGCCGCCACAGGCCCGCCGCCTCGTTGCCGGAATTGTCCCTGAAGCGAGCTATCCGGTGATCTCAGCAGGCGACCTCGTGCGATTTCTCCAGGGCGCCGGCGTTACGCCGGCGGCTCTGCCCGGATCGGAGCGCCCTCTCACTGCAGGCGATATCGTCGCCGCCAACAAGGGCGCGCTCGTCGCGATCACCTGCGTGCGGTAACTTTCATCCCAGGAGCCAGGCGCCAGGGGTCGGCGGGCCGCCGGCGCCCGGCGGGCCAAAAATCGTGCCGATGGCTGAGGCGTTGCCAGGCCGATCGCGGCCCGCTAACACCGGTTCGCGTGCTTGCTGACAATCCCTGCCATGGCCGACCAGACCGAACCACCCTCGACGGGGCTCATGAAGCTTCTGGCATTCGACGCCGAGGATCTTGCCGTCGTTTCGGCAGCCTTCCAGGATGCCATCGTGCGCGTGGCCGACATGGCCTTCCTGCCGCGCGAGCAGCGCTTTGCCCTGGCTGCCGCGCGGTTCGACTGGGTCGCGGCGTTGCAGGACCGGCGGGAGCGGTGCTGGACGGGCCTGCATTTCGAGCGCGTTTCCGACGTGAAGCACATCGGGGTGCCGCAGGACACTCCCGCCGCCATGCTCAACCTGCTCGCCATCGGGTTCACGCCGGGCGATCCGCCCTCGGGTGAGATCTCGCTCACGTTCTCGGGTGGGGCATCGATCAAGCTCACGGTCGAATGCATCGAGGCGCAGATGCGCGATACCGGCCCGCGTTGGCAGACGAAGTCGCTGCCGGGCCATCCGATCGAGGATATCCCGCCCGAGGCCGTGGCCCCCGAGCGCAAGGAAGGGTCGAAACCCGCCGCAGACGGGGGGCCCGCCTGAATGCCGGTTCGGCTGTCGCTTGGAGAGCCCGATTTCGAGCCGCGCTTTGCCGCGCTTTTGGCGATGAAGCGCGAGACCTCCGAGGACGTCGACCGCGCCGTCGCTGCGATCCTCGCCGCTGTGGCGGCGCGCGGCGATGCGAGCCTTATCGACTATTCGCGCAAGTTCGATCATGTCGATCTCGCGCAGCTCGGCATCGCCGTCTCCGCAATGGAAATCGAAGAGGCGGTTCGTGCTTGCGACCAACGAGCGCTTGAAGCGCTCTCGTTCGCACACGGGAGGATTGTCGCCTATCACGAGCGCCAGCGCCCGAGCGACCTGCGCTTTGCCGATGCACTTGGCGTCGAGCTCGGCTGGCGGTGGACCGCGATCAGCGCGGTCGGTCTCTATGTCCCTGGTGGCACGGCGAGCTATCCATCCTCGGTGCTGATGAACGCGGTACCGGCCAAGGTGGCGGGCGTTGCCCGCATCGTCATGACCGTGCCGGCCCCCGACGGCCATCTCAATCCGCTGGTTCTGGCAGCGGCCCGCCTCGCTGGGGTCGACGAAATCTATCGGGTCGGCGGCGCGCAGGCGATTGCCGCGCTAGCCTATGGCACTGCGACGGTCCGGCCGGTCGAAAAGATCGTCGGGCCGGGCAACGCCTATGTCGCCGCCGCCAAGCGGCGGGTATTCGGCGCGGTCGGCATCGACATGATCGCCGGGCCTTCCGAAGTCGTGGTGCTTGCAGATGGCACCGGGAATCCCGAATGGATCGCTGCCGATCTCCTCGCCCAGGCAGAGCACGACAGCGCGGCACAAGCCATTCTCGTCACCGACTCTGCCGCACTTGCCGATAGCGTCGCAACCGCTGTCGGGCGTCAGCTCGGCGCGTTGCCGCGGGCCGCGATCGCCGGTGCGAGCTGGCGCGACTTCGGCGCAATCCTCGTTGTGCCGACGCTTTCAGACGCCTTGCCGTTCATCGATCGCCTCGCGCCCGAGCATCTGGAAATCATCGCGAAGGATGCCGACGAGCTCGCGGCGCGCGTTCGCAACGCCGGCGCCATTTTTATTGGCGGCCATACGCCGGAGGCGATCGGCGACTATGTCGGCGGCTCGAACCATGTCCTGCCGACGGCGCGCTCGGCCCGCCACTCCTCCGGCCTTGGCGTCCTCGACTTCATGAAGCGAACCTCGATCCTGAAATGCGACGCAACGAGCCTGCGCGCGCTTGCCGACGCCGCGATCGCGCTCGGCGAGGCGGAAGGTCTCGAGGCGCACGCCCGCTCCGTCGCCATGCGCCTCAAGGGCGCACTGCCCAATGCCGGATGAGACGACAAGGCGCCGCCGCCTCGTCTCCGTGTCGCTCGATGAGGCATCGATCGGGCGCGGCAACCCGGACCAGGAGCATGAGCGGGCAACCGCCATCCATGACCTCATCGGCGCAAATGTCTTCGGCCTTGCCGGCCACGACGGGGGTCCCTACTGCCTGCACCTGGCGCTGCACGAGGCGAAGCTCGCCTTCGACGTGCGCGACGAACGCGGTGCCCGGATCATCACGCATCTCCTGTCGCTGAGCCCATTCCGGCGTCTGCTGAAGGATTATTTTCTCGTCTGCGAGAGCTACT
>JAFAME010000341.1 GCA_019233695.1 Methylobacteriaceae bacterium
GCGCACGGAAAAAAGGTGATGCAGCAGATGGTCGCGATCGCCCGAATGGTCGACGCCGCGGTCGAATGTCTGCCAGTCGTCGGCCTCCGGCGGCTCGCCGGGCTGCATCAGCCGGCCGAGAATCGAATGTTCGCAAAGAACGGCAAAGACCTCGCCGGTCATGTAGGTCCGAAACCCGAGCACCTGGCCCTCGCGCGCGCTTGCCCATTTGCAGTGCGTTCCGGGCATGCAGATGGTCTCGAAGCGCGCACCCGCGCCGCCGAGAAGTCCAAGGAGCTTGGTCTCCTCGCCGCGCATGACGTCGGGAGCATCGCGCGACAGATCGCAGAGGCCTGGCACGATCTTGACCGGGCGGTGCAGCGCCGTTGGGATGTCGGTCAGCTGTTGCGCCAGGCGGCGAACGTCGCAGGGGGTCTCGATATAGGGCGCTTCGACCCAGCCCTGCCGGCTGCCGATCATGCCCGCCATCAGCACGGGGGCATCATCAGCCGCCTTCAACTCGACGATCACGCTGCCAAGCGTCGCCTCGAACCCGCCCTGCCGGGTTTGAATGCCGTGCTCGCTTCGCGTCGATGCGATGGTCCGGCCGCCGCCGTCGAGCCTGTAGGCGCGCAGCGAGGTGGTGCCCCAATCGACTGCGATGAGCTCGTCTGCCACACCCTTCTCCCGACCCCCGGACTATTGGCCGAGGCGACCGCCGGGTGGCAACAGATTTCTCGCGGCGATGGCAATCCTTTCCCGGCTTCCCTGCCGCCACGCTGGGCTAACAGCACGCACGGTCGCACGTTGCCGGCAGGGTTCGAGCTCGGAAGAATCCTTGATCGAGTTGCGATCGTGAAGCGAGGTGGCCGATCCCGCCTCGACACGCCCCACGGAGCTTTTGATCCGCGCAGCGTCGAGTTCTCGCTCGACGAGAATGGTTCTGATTAATACCCTCGCTAGAGGCCGCGCGAATGGCGGGGCGAGCCGGCGCTTTGGGAGGATCGACGATGGCTTTTCATGTACTCCGGCATGTGGGCACTCAACGGCTACAAACGCCGCCCAAATCATAGCGGGCCTCACGAATTCATGATAACATTAGTATGCGTGCATGCGCCCTTGAGCTCATCGCCGCATCTGACACACAAGATAAATGGGAGAAAACGAATGAAGGTTCTTCTTGCAACCTTGGCGCTTAGCGCCCTGCCGGTCGTGGCCTTCGCTCAAGACGCGCCGAAATTCTTCACCGACGTTTCGCCCGCACCCGGCGCCGCCGCTGCTTGGCAAGAATATTTGGCGGTCATGAACCCAAAAGGAGCGTTGGATGACAAGACGAAGCAGTTGATCTCACTCGCAGTGGCGGCGCAAATTCCTTGCCAATATTGCATCTACGCCCACACCAGGGCTGCTAAGGCGGCGGGAGCGACAGACGCCGAACTCAAGGAAGCAATCGGTGCGGCAGCGCTCGTGCGGAAGTGGAGCACCGAGTTGAACGGCAATATGTACGACATGGCCGATTTCAAAAAGCAGGTCGATGCCATTTGGCCCGGCCCCAAAACGCAGTGATTTGTGGCCTGCGGAAAGGCGACCAGGTCGGTGTTGGCGTGACCGAGCCACTCCTGCACTTTGGGTGATCGCGCCCTCCAGCCGCCCGGTGCGGTTGTTGCGGACCGGGCGAAATAGTGCGCCGGTCTCGTCGAGGCCGTGGCCGGCGGCGTCGAGGTGTCGTTAATGAGCCCATTGGTGCCTGGATGGGCACGCCTTTGCGCGCGTGTCGAAAATCCCTGACCTTCAGCTTGCATCGTTCCTCGCGGCGCAAGGCCTGCAACAGCAGCTTCGACAGGATCGCACGATCACGCTTGCTCTTGACGGTATCCTCGCCGGGCGCCGCGAGCAGCTCGCGCGCCTGATGATCGCCGATCGCAGGCGTCTTGCCTTCGCCGCTCTCGGTCTTCGGCCGCTCGACGCCTTCGGCCGGATTGTGGGTGACGGCATTCTTCTCGCAGAGATGCTCGAACAGCGAGGCGAGCGACGCCAGACCGTGTCGGATGGTCGAGCCGCCGAGCTCGCCGGCGCAGCTCGTCGCGCCAGGCGATCAGATGCGCCGCGCGTCACCACACGGAACTCCTCGGGCCGCCGGATGCCGGCGAAGCGCATGAAATCCTTCACGGCGTTTTCATAGGCTCGGCGGGTGTGCGGGTTGCTGATGTTCGCACGCGTCTCGAATATCGGGCCGGCACGGCATCGAGCGTGACGAGGGCGGCCTTCATCTTTGGCCCGAGCGCGAATAGCTCGGCGTCGGGATGGCCCGCCAGCGCGGCGGCAGCGGCCGTGGGAAGCCTTGTGGCGCTGACGGGCAGCGATGGCCGCAAGAGCCGGAAGGACGCCGGCGAGCGCGGCGCGGCGGGTGAAGGGCGTTCTCATCGGCTTTCCCCCCCGCTGGACGATATCAAACTGCAAAAGATCGGCCTTGATGCCGGCGAGCATGACAATCTCGCGGTTGTCGCTGTGCAGTGTCCCCTTTCGGGCGGAACGAGCTGAGAGGTGGCGGGCTAAGCGGCGACCGGAGGCGCGGATGCGGCCGCCGCCGCGGCTGTCCGGGCGAAGGGATGTTGCGGGCGATCGTGCGGCGTCAGCAGGAAGCGGCGAACCACGTCGAAATAGCCATCGTAGACGAGGCCGCCGTTCTCGGCCACGAGCCGTGCCCGGTTGTCTCGATACCAGCCCGGCAGCCGATACCAGGGCAGGTTCGGAAATTCGTGATGCGCCGCATGCAGGTTGTTGAAGAGGAAGAGCGGCCCGAGGATCCAGGAATTCTCGACGATCGCGGTTCGCTCGAAGACGCCCTGGGCCGCCCGATGCTCGGCAAAGGAGCGGATGACCAGGAGCGATGTCGCCGGATAGACGATGGCGAGACAGTAGAATGCGAGGTTCATCCGGCACACGAGAACGAGCCACAGGATGACCGGCAGCGCGTAAAGCGCGTGGCGCATCCAAATCCGAATCTTCGTCCGGTTGCCGTGGCGCATGTCGCCCGCTTCGAGCATGAGGAAGCGGCTGATGTTCCAGGCCGGGCCGACGATGATGCGGCCGAGCAACGTGGTCTGCAGGCGCACGAGGCATCGGCCGAGCCGGCCCAGCGCCTCCCAATCGGCCTGTCTCCAGTAGTAGGATTCCGGATCGTCGAGCGGATCGGTCAGCCGCTCGTCGCGATGATGGACGAGATGCGCGATCCGGTAGCTCTGGAACGGCATCCACAGGCCGAGCGGGACCGAGCCGAGCGCAAAGTTGAGCCGCTGTGACCGCGTCGGATGGCCGTGCAGGATCTCGTGCTGCAGCGAGCCATGCCACGCGACGAGCCATGCCCCGACCGGCACGACGACCCAGACCGGCAGCAATTGATGCCAGTAGGTGACCGCCGCCCACCCACCATAGATCACCAGCGCCAGCCCAAGCGTCGGCCACTCCGTCGCGCGGCTGCGCCGGGGCGCAACGGGCGACGCCGGACGTGCTGAGTGGGATCGGGAGGACGACGACATGTACCTGCTCGGCTCCAGATTCGCCATGGTAGCCGATTCCGCAATATAAACCGTGTCTTAGCACACACGCCAGGATTGATTTGTGGCATGTCGTGACAATTGCGCACCAAAGGTGTTATCTGTTTACTAAAGTCACACATGCGATTGAATCGAAACGAGGAGGTTGAGTGTCACGACAGCAGATGGCGCTCACCTTCCGCGACCGGCTCGGCACGGTGATCCAGAGATCCGGAATGAACCATGCGCGCTTCGCCCGAACCGCCGGCATCGACCGCTCGACCCTCTCGCAACTGCTAGCGGGCACCGATGACCGCCTGCCGCGCGGCGACACGATCGCCGCGATCGCTGCGGCAGCGCGGGTGTCGACGGATTGGCTTCTCGGCCTCAGCCAGCGCGAGCAGATCGGCGCCCAGCTGATCGAGGCCGTGTTGCAGATCGAATCGGAGGCGAGTTCGCCGGTCGACGATCGCTTCTGGCGCTGGTTGGCCGAGGCCGAGGGAGCGCGGGTGCGCACGGTGCCCCTGAGCTTTCCGGATTTCCTCAAGACCGAGGCGGCCCTGCGGCACGAATACGGCGTGTCGCGCATCAACGATCCCGAGCGCGGCATCATGGCCGCCGCGGCAAGGCTCGATCTTTTCCGCACTGCCGAGGCGAACCTCGAGGCCTGCGTCACCATCCAGGCGCTGAAGGGTTTTGCCTACGGCCAAGGGGTGTGGGAGGGGCTCGATGCCGAGGCGCGGCAGGAGGGCCTGGCGCACGTCTGCACGCTTCTCGATGAGCTCTACCCGCGCGTGCGCCTGTTCCTCTACGACCTCGCGACCACCTATTCAGTTCCGTTCACGGTGTTCGGGCCGCGCCGCGCGGTGATTTTTCTCGGGCCGAGCTATCTGGTCTTCAACGCGAGCGACCAGATCCGGGTCCTCGCCCGCCGGTTCGATGACCTGATCCGCGCCGCCGTGGTGCAACCCGACGAGATGCACGGCTATTTGCGGCGAATGGGGGAGGCGTCGGGCAGAGCGAGTGGCGGGTAGTGAATTGGGGAGTAGCAACCTGGGCGAAGAGCGGCCGGCTGTTCGTCGGGCACGTCACGGCGCGCGGAGGGCTGGATGACTCACCGCGCGGGCAGAGTAGAAGAG
>JAFAME010000184.1 GCA_019233695.1 Methylobacteriaceae bacterium
TCCGCGGCCAGCCTGCGGTGCGCCGAGAAATTGCAGCCCAAGCGTCGTCTTGCCGGTTCCCGCAGGTCCCATGACGAGCGTCGTCGAGCGCTTCTTCACGCCCCCGCCGAGCATGCTGTCGATCTCGCCGACGCCAAGTGACAGAAACGGCCCGTCGGCCTTGATGTGCCCCGATGGATGTGCAAAGAGCGCCTCGACGCGCGGATAGACCGCAATTCCCGTGTCGGTGATGCGAAAGGAATGAACGCCCCTCAGATACGAGCTGCCGCGGAACTTGTGGACCACCAGCTCCCGCTCGGCGCGGCGTCCATGCAGCCGGCTCTGCAGGTCGAAAATGCCGTCGACCATCGTGTGTTCGGCCGAGACCAGCTGTTGGCCCATGTAGGCGCTGGTGAGAAGGTAGGTGGTGCAGTCGGTGAGGCTTGCCTGGGTCTGAAGTTCGTGGACGAACTTCTTCATGTCGCGCGGGGAACTTGCCGTCTCCTCGGCCGAAACAAGCCCGTCCAGGACGAGAAGCGTGGCCTTGTGCCGGGTGATCTCCCGCCGCAGCGTCTCGACGAGCCCCTTCAAGCTGTCCTCTTCCAGGATCCTGAAAGCGCTGAGATAGGTGACGCGATCGGGAACGAAGCTCGGCTCGAAGAACCGCAGCGTCTCCATGTGGCCGAGGAGGCGCGCGTGGTTCTCCGAAAGGAGCGTGACGTAGAGGGCTTTGCCCTCGGCGACCGCATGCGCAAAGCACAATTGATTGGCGAAAATGGTCTTGCCGGCGCCGGGAGCGCCCTGGACGATGTAGATGCCGCCACGGAAGACGCCGCCTTGCAGAATGGCATCGAGTCCATCGATGCCGGTCTTCAATCGCCTCAATCGCTTGTCGTTCACGGCGCCTCACCCTCCTCCAGTTGCTTGGTTCTTGTTGCCTCAACGGGGAGTTCGACTGTGAACTTGGAGCCTCGCTCAAGCTCGCTCTGAAGTTCGATGCGGCCGCCCATCGCTTCGACCAGCTGACGCACGACCCAAAGGCCGATCCCGAAACCGCCCGCCAGATGCGAATGCGCGATGACGCGTTCGAACCGCTCGAAGATGCGGCGGCGATCGGCCTCCGAAATGCCCGGACCTTCATCCCTGACCGTCAGCCTGACCATCCCGCCGACAAGGCTCAGCCGGATGTGCACGGGTTGTCCCGCGCCGTATTTTATCGCGTTGGTGATCAGGTTCTCGGCAATCTGTTCGAAGGCCAATCGGTCGCAGACGCCGGCAATGCTCTCCGGCGCATCGACGGAGATCGGGGAATGCACATACCGGGCGGCCGGCGCTGTCGCCTCGATGACGACGCGCAGCAATCCGGCAAAATCGACGGGCTCGGGAGAGAAGCTGTGCTTTCCGGCGCGGATTCGCGATACGTCGAGCAGGGTGGTCGCCCGCCGGATGTAGCGGTCGATCAGCCACTCTAATTTCCCCAGCGCCGTGCCGATGTCGCTTGGCAGATCCGGCGTTGCGCCGGCCATCCGGCGCAGGCGCTGGATGCCGCCGATGATCGGGGTCATCGGGTTTCTGAGCTCGTGCGCGACAACGGCGATGAAGGAATCCCTCGCCGCCAGCGCCTCTTCCAGTTCGCCGACACGCTTCTCAAGCTCGGCGAGGCGGTCGGATTCGACCGCGAGCGGTCTGGTCGAATGCGACGAAGCCACGCTATCGTCTCCAGTACTGGCCTGACGATCGAGCGAACCCGCCGGTTCGTCAAACAAGACTAGGGCCGGTTCGTCAAACAAGACTAGGATAGTGGAGATCGGCGCTCGTCAAGCGGATGCCAACCTTCGCCTGCGCGCGATTGGCAATCGGCAGGCGCGCCCTCGCGACGATTCGCGAGGGCGGACCTCCGCTCAACAAAAAGAACAGCAAACGGCGAATGCGACCTCGCTGGTCCAGGTTATTCGCCGTCGAGCAACCCGAAGAAGACGACTCCCGATGCGACCGCCATCAGCGCGCAGATTCCGCTGACCGCACCGCCAATCGGCAGAACGCCGAAGCCGAGAGCAAGCATCGCCGCGCAGAGCAAGCCGCTTCCAATGACCGGCGAAGTCATAGAGGCCTCCCATTTTGCTCCTCGCCAGTAGCCAGCGAGTTTCGTGAGCGGGCGATCACCTCGGCGCCACACCGCTTGGCGCATCAGCCGGGTCCCAGCCTGTCGCCGCTCAAATGCCATTGTCACAATCGCCTCGATTGAGAACGCCGCCGTGGCGGAATGGTGTTCGTTTTGTGTCAGCCGTTGCCATCCCGTTGCGCTTGTCCACTGCTGCGCTCATGGGTCGCGCGCGGGCTCGTGCCGCCGAGGGCGACAAAGCCGAAGCGCAAATAGATCCGCTCAGCAATCGGGTTTTCGGTATGCAGCCGAATGCGCTGCCAGCGGCCGGCCCCATAGTCGAGACACGCGCGCACCAGCCGTTCGCCCAGTCCGCGGCCGCGAAAAACCGGCCGCACATAGATCCATCGCAGCCGTCCGGTGAGCCCGTCTGTGACATAGGGATCGGCGGTGATCGAGGCGACGCCCGCGAGCCGGTCTGCGGCCCAGCCAACAAAGCGACCTTCCTCCGCATCGAGATCATCGGCAGTCCGGGCATGCTCAGCCAGTCCGGACATGAAATCGTCGCCCTCGGCGAGGGCCTCGGCGATCAGCGCGTTGAGCTCGACCGGGAAGGCGCGCTCAAGACGCTCAACCGAAAACCCATCCTGCGGAGTCACGTCTGGCACACGCCGCAAAAGAAGGTCGAGCGCCCGGATTGCACGATGCGCTGGATGACGCCGCGGCAGCCGGGTCTCGGGCAGGGGGCATGCTCGCGATCGTAGACGCGAAAGCGGTGCTGGAAATAGCCAAGCGAACCGTCGATCTGCCGATAGTCGCGCAGGGTAGAGCCGCCGGCCGACAGCGCCTCCTCCAGAACCTCGCGGATGCCCTGCGCCAGCCGCTGTGCGCGCATGCCCGGGGCGCCGTTGTGCCTGGCGATGGTCGCGGCCGCGCGCCGCGGCGAAAGCCGAGCCCGATGCAGGGCCTCGCAGGCGTAGATGTTGCCAAGGCCGGCCACCAGCCTCTGGTCGAGGAGGGCAGCCTTCAACGGTGCAGTCCTGCCGGCAAAGAGGCGCGCCAGGGCTGCGGCACTGAGTTCGCCGTCGAGAGGCTCGATGCCCATGCCCTCGAACAACGGATGGGCCGGCAGATCGGCGCGGGCCACGAGCGTCATGAATCCGAAACGGCGCGGATCGTTGTAGGTCACCGTCGCGCCGCTCGCGAGATGGAACAGGATATGGTCGTGGGCGGCGTCCTTCCCGTTGTCCCCGCCAGCGGCTCCCTGCGTTGCCGTGCCGTCCCCGACCCCGATGCGAAAGGAGCCCGTCATGCCCAAGTGCATGACGAGAACCATGCCGTCGTCGAGATTGCCGAGGAGATATTTGGCCCGCCGTCCAATGCTGTCGATACGGCGCCCTTCGAGCCGCATCGCGAACCGTTCGGGGAGGGGAAAGCGCAGATCCGGCCTGCGCTGTTCGACCTTGCGGATTCGAGCCCCCGCCATCGCGGTTTCGAGGCCACGGCGTACGATTTCGACTTCGGGAAGCTCGGGCATGCAGGCAGACCGTCCTTGCGCAACACATATCTATCGTTCGCCGCATCGCCAAATGCACAATGGCACACAGATTCGGCCCGATGGCAGCGGCGGCCTGCCTGCGCTAAGCTTCGGTGCCGATTGGAGACGCGAACATGACAGCACGAGACGTGGTCCGTGAGGATGCGGCTGCGGACGCGCCTTTCGGCTTCGCGCGCGTCCCGCTCGATGAAAAGCAGCGTCTCGTCGATGGCGTCTTCGACCGGGTCGCGACCCGCTACGACCTTATGAACGACCTGATGTCGGGTGGGCTGCATCGCGTCTGGAAGGACGTGCTGGCAGGCATGGCAAGGCCCTCGCGCACTCGCGCGTCCCGCCATCTCGACGTTGCCGGCGGAACAGGGGACGTCGCCTTCCGCATCGCCCGCCAGGGAGGCGAGCGAACCCATGTGGCCGTTCTCGACACCAATGGCGAGATGCTGGCGGTCGGGCGCGAGCGGGCGGGTCGAAAGCAGCTTCGCCGCGTCGATTTCATTCAGGGCAATGCCGAAGCGCTGCCGTTTCCCGATGTCGCTTTCGACGGCTATACGATCGCCTTCGGCATCCGCAATGTGCCGCGCATCGAGCGTGCCCTGGGCGAGGCGCTGCGCGTGCTGAAACGTGGGGGCCGCTTTCTCTGCCTTGAATTCTCCGAAGTGACCGTGCCGTGGCTCGACCGTTTGTACGAAGCCTATTCGTTTGCCGCCATCCCGGCTCTCGGCCGGGTCGTCACGGGCGACGGCGAACCATATCGGTATCTCGTCGAATCGATTCGCGGCTTTCCCGGCGCTGAACACTTCCGCGATCTGATCGGTGCGGCCGGCTTCCGGCGGTGCAGCTTCACGCGCCTCACCGGTGGTGTCGTTGCCATCCATTCCGGCTGGAAGCTCTGATCTGCCTTGGCCCTTCTTGCTTCGATCGGGCATTGTGTTCGGCTGGCGCGGGCAGGCTATGTCCTGGCGCGGGAAGGCGTTTTCGCACGGGTGGAGGTGGCAGATGTGCCGCCGGCGGCCCGTCTGCCGCTGGCGCTGGCAAAGCTCATCGCGCGGCGCGGCACCCATGCCGCTGCGAGCCGGCTGGCAACAGCCATCGCCCGTCTCGGTCCGTCCTACGTCAAGCTAGGTCAATTCCTGGCGACGCGGCCCGACATCGTCGGGCCGGCGGTCGTCGCCGAGCTCGAGTTGCTGCAGGACCGTATGGCGCCGTTTCCTCGTGCGGTCGCCGTCGAGGTGATCGAGGCGGCGTTTGGCAGGAAGCTCGCCGACGTCTTTGCTTTCCTTGGCGAACCGGTTGCGGCGGCCTCGATCGCGCAGGTTCACAAGGCCCGCGTCCGTGACAGCGCCGGCGAGCGCGACGTCGCGGTCAAGGTGCTGCGGCCGGGCATCGAGCGGCGGTTCAGGCGGGACCTTTCCGACATGTATTTTGCCGCGCGCTGGGCCGAGCGCCTCGCGCAGGACGCCCGGCGTCTCAAGCCCGTCGAGGTCGTCGATACTTTGGCCCGCACCGTCAAGATCGAGATGGACTTTCGGCTGGAAGCCGCGGCCGCATCGGAATTTGCCGAAAACACGGACGAGGATCCCGATTTCCGCGTCCCGCAGATCGATTGGGAGCACGTTACCAAGGACGTGTTGACGCTCGAATGGGTCGATGGCGTTGCGCTGTCCGACCTCGATGCGCTGCGATCCGCCGGCTACGATCTGCCCGCGCTGGCGCGAAAGGTAATCCAGTCCTTCCTGCGCCATGCCTTGCGGGACGGGTTCTTTCACGCCGACATGCACCAGGGCAATCTCTTCGTCGACCGCGAGGGACGCCTCGCGGCGGTCGACTTCGGCATCATGGGACGGCTCGGCGCCAAAGAGCGCCGGTTTCTCGCCGAAATCCTCTACGGCTTTATCGTTCGCGACTATCGCCGGGTGGCCGAGGTGCACTTCGAGGCAGGCTATGTGCCGCCGATCCATCGGGTGGGCGATTTCGCCCAGGCCCTGCGGGCCATCGGCGAGCCGATCCATTCACGCACCGCCGATCAAATCTCGATGGCGAAGCTGCTCACGCTGCTGTTCGAGATCACGGCTCTTTTCGACATGACGACGCGGCTCGAACTTCTGCTTCTGCAGAAGACCATGGTCGTGGCCGAAGGGGTCGGGCGCCGGCTTGACCCTCGTCTCGACATCTGGTCGACGGCCGAGCCAGTGGTGCGGGACTGGATCGAGCGCAACCTCGGCCCGACCGGTCGGCTTCAGGACGCGGCCCGCGGCCTTGCAACCGTCGCGAGGATCGCGACGTCGCTGCCGGAGATGCTCGAAAGAGCCGAGCGCATCGCCATCAACCTAGAGGACGCGCTGACCACAGGCCACGATCTCTCTCCGGCGGCGATCGAAGGCATCGCGCGGGCTGAGGCGCGCCGCGCCTTCTGGAGCACCCTTGCGCTTTGGGCAATCGCCGCGATGCTCGCGCTGTTGGTTTTCGGCCTGTGAGCGGCCCGCCAGCGCCCGTTTAAGGCAAGCGCACTTGTCCGATTGCCGCGAAATCCCGCATATACCCGATATCCTGGCGTTCGGGAGTTCGCCGTGGCCAACGCGACGTCTCTTTCCGGCAAGCGCATCCTTCTGGTGATCGGCGGCGGCATTGCCGCCTATAAGGCGCTCGACCTGATCCGCCGGCTCAAGGAGCGCGGCGGCGCCGTGCGCTGCATTCTCACCAAGGCGGCGCAGGAGTTCATCACGCCGCTTGCAGCCGGCGCGCTCGCCGGCGAACGCGCGTTTACTGATTTGTTCGATGCGCAGGGCGAGTTCGACGTCGGCCACATCCGCCTCGCGCGCGAGACCGATCTTATCGTGGTGGCGCCGGCGACCGCGGACCTCATGGCCAAGATGGCGGGCGGCCACGCCGACGATCTCGCCTCAACCGTGCTGCTCGCAACCG
>JAFAME010000194.1 GCA_019233695.1 Methylobacteriaceae bacterium
GAGCGACGGCAACTACATTTCGAGCGAGGGACTGAAAAAGGCCCTTGCGCCGTTCGAGAAGATCCGCCGGGCCGTCGGCGAGCGAATGGAGATCATGGTCGAGTTTCATTCGCTGTGGCAGCTGTTGCCAGCGGTGACGATCGCCAAGGCGCTAGCGCCCTATAAGACCTTCTGGCATGAAGATCCGATCAAGATGGACTCGCTTGCAAGCCTCAAGCGCTATGCCGAAGCCTCGCCGGCACCGATCTGCGCATCGGAGACGCTCGGTACACGCTGGGCCTTCCGCGACCTGCTCGAAACGGGCGCAGCCGGCGTCATCATGCTCGATCTGTCTTGGTGCGGCGGACTTTCGGAGGCGCGCAAGATCGCCTCGATGGCAGAGGCCTGGCACCTGCCGATCGCGCCGCACGATTGCACCGGCCCGGTCATTCTGTGCGCCTCGACCCACCTTTCGCTCAACGCGCCGAATGCCCTCGTGCAGGAGAGCGTGCGCGCCTATCATCGGACCTGGTACCGCGATCTCGTGACCGCATTGCCCAAGATCGAGAATGGGCTCATCGACGTGCCTCCGGGCGCGGGCCTCGGCATGGAGCTTCAGCCCGACATCGACAAGCGATTCACGGCGACAGTGCGTACTTCGAAGCTCGAATGAGCTTGCGTTGCCGTGCAACAGGTTCAATCAGGGAGGAACAGCACCATGCGAAAACTGCTCTTCGGCGCCAGCCTTCTGGCGCTCGGTCTCATCGCTGCGGCGACGGCCCAAGCCGAGCCGCTGAACATCGTGTTCACGCACCATTCCTCGGCGTCAAATCCGTTCTGGCAGGCCGTGAAGAAGGGGTTTGACGATGCCTGCGCCAAGCTGCAGGCGAGCTGCCAGATGATCTTCACGCAGACCGAGGGCTCGGTCGAACAGCAGGCCGCCAACATGCAGGCGGCCATTGCCCGAAAGCCCGACGCGCTGATCACCACGATCGTCGACAACAACGCATTCACCGGCATCCTCAAGGATGCCCGCGACAAGGGCATCATCGTCATTGCCTCGAACGTCGATGCGACGGAAGGGCCGGCCAAGACGATACGCCAGGCGTTTATCGGCCAGGGCTTCATTCCGGCAGGCTATACACTCGGCAAGACCATGGCCGATTTCTTTCCGAAGGACGGCCCGATCAATGCCCTCGTCGGTGTCTCGGCGCCCGGCCAGAACTGGTCCGAGCAGCGCGCTGCCGGCGTCATGAAGTTCCTCGAAGAATACAAGAAGACCTCGGGCCGCGAGGTGAACGTCAAGCGGCTCGACACGGGCACGGACGGCGCCGTCGTGTCTGACCGCGTCGGGGCCTATCTCAACGCCAATCCGAATACGACCGTCTATTTCGACACCGGCCTGTGGCATGCCGGCGTTGCCCGCGTCCTGACCGATCGCGGCATCCCGCCCGGAAAGGTGCTGCTCGGCGGCTTCGACCTCGTGCCGGAAGTGCTGCAGCAGATGAAGGCCGGCTATATCCAGGTCGAGATCGACCAGCAGCCTTACATGCAGGGCTTCATGCCGGTGATGGAAATCTATCTGTCGAAGACGGTTGGCCTTGCGCCCGCCGACATCGATACAGGCCAGGGCGTCGTCCTCCAAAAGGACGTCGACGGCCTCATGGATCTGTCGAAGAAGGGCATGCGGTGAGCTGACCACAGAAGACGGACGGCGGAGAACGGACGTGCTCCGTCGTCGGTCCTTCGTTCTCCAGGTCCATGAAACGCTTTCTGAAGATCTATCTCGAAAAGCCCGAACTCGCCGGGGCTGTCCTGCTTGTCGTGCTCGTTGTCCTGTTCCAGCTGCGCTCGAACGGCGTGTTCCTGTCGGCGGAAAACCTGCGCGGCATGTTGGGCCTTCTGCCTGAGATGGGGCTCGTTGCCATCGGCGTTACCGTGCTGATGATCTGCGGCGAGTTCGATCTTTCAGTCGGCTCGGTCTTCGCTCTCATGCCGATGTCGGTTGCCATCATGCTGAACGCCGACGTGCCGTTCGCCGTCGCCGTTCTTGTCGGGCTCGCGATTTGCGCGCTTGTCGGCTTCATCAACGGCTTTGTCACGCTGCGTTTTGCCATCCCAAGCTTCATCACGACACTCGGCATGCTGTTCATGGCGCGGTCGATGACGGTCGTGATCTCCGGCGGGTTTCCGCCGCTGCTGCCAGCCGATCTTCCGACGTGGCTTTTCACCCGTTATGTCGGGCCGGGCGGCCTCATCCGGATGTCGTTCTTATGGTTCGGCGCCATCGCGCTGCTGATGGCCGCCCTCCTGTCGCTCACCAATCTCGGCAATTGGATCAAGGCGTCCGGTGGCTTCCTCGAGGCGGCAGGCGCGATGGGTATTCCGGTCAATCGGGTGAAGATCACCTGCTTTATTCTCTCCTCGATGCTGGCCGGGTTTGCCGGGCTCGTTCAGGTGCTGCGCCTGGGCTCACCCTTGCCCTCGATCGGCGATGGCCTGGAACTGCAGGCGGTGGCGGCGGCCGTCATCGGCGGCACGGCGCTGACCGGCGGCGTCGGCACCGTGCTCGGCGCCATCGTCGGCGCGCTCCTCATCCGCGTCATCGACAACGGGCTGGTGCTGACGCAGGTCGATGCCAACTGGTTCAAGTTTGCCGTCGGCGGCCTCACCATTTTTGCGGTGATCGCCAACTCGTGGCTTCGTCGCACCGCGCGCGGCATCAGGGTGGATCAGCACGCATGACAATGCCGATCATCGAATGCCGGGGCCTGCATAAATGGTATTCAGGCGTCCATGCCCTGAAGGGCGTCAGCCTGGCGATCACCCGCGGCGAGATCGTCGGCCTTGTCGGCGACAACGGCGCCGGTAAATCGACGCTGATCAAGATCCTCTCGGGCGTGCACCGCCAGAACGCCGGTGACGTCCTGATCGAGGGCAAGCCCGCCGACATCCGCACGCCCAAGCACGCCATGCGTCTCGGCATCGAGACGATCTATCAGTACAACGCCACGGTGCCGACAATGTCGATTGCCCGCAACCTCTTCATCGGCCGCGAGCCGCTGCAGTGGTCGCTCTTCGGCATCGGCCTCCTGGATCAGGCCCGCATGCGCCAGGAGAGCGTCAAGGCGATCGCTGACGTCGACTTGCACCTGCGCTCGCCGGACGCCCTCGTCGGCGAGCTGTCCGGCGGCCAGCGCCAGGGCGTCGCCATCGCGCGGGGCATGCATTTCAAATCCAAGGTGTTCATCCTCGACGAGCCGACGAACCACCTGTCGGTGAAGGAGACCAACAAGGTGATCGGCTTCGTGAAGGGACTGAAGACGCAAGGGATCACCGGCATTTTCATCAGCCACAACATGCACCACGTCTTCCAGTCCTGCGACCGCGTCGTCGCCATGGCGCGCGGCGAGATCGTCTTCGACAAGCCCGCGGCCGATACTTCGATCGACGAGGTGCACGACTATTTGTAAGATCGGCCGGCCCGGCACTGTCGGCACACGCGGGCCTGCCTAGATGAATAGCCAGGTTGTGGCCGCAGGATTCCACTGCTTGTACCGGACCGCGATTGGACCGATTCTTGCTTCACTTGGCATTGATTCGGTCGTGTGGTTTGCCGACGTCGCGCCGGTGCGGCGCAGGCGGATGAGGCTTGAAACTGCCGCGCCGGCCAAGATGATGTTATTTGCAGTGGTGCGTTGCACAATCGCCTGTTGCGTTGCAATAAGCCGGCGGTTATCACTATCGCCAGTCCGCAAGGGAGCTGCACGATGGGCCCCGTTTGGAATACGAAAGCCGGACCGCGCCGTGTCAGGTATGATCCGCCGACCTTGGCGGAGGCTGTCACTGCCGCGCAGGGACTGACCGACAACGTGCATCAGCAGGCCGAGATCGCCGCCTCGCTGATGGACATATCGGTCGAGCAGGCCATGGCGGAAGTGCTGAAGGCCCGTCCGCCGCGCCGGGCCGTCGACACCGTCGCCTTCACGACGCGCAAGGGCGTGCAGCGGGCGGCCATCGTCGAGCGCCGCGTCGTGCGGCGGCCTGTCGACGGAAGGCGCTTCGGCTATTGACTCAATCGTTCCGTCACGGCGGGTCCGCGTATCGGATCGGCGGCGCCGCCGCTCAGGGTTGAGGCAGCAACGCCGTCAGGATGGCGGCCCATTCTTGCGCCAGGGCTTCGCTCGGCTCGGGCTTGCCCGCCAGCCGATACCAATAGCGCGCGTTGCCCCGATCGCCTTCCTTGCGATGCAGATAGCCGTGGACCCACGCCCCGTCACGGCCGTCGTCGGCCATGGCGCATTCGTGGGCTTTGTCCCAGTCCCCCTTGGCTTCCCACCATAGCGTCTGCAGTGCCAACGCCAAGCCGGCCGGAGGTGCCTGCGAGCCGAGCGATGCCCTGAACTCCTCGACGGTCATGCCGCGAACTCCGAAATGCGGTCTCTCGTGCCGCCGCTCATATAGGTCGGTCAGGCGAGGCGGCGAAGCAAGGCTATCCGGAAGGCTCCCGCTCCATCGCACCGTTTCCGGCGCTTCGGCCCGGATGACATCGAAAATGCATTCTGCGACCATTCGGGCCGAAGAGGGAAAGCGAGGAGCGAGACCGATGGCCACGCGTCTGAAAAGGCGCCCCGACATCGCGGGCGTCCAGCAGGACGAGATCATGGACATCCTGTTGACCAACAGCTGGTTTCAGGACCTGCCGCACGAGATCATGCAGAAGATGGTGTCTCTCGCCATCCCACGCCGCTATGCCGATGGCGAGATGGTCCATGCCAAGTTCGAGGACGCCGCGTGCCTGCATGGCGTGGCCTCCGGCTCGGTCAAGATCAGCTCACTCTCGGGCCAGGGACGCGAGCTCGTCTTTACGTTCATGGGGCCTGGAAGCTGGTTCGGGCATATCGCGTTGCTGGATGGCCTCAGCCGTACTCACGATATCCGTGCCCATGGGGAGACCGTCCTCATCAACATCAGCCACGCCGATTTCAATGAACTGCTCACAGAAAGCCCCATCCTCTACAAGCATTTTGCCTTGTTGCTGTGCCGCCTGGTGCGGATGACGTTTTCCGTGCTCGAGGACAATGCTTTGCTCAGCTTGCAGGCGCGCTTCGCCAAGCGGCTGATCGCGCTGACCAATACTTACGGGGCACAGCATCCCAGCGGAACGATGATCAATCTGCACCTTTCCCAGGAAGACCTCGGCATGCTGGTCAATACGTCGCGCCAGTCCGTCAACAAAAAGCTGATGGAGTGGCAGAGGCTGGGGTGGATCAGCATGCACTATGGCAAGATCCTGATCACCAATCGCGAGGCGCTGGAACAGCTTTACAGTGAAGACTGAGATGCCGGCCAGCCCTCGGCGTCCGACCCTGCAACTGTCAACCGGGTGACAGATTTGTCGGCCATCGCTCGGCTAAGGTCGGAGAGCGAGCACGTCAGCGGCATGGCGAGCCGGCCCGGCAGCAACGACCTGCACAAGCAGGTCATCCAAGGAGGAAACGGATGAGCATTACTCGGCGCAGTTTCAATCTTGGCCTGGCAGCCGGTGCAGCAAGCGCAGGATTCGCAACCCTCTCGCACGCACAGCAGGGCCGCAAGGTCGCCTTGCTGTTCGACAGCCTCGTCTCGCCCTTCTGGGTGACAGGCCTCGACATCATGCGCGATCAGGTCAAGAAGCGCGGCTGGACCGGGCTCGAGGCGATCTCGAACCTCGACGACAACAAGCAGTTCGAGCAGGTCAAGGCGATGATCGCCCAGAAGGTCGATGGCATTTTGATCATCCAGACCGATTCCAAGGCAGTCATCCCGGCGATCCGCGCGGCCAACGCCGCCAACATCCCGATGGTGCACTTCAACCGGCCGCCCGCGGCAAGCGACGCCTATTCGGTCGCCATCCAGGCCGACAATCGCAAGATCATGCAGGGCACCGTGCAATCGCTCGTCGAACAGGCCAAGAAGGCCGGCGGCAAATACAAGGCGGCCCTCCTCATCGGCGATCTCGGCGACGTCAACGCCATCCAGCGGCGCGACGGCTTCTTCGATGTCGTCAACCAGAACAAGGACCTCATCGAGGTCGTGGCGCGCATCTCGACCGAATGGAACGCCGACAAGGCATTTGCCGGCCTGACCAACGCCATCCAGGCCAATCCGGACATCAATTTCCTCGTCACCTCCTCGGACTTCCTCCATCCACAGATCGAGCAGGTGCTCAAGACCGCGGGCAAGTGGCACAAGCGTGGCGAAGAGGGTCACGTGACATTCGGCGGCTTCGATGGCGACGAGGGCGCCTACGCGCGCCTGAAGGACGGCTATCTCGACGCCTGTGGCGTCCAGAACCTGTTTCTCGAGGTCGACATGGCCTTCCAGGCCTTCGAGGACATGTGGGCGGGCAAGAAGCCCGACAAGCTGCTGCTCGATCCGGGCTTCGTCATCACGCAGGACAATCTAGCCGAAAAGCAGGACCAGATGTGGGGCTTTACCGTTTGGAAGAAGCAGCACGCCTGAGGCTGCGAACCTCCCGCGGAACTAGGCGGAACGGCCACGATTTTACCTGCTTCGATGCATGGCCGGCTTGTCGCGGCCATGCATGCAATGCAATCTGCCCCGATCGCTTGATCCGCTCGAACTTATTTCGCGACAGGTCCACGATGGGCAACGTGCACAAGTGGCGGCCGAGGCGTATGATACGCCCGCGCCGCACTCTCTTGGCTTTCGGGCATCGCCTGAACCGATGACGAGCGTTCGCCTCTCGTCGGACGAGCAGCGCGCCGGCACGCCAAGCTCGTGGCTGCGCCTCGCCGCCGAACGCCTCATCCTGTCGGAATATCTCGTTCTTCTTCTGACGGTCGTCTATTTCCTTGCGATGCTGCCGATCGTACCGAGCATTGCCACGCCCTCGGTGATGCTCGATATCGTCAACGCCATGGCGCCGCTGCTGGTCGTGGCGATCGGGCAGACGTTCGTCCTGATCGTGGCCGGCATCGACCTTTCAGCCCCGGCCATTCTCGCCATGGCAAGCGTTGTCGGCGCTTCGGTGATGACAGGCGACGACGGCTATCTCATGAACAGCCCGTTCGCGGTCCCCGGCGGCATTGCGGTGTTCCTCGTGATCGGCATTGCGATCGGCTGGCTCAATGGGGTCTGCACCGCGCGCCTCGGCATGCCGGCTTTCATCGTGACCCTGACGACGATGATGTTCTTCAGCGGTGCGGCCATCTGGTATACCGCGCTCCATACCGACGCGAGCAGCATCGGCAACCTTCCGCCGAGCTTCATCGCCATCGGCGAGGGAGAGATCGCCGGCGGTTTCACCTTCGCCATTCTGATTGCCGCGGCCGTCGCGCTTGTCGCCCATTTCACCCTGAGCCGCACGGTCTATGGCCGCTGGCTCTACGCGGTCGGCACCAACCCGCGCGCTGCCGAAGTCTCCGGCGTACCGGTTCGCAGTGCGGCGATGTGGGCCTTCATCATCGCCGGCCTGTGCGCGGGGATCGCCAGCATTCTCTACACCGGCCGCCTCGAGACAGGGACTCCGGTTCTCGGTCAGCGCATCCTGCTCGACGTCATCGGCGCGGCGGTGATCGGCGGCGTCAGCCTCTTCGGCGGCAAGGGTAAGGTGATGTGGACGCTGTTCGGCGTCCTCTTTCTTGCCGTCATCGACAAGAGCCTGCAGCTGCTCGGCCTTGCCCTGTCTTCGGTGTTTGCCATCAAGGGCGGCGTCATCCTCATGGCCGCCATCATCGATGCGCTGCGCCATCGCCTGCTGGTGCGCCGATGAGCGACGCCGCGCGAGCGCCGCTGCTGCGGGTCGAATCCCTGAACAAGAGCTTCTTCGGCGTCCAGGTCCTCCACGACATCTCCTTCGAGCTCAGTGCCGGCGAGGTTCTGGGCCTCGTGGGGGAGAACGGATCCGGCAAGTCGACGACGATGAACATCATCGGCGGGGTGCATCTGCCCGACAGCGGCCGCATGGCGCTCGACGGCGCCGACTACGAGCCGCGTGGGCCGCGCGACGCGCAGCTTGCCGGCATCGCCTTCATCCATCAGGAGCTGAATCTCTTCAAGAATCTCACGATCATGGAGAACCTGTTCATCGAGCGCTTCCCCAAGCGCCTCAACAGGCTGCCCCTGATCGACCGCGGCGCCATCCGGACCCGGGCGGCCGAGCTCCTCAGCGAAGTGGATCTCCACCTCTCGCCGGCAACGCCCGTGAGCCGGCTCTCGCAGGGCGAACGCCAGCTCGTGGAAATCGCCAAGGCGCTCAGTGCCGAAGCGCGGATCATCATCTTCGACGAGCCGACGACGTCGCTGACCGCGCGCGAGACCGAGCGCCTTTTCGCCATCATCAGGCGCCTGCGATCGCGCGGCATTGCGATCATCTACATCAGCCACATCCTGCGCGACGTCATCCGGCTTTGCGACGAAATGGTCGTGCTGCGCGACGGACACGTTGTCGGCGCCTCGGCCGCCGCCGCAATGAGCATCGAGCGGATGATCTCCCTGATGGTCGGGCGGACGATCGACCAGATGTTTCCGGCGCGCAGCAAGCCCCCCGAGCCAGGGGCGCCCGTCCTCGAAGTCCGCGGCCTGACGCAGCCCGGCATCGTCAAGGACATCTCCTTCAGCCTGCAGAAGGGCGAGGTGCTCGGCATCTCAGGCCTGATGGGCTCAGGCCGCTCCGAGATGGCCCGCATCCTCTTCGGCCTCGATCCTTACGAGGCGGGCGAGATCATCGTCGCAGGAGAGAGGCTGGCGCGGGCCTCGCCCGGCGCCTGCATGGACCGCGGCATGGCCTTTCTGACTGAGGATCGCCGCGTCGAAGGCCTGATGATGGAGGCCTCGATTGCCGACAACATCGCGCTGC
>JAFAME010000223.1 GCA_019233695.1 Methylobacteriaceae bacterium
GGCGCGCGCGACACTGAAACCGATGATCGGCGCCTCCGGCCAGGCCGGAAGGCTCAAGGAAGGGGTGCTCGCCGACGCGCTGAACGGCTTCTCCAAAAACGGCCGCGGCGGCCTTGAAGCATTCATCGGTTTCCTTGCCGATCTGCCCGAAGGGGTGAGCCGCGTCAACAACGCGGCCCGGCTCGCCTCCGCCGTTGCCGACCAGCTGCGCGCCGCCATTGCCATCAATCCGCTCTTGAATGCCGCCGGCCAAAGCGCCGATCCCGGCGTCCTGTTCGGTCCGTCGGATGGCCGGACCCGCATCTCGGTCATCAATTTCGCCGCCCTGCAGGCAAGCGACAGCCGCCAGGACTTTGTCAATCAGCTGCAGATGGCGCTGTTCACCTGGATCAAGAACAACCCGAGCCCGAGCGGTCGGCTCTATGTTCTTGACGAGGCGCAGAATTTTGCCCCGCCGCAATCGGGAACTGCGTGCAAGGCAAGCGCCAGGGGGCTTGCGGCCCAGGCCCGCAAATACGGCCTCGGCATGATCTTCGCCACCCAGGCGCCAAAAGGGATCGACAACACCATCGTCTCGAACTGCACGACCCATTTCTATGGGCGCGTCAGTTCCCCGACGACGATCGATGCGGCCAAAGAGATGATGGCCGCAAAAGGCGGCGCCGCCGATGACCTCGGGCGCCTCGAGCGGGCGACGTTCTATTTCGCGACTGAAGGACTCGCCCGCCCGGTGAAGGTGCGCACGCCGTTGTGCCTGTCGTATCATCCCCAGAACCCGCTCAGCACCGAGGAGATCGCGGAGCGCGCGAGAAGAGCGGCCCGGCGGCCCGCGTCGGCCGCCTGAGCGGGGCGGCCATGTCGCGAGCCGCGCGTCCCACCGCCCAGCGCCGCCACGGTCGGCAACAATGCTGCCAAAAACTGGCCACCTCAGCCTGTACGTGTCCTCCGGCGCACAGCTCGTTCTTGATCCGTTCTCAGTGAAATGCCACGATCGATTCGAGGTGCAAGGATGCGATTCGGGCCTCGCGCGCCGGGGACAGCGTCTGTGGAAAGCCGCAATCGACATGGCGTATTCAACGAGGCAGCCTAAATTAGCGATGAAGCCCCGAGCCCGTTCGAAGCACCCGACCGAACCGATGTCCGATGAGCTGCCCCTGAAGCCGAGCCACGCTGCCGCGCGCCCTTTCGTGTCGGGCACCGACGGCCGCGCCATCGTCATCCGCGGGGCGCGCGAGCACAACCTCAAGAACATCGATCTCACGATCCCGCGCGACAGGCTCGTGGTCTTCACCGGCCTCTCGGGCTCGGGCAAATCATCGCTTGCCTTCGACACGATCTATGCCGAGGGCCAGCGCCGCTACGTCGAATCCCTGTCGGCCTATGCACGCCAGTTCCTGGAGATGATGCAGAAGCCCGACGTCGACCAGATCGACGGCCTCTCGCCGGCGATTTCGATCGAGCAAAAGACCACCTCCCGCAACCCGCGTTCGACCGTCGGCACGGTCACCGAGATCTACGATTACATGCGCCTCCTGTGGGCGCGCGTCGGCATCCCCTACTCGCCCGCGACCGGCCTGCCGATCGAAAGCCAGACCGTGTCACAGATGGTCGACCGCGTGCTGGCGCTGCCGGAGGGCACACGGCTCTATCTGCTGGCGCCCGTGGTGCGCGGCCGCAAGGGCGAATACCGCAAAGAACTCGCCGAGTATCTCAAGAAGGGTTTTCAGCGCGTCAAGATCGACGGCACGTTCTATGAGCTCGCCGAAGCGCCGGCGCTCGACAAGAAATTTCCGCACGACATCGACGTCGTGGTCGACCGCATCGTGGTACGGCCGGATCTGGCGCAACGCTTGGCGGAGAGTTTTGAGACCGCACTTAAACTCGCCGAAGGTCTCGCCGTGGTCGAGTTCGCCGATACGCCGGCAGGCGCGGAGGCCGCGGAAAAGGACAAGAAGAAGACCGCAAAAATCCACGACAAGAGCGGGCCCGAGCGCATCGTGTTCTCGGAGAAATTTGCCTG
>JAFAME010000289.1 GCA_019233695.1 Methylobacteriaceae bacterium
GCCCGACTGCTTCGTCATCGAGGAGAAGCTGCGCGAGTTGATGGATATTCCGGTCTTCCACGACGACCAGCACGGGACCGCCATTATCGCCGCGGCCGGCATGATCAACGCGATGCAGCTTACCGGCCGCGACATCAAGCGAACGAAGCTCGTCTGCAACGGGGCGGGCGCTGCCGGCATCGCCTGCCTCGACCTCATCAAGGCAATGGGCTTTGCCGCGGAGAACGTTCTCTTGTGCGACACCAAGGGCGTTGTCTATCGGGGCCGCAGCGAGGGCATGAACCAGTGGAAGTCGGCCCATGCGGTCGAAACGCCCCTGCGCACGCTGGCCGAGGCGATGGTCGGCGCCGACATTTTTTTCGGTCTGTCGGCCCGCGGCGCGCTGACGGGCGAAATGGTCAAGACCATGGCGCGCAACCCGATCATCTTCGCCATGGCCAACCCCGACCCGGAGATCACGCCAGAAGAGGCGCACGCAGTGCGCGACGATGTGATCATTGCCACCGGCCGCTCCGATTATCCCAACCAGGTCAACAATGTTCTCGGTTTCCCGTACATCTTCCGGGGCGCGCTCGACGTGCGGGCGACGACCATCAACATGGAAATGAAGCTCGCGGCGGCCAACGCGCTCGCCGAGCTTGCCCGCCAGGATGTCCCCGACGAGGTCGCACTTGCCTACCAGGGCGCCCGGCCGCGCTTCGGGCCGGAGTACATCATCCCCGCGCCGTTCGATCCGCGGCTCATCCACGTCATTCCGAAGGCCGTGGCGAGGGCCGCGATGGAGAGCGGCGTCGCCCGCAAGCCGATCGTCGACATGACCGCCTACGAGGCGCAGCTGTCGGCCCGCCGCGACCCGCTTGCCAGCGTGTTCCAGCGCATCGTGGCGCATGTGCGCCGCTATCCCAAGCGCGTCGTCTTCGCCGAGGGCGAAGAAGAGCAGGTCATTCGTGCCGCCGTGTCCTTCGTGCATCAGGGCTTCGGCACGGCAGTCCTCGTCGGGCGGGAGGATCGCGTGCAGGCGACGGCTGCCGCGGCCGGCATCGAGATCGGCGAGAAGGCGGGCATCCTCGTGCAGAACGCGCGGCTCTCGCGCCGCAACGCGGTCTATGCGCAGATGCTCTACGAACGGCTGCAGCGCAAAGGATATCTGTTCCGCGACTGCCAGCGGCTGATCAATCAGGACCGCAACCATTTCGGGGCAGCCATGGTCGCCGTCGGCGATGCCGATGCCATGGTGACGGGCGTCACCCGCAATTTTTCGATTGCGCTCGAGGAAATCCGGCGCGTCATCGATCCGAAGCCGGGCCATCGCATGATGGGCGTGTCGCTCGTGCTGGCGCGGGGGCGGCCGATCCTTGTCGCCGACACTGCCATTGCGGAAATGCCGAACGCGCAGGAGCTGGCGCAGATCGCGCGCGAGGCGGCGCGTGTCGCCCGCCGCCTCGGGTACGAGCCGCGCGTCGCCATGCTGGCCTTCTCGAACTTCGGGCATCCACCAGGGGAACGCTCGCAGCGTGTGCAGGAGGCGGTGAGCATCCTCGACCGCGAGCGGGTCGACTTCGCCTATGATGGCGAGATGGCCGCCGACGTCGCACTGAACCGTGAGCTCATGGCAGCCTATCCGTTCTGCCGCCTGCCCGACACCGCCAATGTCCTCGTCATGCCGGCATTCCACTCCGCTTCGATCGCGACCAAGATGCTGCAGGAACTCGGCGGCGCCACGGTGATGGGGCCGCTGATCGTCGGCCTCGACAAGCCGGTGCAGATCGTCCAGCTCGGCGCCAAGGATACCGACATCGTCAACATGGCGACGCTGGCGGCCTTCAACATCGGCAGCTGAGGGGCGTCGCTTGCGGGCGAAAGCGCCCAGGGAGCCTACCCCGCCAACGAGTCCTCGGGTGAATGCGGATGCCATTCAGCCCTGCGCCTATTGGCGGGGCTCGTCTGCCGAACCCGACTCGCGCGAGCGCCAGCCGACTGTTATCTTCGCCCCATGAACATCCCTGTCACGCGCGCCGCCGAGGCTCTCGACCGCCGTGCCTTCACTATCTCCGATATGGAGGTGATGGTGCAGGTGGGCCTGATCGCGCCGGACGAGCGCCTGGAGCTTATCGGTGGAGAGATCGTCCCGATGTCCCCGAAGGGCTCGCGTCACGAAGCGATCAAGGCGGCTCTCAATCTCCACTGGGCTGGACACTGCCCCACCGGCTTCGCCTTCGTGCCAAAAACAGGGTTGCGACTTGATGAGCTCACCTATCTCGAACCCGACTTCATCGTATTTGAGCGCTCGATGCGGCTCGCCGAGCTGAAAGGGCCGGACGTGCTCCTTGCCGTCGAGGTGGCGGATTCCTCACTCGGTTACGATCTCGGACGCAAGCCGCTCGTCTATGCCGGGTTCGGCGTGCGCGAACTCTGGGTGATCGACGCGGAACACAGGGTCGTGCATCGTCATCTCGCTCCGTCGAGTGGCGGCTATGGGCGGATCGACCGGCAGACCGCGTCAAGCTGGCTCGTTCCCGCTCATGCTCCGTCCGCTTTTGCCTTCGCTCTCGACGAGCTGGAGCCGATCTGAGCCGCTCCCGCCCAGGGGCGGCTCACGCCGATCGGAGACTTTGCTTCCAGCGCGGCGCGATTCTCGGCCAGCCCAGGCCGTCAGCCTTATGCACTGGCTCGGGACGGGCCTTGAGCCGTTAACCTGACCACGACAGTCGCCTTTGGCGCGCGTCGCGGCCTCGCGATGGCGTGCCACGTTCGTTGCGCGACAGGCACGGATAGCGAAGTTCCGGCAAGATCGATATTGCAGTGCCTTGTCGTTCATCCTGGCGCCTACGCCACCCTGACTTGGAAGTCCCATGCGTATTGCGATGATCGGCTCCGGCTATGTCGGGCTCGTGTCCGGCGCCTGTTTTGCCGACTTTGGTCACATCGTCACCTGCGTCGACAAGGATGTGGACAAGATCGAGCAGCTCAGACGCGGCGAGATCCCGATCTTCGAGCCGGGGCTTGGCGAACTCGTCGAATCGAATGTCGCCGAAGGGCGGCTTGCCTTCACCAGCGATCTCGCCCCTGCCGTGCATGAGGCCGATGCGGTCTTCATCGCGGTCGGCACGCCGTCGCGGCGCGGCGACGGGCATGCCGATCTGTCCTACGTCTATGAGGCCGCCCTCGACATCGCCGCCGCGCTCGACGGCTTCACCGTCATCATCACCAAGTCGACCGTTCCGGTCGGCACGGGCGACGAGGTCGAGCGGATCATGCGCGAGGCGCGCCCGGATGCTGACTTCACCGTGGTGTCGAACCCCGAATTCTTGCGCGAAGGCGCTGCAATCCTCGACTTCAAACGTCCCGACCGCATCGTCGTCGGCACCGAGCACGCGCGCGCCCGCGAGGTGATGCAGGAAATCTATCGGCCGCTCTACATCAATCAGCCGCCGATCATCTTCACCAACCGTCGTACTTCAGAGCTCACCAAATACGCCGCGAATGCCTTTCTCGCCACCAAGATCACCTTCATCAACGAGATTGCCGACCTTTGCGAAAGGGTTGGCGCCAACGTGCAAGAGGTGGCGCGCGGCATCGGTCTCGACAATCGCATCGGCACGAAATTCCTGCATGCCGGGCCGGGCTATGGCGGCTCATGCTTTCCCAAGGACACGGTCGCCCTGATCAAGACGGCACAGGAGGCGGGCGCTCCGATCCGCATCGTCGAGACGGTGGCGGCCGTCAACGAGGCGCGCAAGCGCGCCATCGCCGGCAAGGTCATCGCCGCCTGCGACGGTTCGGTTGCCGGCAAGAAAGTCGCGCTCCTTGGGCTCGCCTTCAAGCCGAACACGGACGACATGCGCGAGGCGCCCTCGCTTGTCATCGTGGCCGCCCTCGAAGCGGCGGGGGCCGGCGTACAGGCGTTCGATCCGGAAAGCATCGAACAGGCGCGCCCGCTGATGCCGAAGGTGACGTTCTGCGCCAACCCTTATGCGTGCGCGACCGGTGCCGATGCGCTGGTGATCGCCACCGAATGGGACGCCTTCCGCGCCCTTGACCTCGACCGCATCAAAAAGGTGATGGCGCGCCCCGTCATCATCGATCTGCGCAACATCTACCGGCCTCAGGACGTGCGCCGGCGAGGCTTCACCTATGTGAGCGTGGGACGCGACTAAGCCCTTCCGTAGACCGCTTCGCGGCCGTACGAGGCGCGACAAATCAGTTTTTTCCTATGACCATGCAGCCGCGAGACCCGAAGTTTGAAACGGTCGCTCTGGGAATTGAGTTGACCTCTGGCGAGCAATTCTGAACATTGGGCACTTCTGACATTTCCCGGGCTGAAGGACCTCCGATGATGCATGAGACAACGAATTGCATGCCAAAGGTGGCCCTAATAACGGGCGTGACGGGACAAGATGGCGCCTATTTGGCGGAGCTCCTCCTGGAGAAGGGTTACATAGTCCACGGTGTCAAACGCCGCTCATCGAGCTTCAATACCGGACGCATTGAGCACCTATACGAAGACCCCCATCTAGACAATCCACGTTTTATTCTGCATTATGGCGACATGACGGATGCCACAAACTTGATCCGGATTGTCAAGGAAGCTGAGCCTGATGAGATATACAATCTTGCGGCTCAGTCTCATGTCAAAGTATCCTTCGAAACTGCCGAATACACTGCAAATGCCGATGGTATCGGACCATTGCGCCTTTTGGAGGCGATTAGACTACTTTTCCTTACCAATAAGACACGGTTTTACCAGGCATCAACATCAGAACTATACGGCAACGTGCAAGCTATTCCGCAGAATGAAACGACGCCATTCTATCCTCGGTCACCCTATGCTGCCGCCAAACTCTATGCCTATTGGATCGTGGCGAACTACCGGGAGGCCTATGGTATGCACGCATCCAACGGTATCCTGTTCAATCACGAAAGCCCGATCAGGGGTGAGACATTCGTGACGCGGAAGATCACTCGCGCGGCTGCAGCAATTCACCTTGGACTTCAGGATAGACTCTATATTGGGAACCTTAACGCCAAACGCGACTGGGGCCATGCTCGGGAGTATGTTCGCGGAATGTGGCTAATGCTTCAACAGGATCAACCCGATGATTATGTGCTCGCGACCGGAACATCGCATTCAGTGCGTGGCTTTGTCGAAAAAGCCTTCTTGAGATTGGGTATGCCGATAGAGTGGAGGGGAGAGGGTGTCAACGAAAAGGGAATCGATCAATCGACTGGCCGAGCCGTCGTAGAGGTGGACCCGCGCTATTTCCGCCCGACCGAGGTTGATCTGCTAGTCGGGGATCCCACGAAAGCGTATGAGAGGCTCGGGTGGCGACATGAGACGAAGCTCGATCAGTTAATTGCTGAGATGGTCCGTGAGGACCTGACACTAATGGCGCGTGCGGTGCCACCGTTGTCGGCTGAAAAGGGCCTTATCCATGTCTGAGGTCATCTATGACCTGCGCGGAAAGCGAATCTGGTTGCGGTCATACGGGCTTGGGAGGCAGCGCCATTGTGCGCCGTTTGAAATCCGAAGGGTGGGACCTACTGACGGCCGACCGTCGCGTGATAGGTCTCAAGCGTCAAGGGGATGTCGAGGCGTGGGTGAAAGCGATGAGGCCCGCGTGGTGATGAGTGCGGCCAAGGTAGGCCGAATACTCGTCAACGATGCCAAACCGATGGATTTCCTATACGACATCTTATGATCGCAGCCAACACCTTGCAGGCCGCGCACGAGAACGACATTGAGAAGTTTTTGCGACATCGAGAAGTTTTTTGTTCTTGGGATCCAGTTGCGTTATCCAAGATTAGATCCGCAGTCTATATCAGAGGAAGCGCTCCTTACCGGCGCGCTCCAACCAACCAATGAGTGGTATGTATCGCTAAAATCGCCGGAGTCAAATTGAACCAAGCTTATCGAAAGAAATATCGCAGAGACTTCATTTCCGCAGTGCCTACCAATCTTTATAGGCCTGGCCACAATTTTGACATTCAAGCTAGCCATGTGTTGCCTGATCTGATCCGAAAGACCACGAAGCTAAGATACGGAGCGACCCGGAAATAGCGATCTGGGCACAAGGTCGTCGCGCCGAATATTATTGTATGTCGATGACTGCACGGATACTTTGGTCTTTTTGCTCAAATACTACTCCGAAGCACTCACACCAACGTCGGCTCTGGTGAAGATTGACCATTCTGAACCTCACCAAATGTGTTTGCAGGATAGCTGATGAACTCCATAAACTGCGCACCCTCGGCTGGAAGCCGAGCCTCGGGCTCGAAGACGACATTACTATGACTTACCAATGGTTCTTGCGATGCAACAATACCAGTAAGACCGGCGCCTAAGCAAGGATAGACGCATTGCGTTCCTCACCCGACCCATCGATTTAAACACCCTACCTAGGGCCTTACCGAGGGCAAGTAAGATGTAGTACCATTCGGGATTGCCGATCAGCATGGCTCGAAAGCTTTTGGATCGGAAGGAGCCAGGTATGCTTGGCGAACACTCCTGAACAGCGACTTGAAACTTGGGAATCGTTGAGAAGCTATCCGCGTTGCTTGAGGATGCCGTCGATCGCTCGGGCAGGCATCCCTGCCCTGCTAGACGCGGTCTATGACCGCCCGAAAATTGCCGGGGTCTGCGAGGCTTCATTCCTTCGCCCCGGAACACCGGTTGTAGACGACTCAGAAGATTGCGCCGGCGGGTTGCATAGGCGGTTCTGCAAGGAACCGAAAGTCAACGAACCACCCCTCGCGGACGCCACTTGGCATTTGTATCATAGGGTTATGCTGTATTCTGCTGCCTGTGCTTGAGTTTCTTAACTTAAGCATTTCTCAACAAACCAGCTTTAATCCATCCCAGCCATATACACCGTTTCGTCGTGCCATTATCGTGCAACGGGTGGCTTGGATTGGGTTGTCTGAGGGAACGAAAGGGGCTATCGATCGACCCGAATAGCTTGCTCGGGAGTTATGTACTCCGATGTCAGATGCCTACATCCCAGTTTCGCGAGCCAACTATCTGGGCCGAGTCGTCCTTTCTGACCTTGTTTGGGCACTGATCGCACCGGTCGCGGCCGGCGCTGTGCGCGACCCCGGCCTATTTGGCACCGCCGACATGGGTGTGGTTTCAGCTTACGTCCTGCTCTCACTGCCAATATCCCTAATATGCTTTGTACATTGGAAACTCGGAGCAATAATTTCGCGGTATTTTGGGCTGCTAGACGCGACCAGGATCTTGAAATGTTCCATGGCAATTGTTTTTGCCACGGCCACTATTTCGTTTGTTTTTTTTCGCCTTGATAGTATTCCTCGGTCGTTACCCATCATTCATTTATTTATTTTGGTTTCGTTGCTTTGTGCAGGGCGCATTCTTACGAGAACAATCAAGCGTAAGGACGGCGCCGTTCAGCATGACCCAACAACTCGGAGGCAGGAGCGCCTGATTCTTGTTGGAGTAAATCGATTGACCTGGTTATACATTCAAATGCTTGATCAGTTTGGATTTAGCCGCCACTCCGTCGTCGGTATTCTGGGCGAAGGTCGGCTTGTCGGGCGGCAAGTGTGTGGCCGCCCTGTAATTGGCGAACCGTCTATGATTACAAATATTATCCGCGAGTATTCGTTACATGGAATTGACATCGCCAAGATCATCGTGACGGACCAAACTTCACCACCCCATTCTGAGGCCTGGCAGAGCCTGGTGTCCGCATGTGATGCGGAAGGGGTGACCGCCGAGTATCTACCGGAACACCTTGGCCTCTTGGGACAGACGGCTGATAAGCGCCTTCTCGTTGAGTCGACGAAAGTTTGGCACGCCTCGTTGGCAGAGCCGCCCAGATACAGATATTGGAGGGCAAAGCGGGCTTTGGATTTACTGATTGTGATACTTGCCCTGCCCATTTTCTGTCCGATCATTTTCGCCATTTACTGCTGCATTTGGTTGAGGATGGGCTTTCCGGCAGTTTTTTGGCAGGAGCGGTTGGGCATGCATGGTCAGCCGTTTCGGATTTATAAGTTTCGGACTTTGCTTGCCCCCTTTGATTCGAACGGTCGCCCGGTGCCCGAAGAGGACCGGCTGTCGAAATTTGGAAAATTTCTGCGAGAGACGCGCTTGGATGAACTCCCGCAACTCGTGAACGTCTTGCGAGGAGATATGGCGCTTGTGGGCCCCCGCCCGCTTCTGCCGGTCGATCAGCCGAAGGACCGGTCAAGGCGTCTGGATGTCCGGCCGGGGATAACGGGATGGGCACAAGTTAGAGGCGGAAAGCTCGTCGGGGCGGAGGAAAAGGGCGCCTTGGACGAGTGGTACATTCGCCATGCGAGTCTCGCGCTCGACATGCGTGTTCTTTACCTGACCGTCCGCACGGTCCTGCTTGGTGATCGAAGGTGCGCGGAGACGGCATCTCCAATTGGGGAGTTGGATTTCGCGCCGAGCGACGATCGGGAGTGGTCCGGCAGCGAGAGCCAATGGCCTCCCGATCCCAACGGGACGATGGATCGGTCCTTGTCCCGGCGACTGCGAAGCGCTCCGGTTAATCGTTGACCTTACCCGCCGGGCGTGGGAGAAGCCGCCGAAATGTCGCAAGGAGCTTGGCAAAGGATGGTCTGAAGATAGGCGGTTGTTGCGCTGCAATTGCTGCGACAGGGAGGAACCAGGGCGGAGCGATCAACCGATCAGAAGGATGGGACGTGATCGATTTGCATTGTCATCTGCTCGCATGTTTCGACGATGGCGCGGAGAATGACTCGGTCTCGGCGCAGATGGTTCGAATCGCCCTCGCCGACGGCATCACCGCCATCGTATGCACGCCTCACATCATGCCGGGTGTTTACGACAATACCGGCGCTCGCATCTACGATGGAGTTCGGGCCTTGCAAATGGTCCTCCACGAGGCGCGCATCCCTATCTCCCTGTTTGCAGGTGCCGATGTTCATATGGCGCCCGACTTGGTCAGGTCTCTCCGGGACGGAAGCGTTCTAACCATCAACGAATCGCGCTACCTCCTGTTCGAGCCGCCTCATCACGTATTACCCCCCCGGCTCGAAGATTGCACATTCGAATTGATGACAGCAGGGTACATTCCGATCATTACGCATCCCGAACGTCTGTCCTGGGTCGATCGTAATTATGAACTCCTTCCGCGCCTCGCGCGTGCCGGAGTTCTGTTGCAGCTTACCGCCGGGTCGTTGACGGGCCGATTTGGGGGCCGGGCGCAATACTGGTCGAAGAGGATGATGGACGATGGGCTCTGCCATTTGATCGCCACTGACGCGCACAACCTCACGGGGCGGCCGCCGGTACTCTCGGGCGCCTGCGAGATGTTAACTGAAAGACTGGGTCAGGAAGAAGCCTGCAACGTTTTCCTCCGACGTCCGGATCTTATTCTGCGCGACGGCAACCCCGCCGATCTCAGGCTCCGTCCGATGCCGGCGACGAGCCGCCCCAGACGCTCATGGCGGCAGTCGTTACCTAAATTGGGAAGACGTCGCCTCCTTGCGGTCGGAGGTTGATATGCACCGGCTTCTCGCAATCATTTTTTCCGGGCTGGCTATCGGACTTGCCGGTTGCGCATCATCGCCCGGTGGCACAGGCATTGGTGAAGCGGTGAGCGTCGCAAGTTTTCCCGAGACGGACTCGGCGCAACCGGACGCAACGTCTCCAGCGTATCGGCTTTCAGTTGGCGATCTCATCGACATCTCAGTCTTTCAGGTTCCCGATCTCACAAGGTCCGTGCAGGTGGATGCTGCGGGTCAGATCTCATTGCCGCTGATCGGCGTCGTCAAAGCCGGGGGCAGGACGCCGCACGAGCTTGAGGGGGATATCGCCGCCAAATTGGGCGCCAGGTACGTGCGATCTCCGCAAGTGAGCGTGTTCCTGAAGGAGTCTGCGGGGCAGCGTGTCACGGTCGATGGTGCGGTAAGAAACCCGGGCGTTTTTCCTATAGTCGGACAAATGAGCCTCGTTCAGGCTTTGGCCGAAGCGAAGGGTCTTGACGACGTTGCTGATCCCGAAGGCGTGCTCGTGTTCAGGTCCGTGAGTGGGAAACGCTTGGTGGCCAAATTCGACCTGAGCGCAATTCGCGCCGGAAAGGCGGCCGATCCCCCTCTCGCCGGAGGTGACACTATCGTCGTGGACCAGTCGGGGTTAAAATCAACTTGGAAGCAGTTTCGCGAGTCACTTCCCGTCGGTGCCCTGTTTACGCCGTTGCTGTAACCTCCGGCGTGAGCTAGCCTTGCATGAAGCGCCGGATGGAGCCCGCCCAATGAACGAGCGGCCTGATGCCGAACCACCTGACGGCAAGCAGAGCGGTGTTCCCGCTCTTGCGCCGTTTGGCACCCAAATTGGCTCAACGCACGGCAGCCCTATCGGTTTTCCTGGCTCCCGCATAGGCTATGCCGAAGAGCGGCGTGAGGAGTCTCGCTTCGATCCAATCAAATACTGGTTTCTTTTACTCAAGCACCGCTGGCTGTTCCTCGGAAGCGCAGTCATCTCAATCGGCTTTGGCTGCG
>JAFAME010000512.1 GCA_019233695.1 Methylobacteriaceae bacterium
CCAAGTGCCAAGCGCTAATTCTCTACCGAAGGCTCATTCGGCTCTTTGTGCACGTCGCCTCATTGTGAAGCATCGCAGTGAAGTTAGGGAAGGTCAAATTGCAAGGCTCCAAATAACTCCGAAAAACATCGACAATCGAGTTCGCCGCCACATGATGAAGAATCAGGGAACCGATTGAGGGTGCGGCAGGCCGGAAGATTTCCGACAGAGGTAGCTTGGATGAAAGCTGTGTCAGTCGAGCCATGCACAGGCAAGGACTCATTCGCTTTGCAGGAAGCCAGCGATCGTCGACGCGACCCGGGTCCCAGCGTCCAGCGCATCCTGTCGCAGCAAAGCGCGTTCGGACCGGAGGAGATTCGCGCCATACTCACTGCATACGAGGCCATCCTGCGCGACCTGGATCTGGTGAGGCGCGAGGACTTGGCGACCAGGGCGATAGCCAGGAAAATCCTGGAATTTGCCACGCCCGGCGAGTGCGACCCGGCCAGGCTCCGGGACCTGGTTCTGAAATGGATCCGGCAATAGCTCGATGAGCCGGGCATGGCCGACGGGCGCCTCCCAACTGCCCGTTGCGCCCGCGCAAAGCGGTCCGTCATTGCGAGGCAGCGAAGCTGCCGAAGCAATCCGGTACCCTTGAAGGAAGGACTGGATTGCTTCGCTTGCGCTCGCAATGACGGGATTGTGATTTCCCCCGCCCTGGAATGGCTTTGGCCAGCGACGGGTCGATAGTCCGTGCGCGAAACGCCCGATCACGACCATCCAAAAACCTAACTACAGTGCGGATACAAAGCTGCGAGCTGGCGACCGCTCAGAAAGATTGTCTTGGACGTCAGACCACCATGTCGCCTGATCCAGGCACGCACCGGCGCCGGATAGGTTGCCGCCATCAGGCGGGTCGCCTCCGCGGCGGCGGATTCCGAGCCGTCTTCGTCAACGAGCCGGGGAGCATGAAAACCCAGCACCGCTCGGGACGTGACGCAGATCTGGTCGCGGGGAATCGCGCTCAGCACCAGCGTGCAGGCGGAGAGGCAAGGCCCGTCGATGATGATCCGTTGGCCGGACTCCCGAAGGATCGAAAAAAGCTTCAGATAGGTGCCCACCTCCCCGCCGGGGCTAGAGAGGATGCGCACTTCGGCGGACGCCGGCACGACCGTAATGAAGAACAGTGCAGCGGCCAAAAATGCGCGTCTCACGACGATCCTCCGACGCACTCCGCACGGCCACTCGCCGGCACGGTCACGCGCCCCACTTCGCGGTACCTTCCGCGGCTCGCCGTCAATTTGCAATTTATGTCGGGCCCCGGCTTTTCAAGGGGTTGATGAGCGGCCACGCGTCCGGCGACCGCCACAGGCTCGCTTGGCCCCGCGACGATCCGATTTGCCGGCACCAGAAGGCACCATGATGAAGCTGAACCACGTCGCCAATCGCCTCGATGCCCGCTATTTCGAAACGGTCGTCGAGATGCTCAAGACGAAGCTCGGGTTCGTCGAGCTTCGGCGCACGGAGCGGGCCATCTGGCTGCGCCAGCCGGGCACCAACGTGGACCTGCAGTTCAGCCGCAGCGACTGTTCCCATCGCGATGCGGACAAGCTCCGCTCGCAAGTCTCGTTTTTGAGCGATGCGCCCCGGGAGGACTTGGAGGAGCTGTCGGCGTGGGCGCACGCGCACGGGATGAAGGCTGAGGTCGGCAGCTATTCGGACAGGGAGTTTTTTCTGGATGCCCCGGAGGCATTCGTCGACTTCGTCATCGAGGCGATGAGGCCGGAACTCGCCGACTATGGGATCGATGTCTGACCTGAAGGCATTGCCCCATTCTCCGGCGCATCAGCTTGGCAGGCAGGCCCGATTGATCTCGACTATGCTGGTCTGTGGACCAGCAAGAGGAGATCGACATGCGAATTGCGCTGATACTTGCCGCCCTTGCGGCGGTGGCCGCCTTGGTTCTTCCCGCCCACGCGCAGAATGCGCGGTCCTGGGTTGCGAGCTCCGGAAACGACCTCAACCCGTGCACCCGCACGCAACCTTGCGCCAGCTTCAGCCGAGCGCTGTCCCAGACCAATGCCGGCGGCGAAATCAACTGTGTTGATCAGAGCGACTACGCCCTCGGCGCCAACATTGCCATTGTCAAGTCCATCACCATCGACTGCGAGAGCGTGCAGGCCCGTTTCGGCCTGGCGTCCGCCGGCATCCAGGCAATCATCGTAGAAGCGTCAGCGTCCGACGTGGTGACGTTGCGTGGGCTCGACATTGACGGCAACAACCTGTCAGGGATCGGCATCATGTTCGCGTCAGGCGGGGCACTTCACATCGAAAAATGCGTGATCCGCAACTTCGACACGACGAGCTTCAACGGCGCCGGAATAGCGGATTCGCTCCTGATCGGCAGCACCTCGGAACTGTTTGTCTCCGACACCCTCGTGACCAACAATGGCACGGGCACGCCGGGCGCCGGAATTCTCGTCAATCCCTTCGTCACATCGACCGTCAAGGTCAGCCTCAACCGTGTCGAGGCTCGCGGCAACTTTTTCGGCATCAAGGCTGACGCTACGCAGGTGAGCGGGGGCGTCATCCAAATGACCATTCGCGACAGCGTGTCCTCAGGCAACACGTCAAACGGCATCGTCGCGACGGGCAATGCATCCGGCCCCGCCATTGTCATGATGATCGATCGATCGACCTCATCGCATAACGCGGCCGGCTTCGGCGTCATCGCCGACGGTCCGAAGACTACCATCCGGCTTGGCGGCTCTTCGATCGCCGGCAACATCAATGGCGTCGGCGTGAGCAACGGCGGCGTGCTGCAATCCTACGGGACGAACCAGATCAACGGCAATTCGAACGACGGCATCGCGGCGCTGACGCCAATCGGGCTGCACTGACCCGACAGGGTTAGCGCGGTACACGGGCTGCGGCGCTCCTGGTCCGCGGCCTAGTGTTCCCGGACCGGGCGGCACATCCGTTTCCCCCCCATCCCGTGCCCGTCGGGGTCGCTGGAGCGGACCATCAGCCCTCTTCGCGCATTGCCGCCTGCAAGCGCATCTCGATCACCTCGGGCTTGTGGATAACGAGCGCACCGCGCGTCTTCTCGACGAGCGACTCGGTCGTCATCACGGACAATTCCCGCGTCACCTGCTCGCGGCGGCAGCCGATGCGGGCTGCGAGGACATGATGGAACGGCGGCGGTGTCACCACACGCTGGCCCGGATGTCCGGCGCGCGGCTGCGACAGGCGCAGCAGCTCCGAGTAGAGCCGATGTTTCAGGTCGAAGATCGAATGTTCGGCAAGACGCGAATTGAGCTCGCGCACGCGACCGACCAGGCGACGCAGGACCTTGTCGCAGACGCTCCTCGAGGCAAAGACGATCTCGCGAAACACCGTTGCCGGCATGATGCACAGGTCAGCCCGCGTCAGTGCGGTCACGTTGGCGGAGCGCTTGATGCCGTCGATCGCCGCGTACTCGCCAAAAAACTCGCCGGCTCTCAGCTCCGCCAGAATGATCTCCTTGCCGGCCGCCGTACGGATGAGCACACGCACCTCGCCGGAAATGATGAAGTAGACGTCGGTCGAGGCATCCTCGAAATCGACGACGATCTCTCCATCCTCGTAGCGCTTCCAGCTGCACCGGCGATCGAACTTCTCGAATTCGATGTCGGCGATGCCCTTGAAGTAAACAATCTGCGCAAGCGTTTGCATCTGCAGAGGAACCCCCGTGCACCGGCAGCATGGGACACCGGACTCTCCGCCCGGTCAAGCGCAGCGGTTGCGCTGGACCGAGCCCCACTCACTATCTAGCGGAGAAACGAGGCGGAAACTGTGATCAGAGGCACACCTGCGGTCGCACGGGGGTCGCTTCGGCTCACTTTCTCGTGCGCCCGAGCACTTGGCGGCCAGACTAAAACTCCGGGGGTGGGCGGCCGCCGGCGCGGCAGGCGGCAGTGAGGGTATTGGCCATCAGCATGGCGATCGTCATCGGACCGACGCCTCCTGGCACGGGCGTGATCGCGCCGGCGCGCGCAAGCGCGGTCTCGAACTCGACATCGCCGACGAGCCGCGCCTTGCCGGCGTCGGAGGGGGCGATCCGGTTGATGCCGACATCGATGACAATCGCCCCCGGCTTCAGCCAGTCCCCCCTCACCATTTGCGGCCGCCCGACCGCAGCCACCACGATGTCGGCGCGTCGGACGACGACCGGAAGGTCCCTGGTTCGCGAGTGGGCGATAGTCACCGTACAATTTTCCGCAAGCAGAAGCTGCGCCATGGGCTTGCCGACGATATTCGAACGCCCCACCACCACGGCCTCGCAGCCGGCAAGCCGCACGCCGAGAGCCGTCGCGGTCTGCTTCAACAGGACGAGCGCGCCTGCCGGCGTGCAGGGAACGAGGGCCCGACCGACGTCGCCGACGACAAGACGCCCGGCATTCACCGGATGGAAGCCGTCGACGTCCTTGTCCGGAGCCACCGCCTCGATCACCTTCAGGGCATCGATCGGACCTGGCAGCGGCAGCTGCACGAGAATGCCGTGAATGGATGCGTCGGCATTGAGGCGACCCACGACATCCAGAAGCTCCGCCTCGCTCGTCGCGCCGGAAAGCGTGTGCTGGAGCGAGTGGAAGCCGCAAGCGGATGCCGCCCTGCCCTTTGACTTGACATACACCTCGCTTGCCGGGTTCTCGCCGACGAGCACCACCGCCAGCCCTGGCCTGAAGCCTGTTGCCGCGCTCAGCGCGGCGGCCTCAGTTCCGACGCGCTGCAGGATGCGATCGGCCGCGGCACGCCCATCGATCAGCATGGCGCCGGCGCCGGACGGCCTGATGATCTGGTCGTGCGCTGCGGGGCTGGCGGAACTTTGGCTCATGACATTTCCGACTTTGTTCGTACCGGCGGTCCTCCATGGGGTCCGGCCTGCGTTTTCGGTGCGCCGCATGGGGCGTCGCCACGCGCCGGGATGGCTAGACGGCCGCCTGCCGCAAACGAGCTATTCGGCCGCATCGACCCGGGTCGGGCGAGCGGCTGCCAGACGCTCCGCCTTGAGGAGTTCGGCCACGAGGAAGGCAACCTCAATCGCCTGCTCGGCATTGAGGCGCGGGTCGCAATAGGTGTGATAGCGATCACGCAGGTCGAGTTCGGTGATGGCGCGGGCCCCGCCCGTGCATTCGGTGACGTCCTTGCCGGTCATTTCGAGATGTACGCCGCCGGCATACGTGCCCTCCGCCTGATGCACCGCAAAGAAGCTGCGAATCTCCTGCATGATCCGCTCGAACGGGCGTGTCTTGTAGTGATTGGCCGCCTTGATGGTATTGCCGTGCATGGGATCGCATGACCAGACGATTGTGCGCCCTTCCCGTTTCACGGCCCGCACGAGCGGCGGCAGCTGGTCGCCGACCTTGTCGGCCCCGTACCGGGAAATCAGTGTCAGGCGGCCGGGCTCATCGCCTGGATTGAGGATGTCGATAAGACGGATCAGCTCGTCCGGCTTCAGCGAGGGACCGCATTTCAATCCGATCGGGTTTTTGACGCCACGGCAATATTCGATGTGTGCGTGGCCGGCCTGGCGTGTGCGGTCGCCGATCCACAGCATGTGGCCGGAGGTTGCGTACCAGTCGCCACTCGTCGAATCGACGCGCGTCATCGCCTGCTCGTAGCCGAGGAGGAGCGCCTCGTGCGAGGTATAAAAGTCCGTCTGGCGCAGTTCGGGATGGGCTTCCGGATCAAGCCCGATGGCGCGCATGAACCCCAATGTCTCGGTGATCCGATCGGCGAGCTCCTGATACCGGCTTGATTGCGGGCTGTCCTTGACGAAGCCGAGCATCCAGCGATGCGCGTTTTCGAGATTGGCATAGCCGCCGTTGGCGAAGGCGCGGATCAGATTGAGCGTCGCCGCCGACTGTCGGTAGGCTTCGAGCTGGCGGCGCGGATCGGGAGTGCGCGCTTCCGCCGTGAAGGCGATATCATTGATGATGTCGCCGCGGTAGCTCGGCAGTTCGACGCCATCCTGCACCTCGTTCGGCGCCGAGCGGGGTTTGGCGAATTGTCCAGCGATGCGACCGACCTTGACCACCGGAGAGGCAGCGGCAAAGGTGAGCACGACGGCCATCTGCAGGAAGACGCGGAAGAAGTCGCGGATGTTGTCGGCGGAATGTTCGGCGAAGCTCTCCGCGCAGTCACCGCCCTGGAGAAGGAACGCCTCTCCGTTCGCAACGCTGCCCAACGCCCGTTTGAGCTTGCGCGCCTCGCCTGCAAAAACGAGCGGCGGAAAGCCGCCGAGCTGGCGCTCCACGCCGGCAAGTTGGGCGGGATCCGGATAGATCGGAGCCTGCTCGATCGGCTTGCCCCTCCAACTCTCCGGCGACCAACGCAACTCTGGCATGAAAGCAACTCCCTGGAACCGCGCCAGCGGCGGCCGCCCACCATGGGAATTTTCAAGGTGGGCCGCGCTTATACAGGAGCCTCATGCCCTTGGCGATACCTCAGGGTGGCACAAGGACGGGGGCTCCGAGACGGCCGGCAGTCAGCGCGGGCATCATAGACCGTTTTGTCTTCTTTCTTCACGCTCTGTGTCGCGCCGAAACCAATTTTGAACGGGTCCCGGGCGGACAGAGGTCCGCCAATGTGCATAAGAGTGAGGGCATCTGCCTGCCTCCGATGCCCAATCCTCCCCCCGCGACCCCGACCAGTTCCTCGATTGCCGCCCTCCTCGCCTCGGTCTTCGTTCTGATCGCAGGGAACGGACTGCTCAATACGCTCGTGCCGTTGCGTGCGACGCTTGAGAGCTTTCCGCCGATCGTCGTCGGCATCCTGGGGTCGGTCTATTTCATCGGCATGCTGGCGGGCACCCTTGCCGCGCCGGCCATCATGGCTCGCGCCGGCTTCATCCGCGCCTTTGCCGCCTTTACCGCGCTCGCCATCGCCGGGGCGCTTGCCTATGCCCTCGAGGTCACGCCGGCCTTCTGGATCATCTTGCGGGGCCTGCTCGGCTTTGCCTTCGCCGGCATCTACGGCATCATCGATTCATGGATCAACGCCAAGGCGAGCAACGCCAATCGCGGCCGCCTCTACGCTCTCTACCAGATCGTCAACTTCGGCGGCAGCGCCATCGGGCAGCAGATGCCGCGGTTCGGCGATGTGCACGGCTTCCGGCTCTTTTCGATCGCTGCGATGCTACTTGCTGCGGCCATCATTCCGGTCGCGATGACGAAGACCGATGCGCCGGCCGAGCCCCGCTCGGTCCGGCCCAACGTCCTCTGGCTGATGCGGATTTCGCCGATCGGCGCGGCGACCGTATTCGTCATCGGTGCAGCGAACGGCAGCTTCTTTTCGCTGGCGCCGGTCTATGCCCTTGCCGTCGGCGGATCGTCGGTTGCGGTCAGCTGGTTCATGACCGCGACCGTCCTGGGCTCGGCCATCATGGTGTGGCCCGTCGGTCGCCTCTCGGACCGCTACGACCGGCGCGTCCTGGTTGCCGGCCTCTCGGCAGCAGGCGTGCTCTTCGAGCTCCTTCTCTGGCGACATATCGCAAACGCGCCGCTGCACCTTGCCTTCGTCGGCTTCGGCATCGGCTGCACGACGATGGTGCTCTATACGCTTGCGATCGCTCATGCCAACGATCGGGCCGGGCCGGAGAACGTGGTTGCGGTATCTGCCGGCCTGCTCTTTCTCTACTGCATCGGCGCCATAGTCGCGCCGACCGTCGCCTCGGCCCTGATGGCGAATTTCGGCGTTGCGGCGCTCTTTGGGCAGAACGCGCTTCTGCACTTCGCTCTTGCCGCGTTCACGGTATGGCGCATGATGACGCGTCCTCGCACCCTCCCCGTTCCGCAGGATCGACGTGAAACCAAACGGCTGGCCGGAATGACCTGACCCGACCAGATTTCGGTGCAGACGTCACCGCCGGCTTACAGGGCGGCTTCGAGGATCGCGACGTAGTCCTCGCGCGTCGGCTTGCGAGGGTTGGTCGGCGTACAATGGTCGAGCATCGCCTGCTCGGCGACCCAGGGAACGACCTCATGGCTCACCCCCATCGCTCCGAGCGAGGCGGGCAGGCCGATGCGCCGATTGAGACTGGCGACGAAGTCGGCGAGATCGGCACTCTCGCTCAGACCCATGGCGACGGCAAGGCGCGCGTATTTCGTTCCGACGTGGGCGCGATTGAAGCGCAGGACATGCGGAAGCAGTACCGCGTTCAGGGTGCCGTGGTGGAGCGACGGACTCCTCAGCGCGCCAAGCGGATGGGAAAGCGCATGCACGGCGCCGAGGCCCTTCTGGAAGGCCATCGCGCCTTCCATCGCGCCCATCAGCATTTCCCAGCGCGCAGTACGGTTGGCGCCGGTCTCGACCGCGGGAACAAGATACCGGGCGATGCGTTCGGCGCCGTCAAGCGCGATGGCGCCGGCGGGCGGATTGTCGATCGGCGAGATGAAGCACTCGACGCAATGCGTGAGCGCATCCATACCGGTGCCCGCCGTCAGTGCCGGCGGCAATGCCAGCGTCAGGTCGGGATCGCAGATCGCCCGCTTCGGGATGAGGAAGGGCGAGATGGCGGCGAGCTTGCGGCCATCGTCCAACGAGATCAAAGCGCCACGCCCGACTTCCGAGCCCGTCCCGGCAGTCGTCGGGATGGCGATCAATGGCGCGACGGCGCCAGTGATCCTGCCGATCCCCCCGTTGACGAACATGTATTGGTCGAGCGGGCCGGGATGGGTCGCCAGAATCGCTACCGCCTTGGCAAGATCGATGGGCGAGCCGCCGCCGACCGCCACCAGACCATCGCAATCCCCGGCGCGATAGGCTGAGAGGCCGGCCTGCACCGCCGTCTCGGTCGGATTGGATGGAACCTCGGAGAAGACGGGCGATTTCAGCCCATCAGGCAGCAGCGCCAGGATGCGCTCGGCAAGTCCGGCTGCGATCACGCCGCGATCCGTCACCAGCAGGGGCCGGCAGATCCCGACGGCTCTCAGGTCGTCGGGCAGGCCCGAGATCGCCCCGAAATCGAAGCGAATGGTCGTGAGATAGCTGATGGTCGGCACTCGGGAATTCCGATGCGTGGAGGCGTCTGCTTGGACCTAGTTGAGCGTTTCCATGATTCGAATCATGCTGGCGTCATCTCGGCCGGAGCGAAGCGGAGAGCTGGGATTCCAGCACCAGGGATCGGTTTCATGGAATGAGGTCTAGGATGAGACCGGCGCGGGGATTGCTCCCTCACCCACGACCGCCCGCTCGTAGCGCGCCGTTCGCTTTTGCATCGTGACTAGCTCCTCACCCGCCGTCGGATGCAATGCCATTGTGGCGTCGAAATCGGCCTTGGTTGCGCCCATCTTCACGGCAATTGCAACGGCTTGCGCTATCTCGGCAGCATCATGGCCAAGGATGTGGACGCCGAGAATCTTGTCGGTTGTCCCATCGACGACGAGCTTCATCATCGTTCGTTCGTTGCGGCCCGACAGCGTCGCCTTCATCGGCCGAAAGGTCGTCTTGTAGATATCGACGACGGTGCGCGATTCGCGCGCGCGTTCCTCCGACAGGCCAACCGTGCCTATCTCCGGCGTGGCAAATACGGCGCTCGGCACGTTGACGTGATCGACGGCGATCATCTTGCCGCCGAAGACCGTATCGGCGAAGGCATGGGCCTCGCGGATCGCGACCGGCGTCAGGTTCACGCGATTGGTGACATCGCCCACGGCATGGATCGAATTGACCGACGTCCGCGAATAGGCGTTGACCTTGATTGCACCGTCGACGTCCATCTCGACGCCGACCTGTTCAAGCCCGAGACCGGCGGTATTGGGCCGGCGCCCCGTTGCTATCAGCACGCGGTCGAACGTCATGGCCCGCTCGTCGCTCAAAGTCACGCTGAGCCCGCCGGCGGTCTTTTCGATCCGTGTCGGCAGCAGTTTGAACGAGAATTGAATCCCGGCCTGCCTGAGCGCGTCACGCAGGCCCTCGCGCAGGTCTTCATCGAAGCCGCGCAGGATGTTGCCGCTGCGAGCGACATGCGTCACCTCGGCACCCAGCCGCGCGAAAAGGCTTGCGAACTCGACTGCGATGTAGCCGCCCCCGACGACGAGCAATCGCTTCGGAAAGATACCGAGGTCGAAGACATCGTCCGAGCTCATCGCGTGCTGGCGGCCGGGGATGTCGGGCTCAAGGACGGGCGCGGCGCCGACGGCCACCAGGATATGGCGCGCGCGCACCGTGCGCCCACTCTTCGGCAGGCGTACCGAATGCGGACCCTCGATGACCGCCCGCTCCTCCACGATTGTTCCTCCTGCCCCCTCGACCGCCGCGCGGTAGGCAGCAGAGAGCCGGGCAATCTCCTTGTCCTTGTGCGCAATCAGCGTCGGCCAATCGAATGAAGCGGGCGGCACCGTCCAGCCATATCCCGCCGCGTCCTCGAAGTCCTCGCGAAAGCGGCTCGCATAGACCAGGAGCTTCTTCGGCACGCATCCGCGGATCACGCACGTGCCGCCAATGCGCGATTCCTCCGCCACCATGACGCTGGCGCCGTAGTTTCCGGCGACGCGCGCGGCCCGCACGCCGCCCGATCCCGCGCCGATGACGAAAAGGTCGACATCGTATTCAGCCATTGATGCTTCCTACGACATTCCAGTGCGATCGACGATCAAAAACCAGATCGCGGCACTCGCGACCGAAGCGCTCCACCATGCCTGCCAGAGGCCGAAGCCGACCAGGGCCATGACAAGAGCGCTCGCAAGCAGCGCCATGTGCCAGGGCAGCCGCGTCACGGGGGAACGCGCAAGGGCGCGGAGGACTGCCGCAAGGAACAGCGCTGCCGCGATCGCTCCGGCGGCACCAAGCTCGATCCAGATCTGCAGAAACCCATTATGTGGATGGAGCCTTGCAATCGTTGCGTCGGCCTCGGCATTGGCCGCCACTCCCGCCGGGCGGGGAACTAGATAGACGTGAGCGCTTGCATCAAACCCATAGCCAAGCAGCGGGCGATCGCGAAATCGTGCATCGAAGGCCGACCAGATGGCGACCCGCGCCGAGGCATGAGATTCGGTGAACAGTTGAACCGGGCGGCTTGCCAGAAAGTGCCTCGCCAGAGGCCCCGCAAAGGGTGCCGCGATCAGCACTCCGGCCACTCCAATCGCTGCCATCAGGATGAGGGCGCGGGGTGCGAAGCGCGCCGTTACCAGCGCCGCGGCGCCAATCCCCAGGCCGAGCGCTGCAGTTGCGCCCGAGATCAGCTCGATGGCGGCCGCAAGCGGGACTGCCAGGGCCGGGGCCGACCACGCATTGATCCGCGCGGCGAGGAACCTCGCCGCGGGCCAGAACAGCAGAACCAGCACGATGCAGCTGCGCTTCAGATCGAAAAACGCCGGGCGCTCGCCCAATAACGCGTGCAGCCGCATGCCGGCGGCAACATCGATGATCGCAATGACTGAAGCTGTCGCAAGTCCGGCCACAAGAACCCATCCGGTCGTATGGTCGGCGATCAGCGGCAGCGCCGCGGCAGCCAGGAGGGAGGCGGCAGCCATGAGGAACGCGATGCCGAGCCCCCGCAAGGTGCCGGACCGATCAACGCTCCACGCCAGGCTGAGAATGGCAACGACTGCAAAAGCAAGCACGGCCATCGCGACCTGCGTCCGCAACATGGCGCGCAGGCGATCAAGGACCTGCCGACCCGCCCCTCCGAGCCAGACGGCAGAGAGCCCCGCCAATGTCGCCAGAATGAGGACCGCCGGCGCTGATTTGTTCGCAAGAACCATGGCCACCGGCAGGGCAAAGCCAAACGCCGCAAGCGCCAGACCTGCCAGCCACCGAACCGACGGACGGTTTCGATCAAGCATCGAGAATTGCGTGCGCTCAAGCATGTTCACCGGCGCGCAAATGTGTCGCCGGCCATTCCGCCTGGCCTTTCGGGCGCAGCTTGGCTGCAAAGGAACCTTGCGCCGGGCGCCGGGGTCGACGCAATGCAGCCCGAAACTCGCGGGGTCTCATGAGGTGGCATCCGACGATCAGAAATCGTGTCCCTTCTTCTTCATCTCAGCGCGCGCGCGATCCATGATGTCGTTGGAGAGTTTTTGGGTCCAACCCTGGATGCCAGTGACGACCTCGTCGAGGATCGCGGGCTGCGACTCGACATATTTTTTGCCGGACGGGCTTTTGAAAAAGGTGGCCGTGTCCTTCAGCTCCCCCTCGCTCATGCGCTTGGCGAAGCTCAGTGCCGCCGTCTCGATCATCTCGCTCTGGCGCGCCTGGAATTCCGGCTCCAGCTGCTTCAAAACGGCCTCGAGATCGGTCGCCAGCTCCGGCCGGGTCCGCGTGAGCGTCTGCATGAGCTGCTGCATGATCTGCGGAACGAAGACCTCAAATGAGCGCGACATGCCGGAGGCCACTACAACGTCCTTGGCCGCGGCGATCTGGGCAGGGGAAGGTTGCTGGGCCGGCGCCGACCCCGTCAGCGCGATCGCGACGACGATCCCGGCCAAGAAAGCGCGGCAATTCCTGAGCTGCGGTGTCCCGTTCGCGCGGGTCGGGAGAAGCATCAAGGTCTCCTGTGCTTGAGCAGGATCAGGCGAGGTCGCCGATCACGCGGACGCCCGCACCATCCGCTATGATGCATGCGCTCGCAAGCCCGATGAACAATCCGTGCTCGACGATGCCGGGTATCCCGTCGAGCCGCGTCGCGAGCGCCTCCGGGTCGCCTATGGCGCCGAAGGCGCAGTCCACGATGTGATGGCCGCCATCCGACACGAAGGGCGCGCCATCTGCACCGCGGCGCAGATTGATCGTGCCGCGGCAGCCACAATCGGCGGCGGCATGTTCGATATGCTGGCAGGTCGCCGCCAGGCCGAACGGAACGACCTCGACAGGCAGCGGAAACGCCCCGAGCGTGGCGACGATCTTCGAACCATCGACGATCACCACCAGCCGCTTGGATGCTGCAGCCACGATCTTCTCACGCAGCAGTGCGCCGCCCCCGCCCTTGATCAGGCGCAACCGCCCATCAACTTCGTCGGCCCCGTCGATCGTCAGATCGATCCCGGGATGCGCGTCGAGGGTCGAGATCGGGATCGCCAACGCAGCCGCCTGGGCGCGCGTGCGCTCGGACGTTGGCACGCCGGTGACCTGGAGACCCGCCGCGACGCGGCCTCCCAGGAGATCGACGAAATGCGCCGCTGTCGAACCCGAGCCGAGGCCGAGCACCATCCCCTCGCGGACGAGTTCGACGGCTCTTGCGGCGGCGAGGCGCTTTTGGGCGTCGGAACTCACGGAACGCAGCCACCTGTCACCGGCATCGATTGCCGGAAAAACGCCGCGCATGCGCGGCGCCGAGGGATTGGATCACTTCGCCTGCGGCGTGCAGACCACGGCGTCGTTGTAGACATAGCAGATCGACATCATGCCGGTGCGAAAGTCGACACGGAAGACCCCGCCTTCCTGCTCGTGACGCGAGGCGACGAGACCGTACTCGCTCGATTCCTGTTTGCCGGCGCCCTCGCCCGGCGGGTAGCACAGCGTGATGCCGAAGGCGCCAGGCGCAATATCGTTCTTGCCGGGGTTCAGCGCGAACTGGCACGCGCCGACCTCGCCGGTCAACCGGTCGAGACGATAGACGCGATTGAGATCCTTTTGCGGTGCGGCGAGGAACTCGTAGTTGCCGGCGTAGGCCGGCAGGCTCCAACCGGCGCAGGCAAGCCCGAAAGCAAGGCCGGCAAGCGGCGGCCGAAGGCCGGGATGGGACGGGGGCATCGGCATCGCTCTCCTCACCGCAGGACGCCAAGATCGATCCTGCCGCTCGAATCAGAGCGTCATGATGTTACAGGCGAGCCCCCGGTCAAACCGATTTCCCGTTGATCGGGTCGCCGATCGGCTCTAGGCGATGCCGCATGGCCGCCGGCGCACGCCCCCTCATCGTCTTCGATCTCGACGGCACGCTGGCGGATACGGCCGGGGATCTCATCGCCACGCTCAACGTCATCCTGGACCGCGAGGGTATCCCGCCCCTGCCGCTGGCGCAGGCGCGGCCCATGCTCGGGGCCGGTGCCCGGGCGCTCATCACCCGCGGGCTGGCCGCTGCCGGCCGTACTGTGTCCGGCGAACGGCTCGAGCGAATGTTCGGCGAGTTCCTCGCTCACTACGAGGCGCATATCGCCGACCACAGCGAGCTCTTTCCGGGGGTGGCGTCGGCGCTCGAACGGTTCGCGCAGGCAGGGTTCCTCCTCGCCGTCTGCACCAACAAGCTCGAAGCCCTGTCCGTGCAGCTCCTGGCCGCCCTTGGCGTCGCTGGCCGCTTTGGCGCCATCTGCGGCCAGGACACTTTTGCGGTCTGCAAGCCTGATCCGAGTGCCCTGCACCTTACGATCGAACGAGCGAGAGGCGGCGTTTCCCGCACCGTCATGATCGGCGATTCGAAGACCGATATCGACACGGCCAGAGCGGCCTTCGTCCCGATCGTCGCCGTCGATTTCGGTTATACGGACCTGCACGTCTCCCACTACGGCCCCGACCGGATCATCTCGCACTTCGATGAGGCGTGGGACGCGGTCGGCGGCGTGATAGGCAAGTAGACTTGCGGCGCCGATGGGTTCGACGGGGTCGGCTCCCTTGACGGGCCACGGCGCCGTTCGTAAGAACGGGCTACCAAAGCGCATCATCGGCGCGGGCGCGTAGCTCAGCGGGAGAGCACACCCTTCACACGGGTGGGGTCGCAGGTTCAATCCCTGCCGCGCCCACCAGGGTTCGCAAGCGAACCAGGGCCAGTCGACATCGGGTGGAATTCGCAGTCCGCAATTCCTCGCGGAACACAACCTAAGCGAATACCCCGTCCGGACGAATGTCGACAGCAATGGTCGGGGACTCCGCATGGAAGAGCGCGAGATTCGAGCGGCTCTGGATCGCCACTGGGCGGCGTCCGACGCGAACGACTTTGATGCCGAGCACGACATTTATCGAGAGGACGCGGTGCTCGAATATCCGCAATCGGGCGAACGCATTCGTGGCCGGTGCAACATTCAGGCGTCTCGCGCCGCGCAGCCGAACCGGAAGCGCTTCACAGTGCGGCGGATCATCGGCGCGGGCGACCTCTGGATCACCGAATATGTCCTGAGCTATGACGGGCGGCCGTCTTTCACCGTGAGCATCATGGAGTTCATCGACGGGGAGGTCGCCCGCGAGACCCAGTATTTCGGCGATCCGTTCGAGCCGGGGCCTTCACGCGCGCAATGGGTCGAGCGACTGCCCTGAACACGGCCGCCACGAGGACCACCCCGCCGTTCGCTCGCGCGGAGCTGCCGATTGATACAATCTCGGATGCTGCGCCCTCTACGCTTCCCGGCTTAGCGGTTCGTCGAAAAGGCTGATCTCGTACTGCTCGATGTAGTCGGCGATGCGGTCGTAGGACAGCGCCAACCGCTGATATGTCTGCCGCGTGTTCAGCCAGTGGGCATTCTCGGCGAGCTGATAGCATTCGCTCGCCTTGTTGCGAAAGCGCCTCGCTCGCTCGCGTGCGCGGTCCAGGTCGGAGTCGTCTGTCGCCATAGCGGGAACTTCTCCCGCCCCATCTTCGCCTACATGGGCCGCCTCCGGCAACTGTCCAGCGCGAACTGGGCCGTGCGCGGTCTGAGCGAACCCCGCTTTTCGTCAGGACGGCGGCCATGGTCGTCCCCTATCGGGGGGTGTCGCCCGGACGCGGATCTCCGACGAATTTGCGCGGAATCAATTGCCTGCGCCGAAGCGCTTTTTTCATGAGCCGCCTGTGCCTTCTGGCGAAGTGTTGCCGTCGAGACACTGGTCGCCGACATCTCATGGACGACACGGCTTTGGCCGCTTTCCGGCCATTGCGTTTGACCGAACTATGTTGAAAATGCGCCGCGAACGTGGTCATCGGCCCGGCTGCGTCCCCCGGGCAGTCGCACTCGAGAGAGGTCGCTTGATGCGTCTTCCGACTATTGCCTTCATGAGCGTGCTCGCAGGCGCGCTCATCTGCACCGCCACCGCCTCCGCACGCGCTGAAAATGTAGCCGATTTCTTTCGCAACCCGGCGCCGGATGCACGCCCCCAGGTCGCGGCCATTCCGCGCGAGACCGTTGATTACAACGGTCCTTACGCCCCCGGAACGATCCTGATTTCGACGTCGGAGCGGCGCCTCTACTACATCCTGCCCGGCAGGCAGGCGTTGAAGTACGGCGTCGGCGTCGGCCGCCCTGGCTTCGAATGGGCCGGCGTAAGGTCGATCATCGGCAAGCGTGAATGGCCGGACTGGACGCCGCCGCCGCAAATGCTGCGCCGCCGCCCGGATCTGCCGCGCCACATGGCGGGTGGGATCGACAACCCCCTCGGCGCGCGGGCCATGTACATCGGCGGCACGCTCTTTCGCATTCATGGTTCGAACGAGCCCGACACGATCGGCCAGGCCGTCTCCTCGGGCTGCATCCGCATGACCAACGACGACGTCATCGACCTTTTCAATCGAGTGAAGGTCGGCACCCGCGTCGTCGTCCTGCGCTGAGCCGCAAGGAGCGCGGCAGAGAACTCAGGAGCCTCAGGACTCGCGTTGCAGCTTTCGTGCGGCGAGCTCGCTGAGATAGCTCGTCCAATTGGCCTCGCGCCGGTCGCCGAGCTCGTAGAGATAGTCCCAGGTGAAAATGCCGGTCTGGTGCCGATCGTCAAACACGAGGCGCACGGCGTAGTTGCCGACTGGAATTACTTCCGAAATTGCGACGTCGATCTTGCCCGCAACGATGCGCCGCTCGGTCGGCGAATGGCCCTGAACCTCGGCGCTCGGGCTTGATATCCGAAGGTACTCGGCGGCAAGGCTGAAATCGCGCCCGTCATCGAAGGCGACCGACAGGACGTGGCCCCTGTCCTTCAGGCGGATTTCGACCGGCCAATGGCGTGCGCCCCGTTCCACCATGCAGCTCTTCTTTGGGTTCGGCGGATGCGCGAGCGCGCGCCCTTGCGCGATCGCTCGCGATCCCTAATCTAAGAGCAGCATGAACGCTCTACCATCTTCCGCCGCATTTTCCCGCACGGCCCCGCTGGTCGACCCCTTCGGGCGGGCCGTCACATACATACGCGTATCGGTGACGGATCGATGCGATTTCCGTTGCGTCTACTGCATGTCCGAGGACATGACCTTTCTTCCCAAACGGGACGTGCTGACGCTCGAGGAGATCGACCGACTGTGCTCCGCCTTCATAGAGGTGGGCACCCGCAAGATCCGGATCACCGGCGGCGAGCCGCTGGTCAGGCGCGGCATCATGACTCTGTTCCGGTCGCTTTCGCGCCACCTTCAAAGTGGACGGCTCGAGGAGCTGACGCTGACGACCAACGGCTCGCAGCTCGCCCGCTTCGCCGGTGAACTCGCCGATTGTGGCGTCAAGCGCGTCAACGTCTCGCTCGATACCCTCGATCCAAGGCGCTTCAAGGCGATCACCCGGTGGGGCGATTTTGACCAAGTGCTCGCCGGCATCGACGCCGCCCAGAAGGCGCGGCTGGCGATCAAGATCAATGTCGTGGCCTTGAAGGGCGTCAACGACGATGAATTTGGCGACATCGTCGCCTGGGCGCATGGCTGCGGCATCGATGTCAGCTTTATCGAAGTCATGCCGCTCGGCGAGATCGAGGCGGCACGCTTCGACCAGTACCTGCCGCTGACCCACGTTCGTGCCGGCCTTGCCGAGCGCTTCGGTCTCGAGGACATCACCTACCGCACCGGCGGCCCGGCCCGCTATGCTCGCGTGCGCGAGACCGGCGGCCTTGTCGGGTTCATAACGCCCCTCACCCACAATTTCTGCGAAGGCTGCAACCGGGTCCGCATCACCTGCACGGGCACGCTCTATATGTGCCTCGGCCAGGAGGACTGCGCTGACCTGCGCGAGCCATTGCGGTCATCGGAAGCCGACGACCGGCTCTACGCGGCGCTGCAAAGCGCGATCGCGCGCAAGCCCAAGGGTCACGATTTCGTCATCGATCGAAACACCCAGCGGCCGGCCGTGGCGCGACACATGAGCGTGACCGGCGGGTGAGCGCGACACGGTGGCGTCGCGCCCCCGAATTCAGCCCCCGGTAAGGATGTTTCCACCGCAACTCCAAGCCGGCGTTGCTAAGCGTTGCTCGTTGACGTACCCCTCATGGAGGGGCAGGCCCGATGCAGCGAGCGGCGAATCAACGGGCAAGACTGACACGCACTGGTTGCGATTCGCACCCGGTGGTGTGTCGAGCGCGGCCGGACGGACGAGCCCGAAAAACGGCACTGCGGCCCCCCCGATTCAATAGGCCTTTGAAGGGAGCAGAAGCGTCACCCGCCTGCCTGAACGACAGACGTCCCCTCAGCTGGATCGTGCTCGCGTTTCTTTCTGCCTGCATCCACCCCTTTTGCATTGGAAATTGCTTTGAGCTCCTCGCTGAAGTCGATCCTGCATGAGCCGGTCTTCCAGAATCTGCGGCACGCGAGCGGCCGCCACGACTTGCGCGAGTCCGATACCGTCCACATGAGCGGTTCGGCCATAACCGACCTTCCGGCTCGACCCGTCGCCCCACCAACCCTCGCGGTGCTGGTTGCGATCTCCGCAATGCAGCCCCTGACGATGAACGTCCTCGTCCCGGCCATGCCGGGTCTCGCCAAATATTTCGGCGTTGACTACAGCACGGTCCAGCTCACCCTGATGCTCTATCTGATCGGGGTAGCGCTTTCACAGCTCGTGGCCGGGCCGATCTCGGATCGGGTCGGAAGGCGGCCGGTACTGCTGTGGAGCCTCGGCATCTACGTGCTCGGGGGGATGCTCGCGGCGGCCGCATCGTCGATCCTCACCGTCATCGTCGCGCGGGTGCTGCAGGCATTCGGCGCCGGCACCACTTTCGCCCTGGCGCGCGCCGTCGTGCGCGACACCTGCGATCGGGATCAGGCGGCAAGCCGGCTTGGCTATGTCTCGGCGGTGACGGTACTGGGCTCCATGGTCGCCCCGCTGGTCGGTGGCGCGATCGACCAGGACTTCGGCTGGCGTTCGATTTTCGGGGTCAGCGCTGTCTTCGGCGTGGCCATATCCGCCTTGACCTTTGCCGCGCTCAGGGAAACCAATCTCGTGCCGGCGAAGAGCTTTACGCTTGCCCCGATCCTCAGGAGTTTCCCCGTGCTCCTGTCGGACCGCAGCTTCACCGTCCATGCGGCGGTGATGTGCCTCGCGTCGGGCACCATGTTCTGCTTCATCTCCGGGGCGCCCTACATCGTCGTAGAGGTCATGAAGCGTACGCCCGAGGTGTATGGAGCCTACTACCTGATCGGCGCGACGGGCTTCATGGCCGGAACCTTCCTTGCCGGCCGCTGGTCGCGCGGGCTTGG
>JAFAME010000042.1 GCA_019233695.1 Methylobacteriaceae bacterium
CTCCTTGGCGTTGACGCCGTGCTTGGTCAGCGCATGGGGGATCAGGTGCTTGCGGGCGATCTCGACCTTTTCGTCCTCGGTGTAGCCGGCGATGCGGATGATCTCCATGCGGTCCATCAGCGCCGGTGGGATGTTGAGCGTATTCGCCGTCGTCACGAACATCACGTTGGAGAGGTCGTAGTCGACCTCGAGATAGTGGTCGTTGAACGCGTGGTTCTGCTCCGGATCGAGCACCTCGAGCAGCGCCGAGGACGGATCGCCGCGGAAATCGGCGCCCATCTTGTCGACCTCGTCGAGCAGGAACAGCGGATTCGACGACTTGGCCTTGCGCATCGACTGGATGATCTTGCCCGGCATCGAGCCGATATAGGTGCGCCGGTGGCCGCGGATCTCGGCCTCGTCGCGCACGCCGCCAAGTGACATGCGCACGAAGTCGCGCCCCGTGGCACGCGCGATCGACTTGCCAAGCGACGTCTTGCCGACGCCGGGCGGCCCGACAAGGCACAGGATCGGGCCGGTGAGCTTGTTCGCCCGCTGCTGCACGGCAAGGTATTCGAGGATGCGCTCCTTGACCTTTTCCAGACCATAATGATCGGTATTGAGGATCTCCTCGGCGCCGATCAGGTCCTTCTTGACCTTCGATTTCTTGCCCCACGGCAGCGACAGCATCCAGTCGAGATAGTTGCGCACGACCGTCGCCTCTGCCGACATCGGCGACATCTGGCGCAGCTTCTTCAGCTCGGCGGTGGCCTTGTCGCGCGCTTCCTTCGAGAGCTTGGTATTCTTGATGCGCTCTTCCATCTCGGAGAGGTCGTCCTTGCCGTCCTCGTCGCCGAGCTCCTTCTGGATCGCCTTCATCTGCTCGTTGAGGTAGTACTCGCGTTGCGTCTTCTCCATCTGGCGCTTCACGCGGGTGCGGATCCGCTTCTCGACCTGCAGGACCGAGATCTCGCTCTCCATGAGTGCCAGGCACTTTTCGAGGCGCTTGCCGACCGAGGCGATCTCGAGGATCGCCTGCTTGTCGGCAATCTTCACGGCAAGGTGGGACGCCACCGTATCGGCGACCTTGGCGTAGTCCTCTATCTGGCCAACGGCGGCAACGACTTCCGGCGAGACCTTCTTGTTGAGCTTCACGTAGCCTTCGAATTCGGAGACGACGGAGCGGGCCAAGGCCTCGACCTCGACCTGATCGCCGAGGTCGTCGGCGAGGACCTCCGCATCGGCTTCATAGAAATCTTCCGTACGCGTATAGCCGCGGACCTTGGCGCGAGCTGCGCCTTCGACGAGGACTTTCACGGTCCCGTCGGGCAGCTTGAGGAGCTGCAGCACGGTTGCAAGCGAGCCGGTTGAATAGATGGCGTCGGCGGCGGGGTCATCGTCGGCGGCGTTCATTTGCGTGGCGAGCAGAATGTACTTGTCGCTGCGCATGACTTCTTCGAGCGCCCGGATCGACTTTTCACGGCCGACGAAGAGGGGGACGATCATATGGGGGAAAACGACGATGTCGCGCAGCGGCAACACCGGATAGGAATCGCTGCTGCCGGGGATCAGGGTCGGGCGCTGCTTCTGGCTCGTCATGTCTCATGTTTCCATTGCTCGGGCTTCGCCGACGCTCGTCTCAGAGCCGCCCGCGAAACGGGGCGAGGCGGGTCGAACAGGCCTCCCACAAAGCACGATTCGTACCGGGGAGAATACGTCTCCACGCGACGCCCTGCCGCAGAGCCCCCACGGGGCACTCCCGGCGTGAAGTGTCAACGATCCGAAGACGTTAGCATGGTCTCGACAACGCTCACATTGTTCAATCACAGATGGCTCTCGGCCTTGGCGCTTTCAAGGCAGACGTGGCCGGCGATGACCGAATTCGCGCGGCTCGATCTAACGCGCGTCGACGGAACGGCCACGCAACGCTTGCAACGCACAAGTCAGGCGCTTGCGCCGGACTTTTCCACTGCGCGGTCCGTGTAGATGTAGAGAGGCCGCGCTTTGCCTTCGATCACCTCCGGGCCGATGACCACCTGCTCGACCCCTTCGAGCCCCGGCAGATCGAACATCGTATCGAGCAGGATGCCCTCCATGATGGAGCGCAACCCGCGCGCACCGGTGCGGCGTTCGATCGCTTTCTTGGCGACGACACCGAGCGCCTCCTCCTGGAAGGTCAGCTCGGTGTTCTCCATCTCAAACAGCCGCTGATACTGCTTCACCAACGCATTCTTCGGCTCGGTGAGGATGCGCTTGAGGGCATCCTCGTCGAGGTCTTCGAGCGTAGCGATCACCGGCAAGCGGCCGACAAACTCGGGGATCAGGCCGAACTTGAGGAGGTCTTCAGGCTCGACCTCGCGGAAGATCTCGCCTGCCTTGCGGTCGTCCGGCGATTGAACCTTGGCGCTGAAGCCAATGGAAGTCCCCTTGCCGCGAGCCGCGATGATGCGTTCGAGGCCGGCGAAGGCCCCGCCGCAAATGAACAGGATGTTGGTCGTGTC
>JAFAME010000055.1 GCA_019233695.1 Methylobacteriaceae bacterium
TTCGGCAACGCGGCTCGATGCGGATTACGCGCAAATGTATCCGGAAGTGCGCACCGGACGCTATGTGCTCATCGCCGTCACGGACACAGGGGCGGGCATGACCGCCGAGGTCCGCCAGCGCGCGTTCGAGCCCTTCTTCACCACTAAGCCGGCCGGTGCTGGTTCAGGGCTCGGGCTCAGCATGGTCTATGGGTTCGTCAAGCAGTCCGGCGGCAACGTGCAGCTCTACAGCGAGCACGGACGGGGCACGAGCGTGCGCATTTTTTTGCCGTTGGCCGAAACCGAACGCCAGCCAAAGGAGCCGATGGCGCTAGATGGCGATGCCAGAACCCTGCAAGGCGGCTCCCAATGCATCCTCGTGGTCGAAGATGACGCGCGCGTGCGCAGGGTGGCCGTTGCGCGCCTGAGGAGCCTTGGCTACCAGGTGATCGAGGCCGACAATGGCGCGGCAGCGCTTGACACCTTGGCGAAACACCCCGAGATCGCGATGATATTCACCGATGTCGTGATGCCTGGGGGGATGAGCGGCGATGAACTGGCCGAGGCCGCGATTGCCGCAAGGCCGGGCCTCAAGATCTTGTTCACCTCCGGATATGCCGAGCCTGTCATTGCGAGCCATGGTCTGGGCGCCGGCGCCTGGCTGAAGAAGCCCTACACGGCCGCCGACCTCGCCCAAAAGGTCCACGAGATCCTCGACGCCTCGACAACGGCCTGATCGGCGATCCGTCGGGAATAGCCGGCTCGCGACTTGGCCGCGAGCCGGCCGCGCTCGGATGGCACCACGGCCAGGCGCTTCCTCCCCCGAACGCCGCCCCCAAGCTCGCATGAAACGCAACCGGGGAAATTGATCCTGATCAACTTGCAGCGCCGCCGCGTTGCCCATTGCCGGAAGCCAAAGAACACGCACATCTTGGACCCGGCGTGGGCATTGTCAGCCCCTCCACCGCCAGTTTGCGATCTCCGGCATGTCGGTGCCATGCTCGCTGACATAGAGCTTGTGCCGTTCCATCGTGCGCCAATATCGCCCCATTGCATCCGGCAGGTAAGGCGCAAGGCGCGGAGTGCGCCGGACGGCGTCAAGTGCGAGCTGATAGCGGTCGAGGTGATTGAGCACGACCATGTCGAAGGGCGTCGTCGTGGTACCCTCTTCGTTGTAGCCGCGAACATGGAAGTTGCCATGGTTGTGGCGGCTGTAGGTGAGCCGGTGGATGAGCGAGGGATAGCCGTGGAAGGCAAATATGACGGGCCTGTCCTTGGTGAAGATTTCGTCGAATTCCCAGTCGTCGAGACCGTGGGGATGAGCGCCGCGCGGCTGCAGGACCATCAGATCGACGACGTTGACGACCCGGATGCGGATGTCTGCGATTGTGTCGCGTAACAATGTGACGGCGGCGAGCGTTTCGAGGGTCGGCACATCGCCGGCGCAGGCCATCACTACGTCGGGATCACCGGTATCGTTGCTGGCCCATTGCCAGATCCCCGCGCCGGCTGTGCAATGTCTCACTGCCGATTCGATGTCCAGCCACTGCCATTCTGGCTGCTTGCCGGCGACAATAAGATTGACGTAGTTCCTACTCCTCAAGCAATGATCGGCGACCGAAAGAAGGCAGTTCGCGTCGGGTGGCAAGTATATGCGTACAACGTCCGATTTCTTGTTGGCGACATGATCTATGAAGCCAGGATCCTGATGCGAAAAGCCGTTGTGGTCCTGCCGCCAGACATGCGACGTGAGCAGGTAATTCAGAGATGCAATCGGCTTGCGCCAGGGAATCTGCCGAATGGTTTTCAACCACTTGGCATGCTGGTTGAACATCGAATCGACAATATGGATGAAGGCTTCGTAGCAGGAAAAAAGACCATGGCGACCGGTCAGAAGGTAGCCTTCGAGCCAGCCCTGGCACATGTGCTCGCTGAGAACTTCCATCACGCGGCCCTCGGCGCTGAGGTTGGTGTCCACGTCCACCGTTTCCGCCATCCATTCCTTGCCCGTGACCTCATAGATCGCGTCGAGCCGATTCGAGGCTGTTTCATCCGGTCCGAAAATCCGGAAGTTCTTCGCTGAAAGGTTCCGTTTCATGACATCGCGCAGGAACCTGCCAAGCACCCGAGTGGACTCGGTTTCGATGCCGCCCGGAGCGGGGATGGCAACGGCATAGTCACGGAAATTCGGCATCGACAAAGCTTGCAGAAGCTCCCCGCCGTTGGCGTGTGGATTGGCGCTCATGCGCCGATGGCCGGTCGGCGCCAGGGCGGCAAATTCCTCACGGAATTTCCCATTCTCGTCGAACAATTCCTCCGGCCGATAGCTCCTCAGCCAGTCTTCGAGCTGTTTGACGTGCTCGGGGGCCTTGAAATCGGCAATGGGGACCTGGTGCGCCCTCCAGGTTCCCTCGACGGGCAGCCCGTCGACGAATTTCGGGCCCGTCCAGCCCTTGGGGGTTCGAAGCACGATCATGGGCCAGCTAGGGCGCGATGACCCCTTGTGATCTCCTCCGTCGCGTGCGGCCCCCTGGATTTTGCGAACCCTGGCAAAGGCGGCATCGAGTGACGCGGCGAAGAGCTGGTGCATCTGTGGCGGATCGCTGCCCTCGACGAACAGCGGCTCATAACCATAGCCGACAAACAGGCTTCGCAATTCCTCCGCGGTGATGCGCGCCAGGACTGTCGGGTTGGCGATCTTGAAGCCGTTGAGGTGAAGGATGGGGAGAACCGCCCCGTCGCGCGCCGGATTGAGGAACTTGTTCGAATGCCAGCTTGCCGCCAGCGCTCCGGTCTCCGCTTCGCCGTCACCGACAACGCAGGCGACGATGAGGTCCGGATTGTCGAAAGCGGCTCCGTAGGCGTGCAGGAGCGAATAGCCGAGTTCGCCGCCCTCGTGGATCGAGCCCGGCGTCTCCGGCGCAACGTGGCTCGGGATGCCGTAGGGCCAGGAAAATTGACGGAACAGGCGCTGCAGTCCGTTGCGGTTCTGCTCGATGGCCGGATAGGCCTCGGTGTAAGAACCTTCAAGATAGCTGTGTGCGACGAGGCCCGGCCCCCCGTGGCCAGGCCCGATGACATAGATCATGTTCAAGTCGTTTTGCGTGATCAGCCGATTGAGATGGACATAGATGAAATTCAGGCCACTTGTGGTGCCCCAGTGCCCGAGCAACCGGGGTTTGATATGCTCGCGAGTGAGCGGCTCCTCCAGGAGAGGATTGTCGCGCAGATAGATCTGGCCGACCGAAAGGTAGTTGGCCGCACGCCAATAGGCGTTGAGTCCTTCGACAACCTCGGGAGACAAGACGTCCGGCATGGAACCTCTCTTACGCATTCGGCGACACGGTATCGAATAGGTAGAATCGCGACGACCGAGGAGGCGCGGCGCGCATCATCGGCTGTGGCCGCGTCGTGACGGCCTCGCCCTCTGACAGATGAACCTCAGTTGCGCGGTGGCATTGCGGCCTTTCGGGCCGCCCTCGGTCGCTAAGGTCAAGGGTTCGGAGCGGATGCGAATGCATGTTCAGGCGAGAGATGGATCCGATCTTCGAGTGATGCGGGACCGGCCGGAACAGAGTTCGGTGAGGTGACCGCATTTGCTTCCGCCGGCATGCTTGCTGACACCGGTCGCTCCGGCGCGACAAGCCGATCCCATAGCTGTCGGATGCTGCGGCGGGGTTATCTCATGTATGTAGATGTGGCCGGCGCCGTCTGAGGCAAACAGCGATGCTTTCGGATCGGCGTCGACTTCCGCGACGCCCATTCCGACATGCTCGTAGGCTGCCGCAAAGCGTTGCCTTTCTTCGTCCGGCACGCCGCTGATCTCACGCACATCGCCTCAAATCGAACTGATAGCACCAAGTCGGGGAGGTGCTGCAAGCTTATTCAAGCTCATTTGAAACAACCCGCCCCGCGGTCGATGGCGGCGGCAAGGTCCTAGCGAAGGACGCGCCTCGCTGCCAGGAGCCGCGGCCGAACAGCGTTAAACGTGTAGGCATGTCGAAAGTTCCGGACTCCAGCCGCGCAAGCCCGTACCGGAGAAGCGGATTGATCATACTGCCCGATGCCGGAGAAGACCCTTCATCTTAAGACCGTCGCGCATATTGAGGCCGAGCCTCGTCAAGTTGGCGAGGTTTACCCTGATCAGTGTCTCTCACGGTCTCGTAGTCCCCAATGGCGCGCTCGTCGGCGCCCCCGTCGCCTGCGGGGCGGGTCACTTTCCGCCGACACCGGCTCCTCAGCCTGAGACCGTACTTTCAGCGGCCCAGGTTCGACAGTCGGCATCGCCGGCCGCCGAGGGCGCGCCTTGTTGATCCATGCAGCGATTGTCTCAAACATCCCTCAAAAAAGACTCGCTTTGTGACATAGTCACGGCGGCAGCTCGTAACCGAAAGTAGTATAGCCATGGACCTCGGGAGCGCTGGTCGGCCTTCCGTTCGTCGCGGCGCCGATCGGCTGGATCCGGCGCTCCCGATACGACCCCGCCAAGCTAAGGTCATCCAGGAGGATTGCTCCTAATGTCATGGTCCCAGCTTGTGGCGAGCGCATGTCTTTTGATTTCGACGAGTCAGGCGGCGACTGGCGGAAACGGCGGAAATAATAATGTATTCAACCCGCAACCATCTCCCGTGAATACTAACAGAAATTCATGTGAGATAATCCTCCGGACGCCGTCGCAATTTGAGCCCTTAATGGTCAAGCTATGCCACGCGGCAGCTTTGACGAGAGATAAATAGACACCTAGTTTCGTTCAAGTTGAGACCCAGTAGCCCGTCGGCTGCTGGTCTGGCCACCTCTGGCCCCCGCTAAGGCCGACTTGCGCCAGTTCGTGCTGGCGATTGACCACACCGCGTCACGGCGGTGTGGTCTGTTGCTCAGCTGCTCTCCGCTGTCGTCGGGCCTCAGCCGCATTGACCGGGATGCGTCCCACAAACGCCCGAGCCCGGCTTCGACGGGCCGCTGCCGCCACTGGGGTAGCTCGGTGCGAAATTGCCCGAGGAGCCCGGCAGTCCGGGGGTGAAGACGCCGGTTCCCTGGACGGCGCCGGTGTTGGGGCGGCTGCTGCCTGAAAAGTGTGTTGAGTTCAGGAACTTGGCGGAGGCAGAGGTCGAGGTGAGCGCGGCCGCTCCCACGATGGCGGCGGCGGCAATCACGGCAACGGTTTTCTTGAAGGTGTTCACGTGCATCTCCTGAGGGGTTTGCTCGTCGATCCGATGATCGACGCTCAGGAGGGTAGGCCACTTCATAACGGAACCCTGTTTCGGCTGGAACAGGGTCCATTGACACGTGTCCCAGGACACGCGGTCAGGCCGATTTCTGAATCCGAGTTCGCTCTGTCGGGCTAGGCGGTGATGCGGTGAGCCACCTTATCGCCGCCTGCCGAGCTGCGCCTGCGCTTGGATGGACTCGCTGCCGCTGAACTCCTACCCGGCCGCTTCCGGACACGGGCTACTGGCGGCCGCTCCTCCATGATGGCAAGCGACATCGTAAGCACCTTGTCGAGCTTCGCCATGAATCGCCTGCTGGTTCTCTCGGTCATGCTCGCCTCGGATGTTGTGGCCTGACAACGCCACTCAGCGAGCGCAGGTTCCGAGGCCGTGCCGGATGGCGGCCTGCCCGCCATCGGTCGTGCCGATGGCCTCCTCGCACCGGTCAAGCAGCGCATCGGCTTCGGCATCCGGAAGCGAGGCACCTTCGCGATGGTGCTGAAGGAAAGAACCTCGCGCCCGCGCGAGGTTTCGAACTTGCGGCCGTGAACTTTTTCCTCTTTGGCCTTCTTCCTCTGCTTCGCCAAGACGGCGGCTGGCGTGACGCCCTGACGCGCCAATAAATTCAAATAGTTAGATGCCGAAGCTTTATTTGTGTCTTGTTTGATGGAGCCAATGAACGGTAGCCACTCCAGCGCGATGCGCCACTCCTGCGGTCGACCCTGCGAGGTGCAGCTTGAAACTGATCGGAGGAGCGCCGGGGCGGCGATCCCCCGACCAAGACCTGGTTCGCGTCACCGAGACGGCTGCGCCGGCCCGATGCTCCAATTGTGTTGTTGATGAGCAGGCTGAACATCGCTAGCTTGAACGTCCTCATGGGTGAGAGTCTTCGCGAGATCCGGCTGTTCGTTGCGGCCTACGAGGAAGGCTCTTTCACCGCTGCCGCCCACCGGGAGAATGCCACTCAGTCGGGCGTGTCGCAGCACATGCACAAGCTCGAGGGGCGGTTTGGCGTACCGTTCTTCTCCCGCGAGACCGGAGTCATTCGGCCGACGCCGGCGGGCGACCTCTACTATCGCTATTGCATAGAGATCCTGCGCGTGCATGAAGTCGCCAGGAACGAGATGAAGAAGTTCAGGTCGGGCCTGAGCGGCGAGATCGTCGTCGGACTGATGCCCACGATGACGCGCTCGGTGGTGGGTCCCGCGCTGGCGACATTCGTCGCCGAAAACCCGAACGCTCAAGTCCGCGTGGTGGACGGCTTCAGCGCAATGCTGACCGAGCACGTGCGGGCAGGCGAATACGCCTTCGCCGTGGTACCGGCGTTCCAGGGCGGCCCGGGCCTCAGCACAAGACTTTTCCATTCGACCCCCGAGGTGCTGGTGTCCAGGCGTTCCTCGCGGCTCAATCATATGGCCCCGATCCGCCTCAGCGACCTAGATCCGCTCAATCTGCTGCTGCCGAGCCCACAGAACACCCGGCGGCGCACGCTCGAGACGTTTCTCGCTTCCAACGGCGTCCGGGTGCGTCGGGTGCTCGAGATCGACTCGATGTTCGGGGCGCTCGATCTCGTCGCCAACACCGATTGGGTGAGCATCTTTCCCGCCATCATGATGGCGCCCGATATTGATCGCGACCTGTTCACGATCAACATGATTGTCGAACCCCAATTGACCCTCGATCTCGTCCTCATCGAGCCGCTGCGCCAGCCCATGGGGCCGATAGCGGAGACATTCCTGAGACTCCTGGAAGACGAGACCGCTCGCATCAGCGCCCGTTGGGCCAAAGTGCCTGCCACGACCCGAGTCCCCCGGGCAATCGCGTGATCCGCGCGACGAGCGCCCGCATCATGATTCATGATGCAGGGCGATAGATAAATTCATTTCTGCACGCTGCCGAGGCGGCGGTACCTTGCTCCTGAGACCGCAGCCAGCGCGGCGATCCTGCTGACGGACTAGAGGAAACCGATGGGAGCAAATTTCGGCATCGCCGGCATGGACTGGCAGCAGCGCGTCAACTGGGACCGTTTGCGCGAATATCGCATCGAGCGGGCCCGTGCGATGATGAAAAAGCACGGTCTCGGTGCGCTGCTCTGCATGTACGACGAGAATGTGCGCTACATCACTGGCACGCTCACTCCCGGCTGGAACCGGCTGAAGCCGGGACTTCGATACGCCATGCTCTGTGGCGACGGCCGCCCGATTCTGTTCGAGCAGGGCGACATTGGCTTTCAGATCGAGCGCCACAGCCCGTGGATTCCGAAGGAGAACGTGCGCCACTCGTTTGCGTGGATCAAGGGCGCCGCGGGGCCGGCCTCGACGCAGCAGGTGAACAAGTTCACCAAGGCCGTCATCCAGGCAATGAAGGACAACGGCGTGCACGGCCAGCGGCTCGGCGTCGACTTCGTCGACATCAACATGATCAACGTATTCAAGGAGAACAACATAAACTGGTCCGACGGGATGACGCCGATGATGGAGGCGCGCGCCGTCAAGAGCGAGGACGAGCAGGAATGCTTCCGCATCGTCGGGGCCATCGGCGATGCCACGCACTGGGAGTGCATGAAGTTTCTGCGCCCGGGGATCACCGAGAACCAGGTAACCGCCCATCTGATGGAATACCTCTACAGCATTCCCGGGATGGAAGACGTCGAGGACGTGATCGTTTCCTCCGGCCCCAACACCTGGCCCAACTGGCGCAATTTTTCCGACCGCATCATCCAGCCGGGCGACATCGTCTTCATGGACCTCGCTGCGCTCACATGGAATGGCTATAAGTCCTGCTATTACCGCACGTATTGCGTTGGCAAGGAGCCGACGGCCGAGCAGAAGGAGACCTACGCGACGGCGCTGGGCTGGCTCTACGATTCAATTGGTGCGGTGAAGGTCGGCGCCACCACCCGTGACATCGCCTTGAAGTGGCCGTCGGCGAAGGAGACCTGGGGCTACGAGGACGAGGACCAAGCCGCAGCCAACCTGTGGGGCCATGGACTGGGGCTCGCGCAGTACGACCCGCCGGTGATCTCGCGCATCTGGTCGCTCGATCATCCCATCGAGATCGAGGAGGGCATGACGTTTGCCCTCGAAACGCAGCACGGCAAAAGGTTCCGCTACGGCGTGCGCCTAGAGGAGATGCTGATCGTAAAAAAGGACGACATCGAGATCGTGTCGAACTTTCCGATCAAGCAGATCACCGTCGTCGACCCGCTGCCGGGCTATGGAGACCATGTCAAATAGCATAGGTCGCCGCCCCGCCGTCCGGCTCGATCGACCCGCGAGAGCGCGGCTTGGCAGATCCGGCTGGGCGCCGGCTCGGCCCGGGCGCGGCGAGTTCGCGTAGCCTTACGAGGCGCTGCCGATGACTGCCTTCGTTTTGCCGCTCGACGACGTGCGGGCGACCTCGCCCGACGAGGTCGGCCCGAAAGCGGCCAATCTGGCGCGGCTTGCCTGTGCCGGCCTGCCGACCCCGGGAGGATTTGCACTGACCGCGGCGGCCTACCGCCACCAGCTTCGCCATCTCGGCATCGCGGAGATGGTACAGGCGTACGGCGGCGCTGAGCCGCCAGCTTCACGCATGCTGTCCGTGAAGATCCGGCTGGCGCTCCATCAGGGGTCGATCGCGCCTGCGATCCTTGCCCCATTGCTCGTCTGGTGGCGCGCACAGCGGGCCATTGCCCTACTCGGCGCAGTGCGTTCCTCCGCACTCATCGAGGATCGGCGGGAGGCAAATTTCGCGGGGCAGTTCGAAAGCTTCCTTGGGCTGAGCGAAGAAAGCGAATTCCTGACTGCCGTGCGGGCGTGCTGGGCGTCGTTGTGGACATCAAACGCCCGCCGTTACATGGACCATCACGGTCTGTCGCCGGCCGAGACGGCGATGGGCGTCCTCATTCAACCGCTGATCTCGGCGCATGCCTCCGGCGGCGGCCTGAGCCAAACTGCTGAGGGCGAGATGTTGATTTCGGCCACCTGGGGGCTCGGTTCCGCGATTGCGCAAGGCGAGGTGGTTCCCGACCGGATGGTGCTCGATCGCGGCGGGCGCCTGCTGAGTATCGAGCCCGGCCGCAAGGCGCAGCGGGATCAGTGCGTGCATGGGCTCGGTACGCGGTCGCGGCCGGTCCCGCTCAGCCTCAGATGCGAGGCGAGCCTCGGCAAAGACCAGGCCGAGGCGCTTGGGGCGATGCTACTTGCCGCGGAGAGAATCTGCGCTGGACCCGCCGAGATTGAATGGGCGCTGGACGACCAGGGCCTGCATCTCCTGCAGGCCCGCCCGCTGCGCGTCGAGCCGGCGCATGTTCTGGACGAGATCTGGCTGCGGCATCCTGGCCTGCGCGGACATCCCGCCGGAATCGGCTGGGGCTCCGGACGCAGCGTCGTCGTCCGCTGCGAATGCGAGCTCTCGCGCGTCGCGCCAGGCGACATTCTGGTCACCGAGGTGGCCGGCCCGGCCCTCAGCCAGGTGCTGCCGCGCGTCGCCGGGGTGGTCACCGAGCTCGGCGGATCGACCTCCCATCTTGCCTCGCTTGCGCGCGAGCGGGGCATCCCCATGGTGCTCGGCGTCTTGGGGGCGACCAGGCGGATCCCGGATGGTTCGCAGGTCGCGGTCGATGGCGTCGCCGGGATCGTGCGCTGGATCAACTGAGGGAGAGACCGCCCCATTGGGCGCAGAGCTGCTTGTGTCGAAGGGCAGCGCCGAGGACATCCTTGCCGTGGCATGCGAAGCCGATGCGTAGCGGTCAGTCGGACTTTGGCACGAAGTCGAACCCGTCACCGCGGCGTATGATCCGGCAGGTCGACGGTGCCGGGAAATGCGAGGTGCAGAGCAACGTCGAGGTCTCGGAAACGTGATCGAAGAATGCGCGGCGCGTCTCTTCCGCCTGGCGGGAGTTGAAATCGCCAAGCATGCCAATCTCCGGATATCGGACTTGAAGCGGTGTGTGCATCATGTCGCCGGTGACGATCGCGTCCTCGCCGCGCGTTCCCACCCGAACCGAATAGTGATCGATCGTGTGGCCGGGCGTCGGAACCAGCGTTACGAACTCACTGAGCGCGTGGTCGCTCTTCACCAGCTCGACCTGGTCGGCCTCCACAATCGGTAGCACCGAATCGCCGATCCATGGGCAGGTTGCGGAATCTTTCCCATGCTGCGCAATCCAGTGCTGGAGCTCCCGCTCGGCGAACACGTATTTTGCCCGGGGGAAAGTCGGAACCCAGCGTCCATCCTCCAGCCGGGTGTTCCAGCCGACATGATCGATGTGGAGATGGGTGCACAGCACGTAGTCGACGTCGTCGACCGTCAACCCCGTGGATGCGAGGTTCCGTTCATAGCGGTCGCTGCTCATCATGTCCCAAACGGGCTCGTCCAATCCCGTAGCGCCGGGACCTGCGGGTCGAGGCTTGTGATTGCCGACGCACGTGTCGATCAGCACCACCTCATGCGGGGTTATCACCAGGTAACTTTGGATGCAGAGGATGAGCTTGTTGTCGTCGTCAAAGTAGTTCGGCTTGAGCCAGGACCGGTTTTCTTCGATGAATTCAGGGGTAAGCGCCGGGAAAAACTGCAGGGCATCGAAAAGGGCAGCCTCTTGCTCCACAATGCGATGAATAGTGATGCGGCCAAGCTCGAGCCTCTGTGCCACCGCGGACCTCGTCACGCCAGAAATCGCCAGGAAACTATCCGCAAAACAGTCCGGTCCCGCCGAGAAAAGGAAAGCCGTCGTATCGGGTCACGTGATGCCGTCAGGCGTATCGGAGAAGGATCCCCATGGCGTCCTGTGGCGAGGTGTCGAGGATGTCATACGCCTCCGGCGCACGGCCGAACGGCAGCTCGTGCGATACCGGCGTGATGAGCCAGCCGGAGCGCAACAGGTCAAACGCCGCGGCATTGCGGCGTTCCCGCGTCCAGCGCGGCTGCAGCCCGGATCCCAAGCTGCTCACCTGCGAGCTGATGAGACGAAGGCGGCGGTAGTGAAACTCCGGCGACAGGACAAGCGGCACCTTGCGCGTGCCGAAGAAGGAGAGCACGACAACCGTGCCTTCCTGTCCGGTGGCCATGATGGCGGCCTGGAGCGCGCTCGGCGCGCCTGTCGCCTCGATGCAAATGTCGGCGCCACGTCCCTGCGTCATGTCGGCGATGGCGGCAGGGGCTTCCTCGGGAGCCAATGCCGCGTCGGCGCTCCAGGCAAGCGCTGCCTTCCGGCGACCCGCAATCGGGTCGACCACGGCAACCCGGCCCGCCATCCTGCGGGCGAGCTGGGCGACCAGGCTGCCCACCACGCCCTGGCCGTAGACCACCACGACATCGCCGAAACGGACGGGCACATCGAGGTGGCAGTTGAGCGCCACCTCGAGCAGATTGACGAAGGCGGCGCGCTCGGGTGCGAGCCCGCCGGGCACGCCGGCGACCAGCCAACTATCGCTGCGGACCGTGAAGAGGTCCTGGTGCGGGTGTCGGACGAAGAGCCTGTCGCCGACCTTGAACAGAGCGTCGGGACCAGCTTCGACGACCTCGCCAACGACCTGGTAGGCATACTTCACCGGAAAGCCGAAGCTTCCGACGCAGGTCTCCAGTCCAAGATCGTCCTCGGCGGGAAGCTCGCCACGGTAGACCAGCATCTCGGTGCCGGCGCTCACCAATGACGCGATCGCCCTGACCGTCACTTCCGTTCCGCTCGGCTTCTTGACCGGCTCTTCGAGCAGCTCCGCCCGTCGCGCCGCGGTGAACCACAATCCGTGGGCGGTCCCGGCGATCGCCTGCGGCGCAATTGTCGATTGGGTGTTCATCGGCACCACCTTGTCATCGGCGTGGCAAGAGATGTTTCAAATGTGAGACGGGGGCCTGTCACTTGGCCGAGTAGCCACCGTCGACCGGAACGAGCGCGCCGGTCATCTGGATCGGCGCATCGAGCAGGAGGAAGACGCCGACGGTGGCGACCTCCTCGGGGTCGGTGACGCGCCCGGTCACGGTATTCGCCGCGAGCGCCTTTAGCCCGGCGGCGCGGTCTCCCGGATTGAAGCCGTCGGCCGTGGCGTCGTTCATCGGCGTGTTCATCGATCCCGGACAGATGATGTTCACGCGGATATTGTAGCGGCCGCATTCGAGAGCCGCCGTCTTAGTCAGCGCGACAAGCGCGTGCTTCGAGGCATTGTAGGGGCCGAGCAGCTCGCAGCCGTGCCAGGCGAGATAGGAGCCGGTGTTCACGATGGCGCCGCCCCCGCGCTTGATCAGAGCGGGGATCGCATACTTCATCCCCAGCCATACGCTCTTGGTATTGATGCGCATGACTTCGTCGAAGCCGTCATTGCTCGAATCGGCAATCGGCTTGAATTCGCCAAGGATGGCGGCGATGTTGAAGATGCCGTCGAGGCCGCCGAAGCGTTGCACCGCTCGCGCGACGAAGGCTTCAACTTCTCGCGCCGATCCGACATCGGCCACGACCGGATCGACCTCGCCGGGCGCCTCCTTCAGCTCCCGCTTGAGCCGGTCGAGCTTGTCGGCAACGACGTCGACGGCAACCACATTGACGCCGCGGGCGGCGAGCTGACGGACCACTGCTGCCCCCATTCCTCCCGCCGCCCCAGTGACGATGACACTTTGGGTCTGCTGAGGCATGTGCCCTCCCTTCAACTCTCATTGCGGCCCAGCCGGCCCCGTTTGCGGCCGGCACGCACCGGAAGCCTCATTTCTTCGGTTCGTGCTCGGCCTCTTCGAGCGCCAGCAGCCACCGCCAGCGGGCACGCCTCCCAGGCCGCGAGCTGACCACCACCGCGGCGACGATGATGACGCCCTGGACCATGACCTGCTCGGGCGCCCCGAAGCCGACCAGCACCAGGGCATTGTTCAGCGTTCCGACGAGCAGCGAGGCGACGACGGCTCCGAGGACCGTTCCCTTGCCGCCTTCGAGCGCCGCTCCGCCGATGATCGCGGCAGAGATGACCGAGAGGAGGTCATTGGCACCGATCGTGAAGTTGGCGGCCGCGTACTGGCCGTCATAGAGGACGCCGGCAAGCGCTCCTGCCGCGCCGCTCGCAGTCAGCACGCCGACCTTAACCCGCCCGGTGCGGATACCGGAGAAACGCGCAGCAGCGGCATTGGCACCGGTCGCGAGAACACGACGGCCCATGGCCGTCTTCGAAAGAATCACCGAGCCAATGATCAACGCCCCCAGGGACCAGAAGGCGAGGATGGGGATTGAACCAATCGAGCCCCCGCCAAACCAGAAAAAGAAATCGTCATTGGCGATCGATACCGTGCTCGCATTGGTCACGATCTGGGCAAGGCCTTGCATGATGCCCATCGATCCGAGCGTCACGACGAACGACGGGATCTTGAAAAAGACAACGGCCAGTCCGTTGAGGAAACCGACGCCGGCCCCAAAAAGCACCCCGATCAGCGCGGCGAGAAGGAAGTTGTAGTCCCAGGAGAGGAGGACGGCGGTGATCAAGGCCGCGACCGGCACAATTGCCGCGATGGAGAGGTCGATCTCGCCGGCGCAGAGCACGAATACGATCGCGACCGACATGATGGTGATTGTGGCGGAGACGCGCACGATGCTGAGCAGGTTGACCGCGCTCATGAAGCCGGTGTCGCGGAGGAGATACGCAAAAACCGCGATGATGACGAGCATCGCGCCGATGAGAATGCCGGGGTTGTCGCCGCGATAGGCGCCCCAGGCGATCGACCCGGCCCACTTGCGCAAGCGCAGCCAGAACCCGACTCGATGGGGTCTTGACGCCATGACATTGTCCGTATCAACCGCCGACACGATTGGCCCCGCCGGCCGCCGCGATCGCCTCGAACTGCCGGCGCTGCATCATGGCAACAAGGGCGTCTTCGGTAAATTTGTCTGCTTCGTCCGGACCGATGGCAGCGCCAATGATCCCGTCGCGAAGGACAATGATGCGGTCGGCGACGTGGGTCATTTCAAGGAGGTCGGAGGAGGCCCACAGAACCGTCGTGCCCTTCTCCGCCATGAGCCGGACATTTGCAATGATTTCATGGGTCGCGCCGATGTCGACCCCAAACGTCGGCTCGTCTAGGAGCAGCAGGTCTGGAGCGAGCGTCAGCGCCTTGGCCAGCACGACCTTCTGCTGATTGCCCCCCGAGAGCTCGCGCACAGCCTGATCGATGCCGCTCGCACGGACATCAAGCGTCCGCATCATTCGTTGCGCCAGCCCGCGCCCCTCGGAGAACCGGAGCAGGCCCAAGTTTCCGACAAGCCGGCGAAGGACGACGAGGGCGATGTTTTCCGCGATCGATTTCGCCAGCATGAGGCCGTGGATGCCGCGGTCCTCGGGAATGAGGAAGGCGCCCTGAGCCATTGCGTCCTGCGGCGAATTCGGCCGATAGCGCCTGCCGCGGAGCAGGATCTCGCCGCCGCTCTGACGGACATCGCCGAAGAGGGTGCGCAGCAGAGTTGTCCGGCCGCTTCCGGCCAATCCGACAATGCCGAGGACCTCGCCGGGAAACGCCTCGAAGGATACGTCGGCCAGCTTACGGCCGACACGCAGGTTGCGCACTTTCAGTGAAGCCTGTGGTTTGGGCCGCGATGCGGAGGCCGCCACCATCTCGACACGCTTGCCGCGGCCGCCGTGCACAGGCAGGTGCGCCCCTTCCCAGGGACGGCGGCCCAGCATCGCGGCAATGAGGCCGGTCATGTTCGTGTCCTTCGTCGGGCACTGCAGCACGACCTCGCCCTCGCGCAGGCACGTCACCATGTCGCTGACGGCAAATACTTCGGCGAGATGATGCGTGATGATGACGATTCCGGCTCGTCGCGCAGCGATCGTCCGCAAGACGCCGAACAATCGCGCGATCTCTTCCCGGCCGAGCGGGGCGGTCGGCTCGTCAAGGACCAGCACCTGGCTGCCGAGACGAAGCGCCCTAGCAATTTCGATCAGCTCCTGCTCGATCGTGCTCATGTCGGAGGCGATGGTCGACAGGAGCACGCGCGGGATGGCGAGTTCTTCGAGCAACTGCGCGATTTCGGCGCGTTGGCGATGGCGGTTCACCAGCCCCGCCGCAGTCTTGTGTTCGGAATTGAGATAGAGGTTGTCGAGCCCGTTCAGCGTCCGGATCAGACTGCGCTCCTGCATGACCATGCCAAGACCGAGCGTGCGGGCCTCCGCCGGGCGGGAATAGGTCAACTGCCGCCCGGCGACCCGCACATCTCCCTCGGTCGGCCTTTCGGCTCCGAGCGCGATCTTCATCAGCGTGGATTTGCCGGCGCCATTGTGGCCGACGATGGCGTGAATGCTGCCCCGGCGCACCGCCACATTGACGTTCTTGAGGACCCAGACCTGACCGAAGCGCTTGCTGATGCGCTCCATCTCAAGAACATTTTCGGCTTGATGCGACGCGTCCATCGATGCGGCCTCGCTCCGCCGCTACATCTGCGATTGTTGTTCGCGAGCGCTCATCGGCAAAGACTGGCTCGACACGAACGAAACCCCGGCCGATGCCGGGGAGAGGTTTGGTCTCCGCATGCCAAATTCCGCGATACATGGAGGAGGGGACTGCGCCTGCCGACGGCCCCTCCTGCGATATCAGTCGCTGCAATCTCCCTTCGGGCAGACCACTTCCGGCCCGTGCATGAAGTCCCACGCCGCCTTCATGTCCGTCTTCGTGGTAACCGGGAAGGTCGGGTTCATGACGTAGGAGTGCGTGTTCTGGCCGATCGCGGCGAGCGCGGCGGTGAGCGCCATCAGGCGGCCGCCGTCGTATACGTCCTGGGCCATGTCCATGGCGATAATGCCCTTGGTCCGCATCTGGCGCGCGCCGGCATTGCCGAGGTCCATGGTGGCGATCTTCACCTTGTCCTCGAGGTGGAGCGCCCTGATCGCAGCCGCTTCGCCGATCGCCGGCGGGTCTTCCCACGGCGCGAACAGGACGTTCACTTCGGGATGGGCCGTCAGGAAGGCCTGCGTGAACGCCGTCGAATTGCTCGGGTCGGTGAAGCCCGAAGCCGGGTTGCCCGGATTGGCCTCGCCGTTGGTGATGATCTTGATGTTCGGATATTTCTTCAACCCGTCGAGCAGCCCGTTCTCGCGGGCGTGGATCGCATCGACATCGTTGATCCAATGGATATAGCCGAAGTTGGCGCCGTTCGGCCAGGTCTCATGGATCGCATCGGCCATCTGCAGACCGAGATTGTAGAAATCGTAGGTGACGATGGCTTTGAGCGGCTTGTCCGGGCCGACCTTCATGGTCGGCGAGCCGAGGCTCCACGCCGAAACGGTGACGCCCTGGTCAAGGGCGGGCTTCAGGATCGCCGCGAACTGGGCGGCATTCACCGTTCCACCGGTGACCAGGATGTTAGGGCGCAGTGGCAGGACGGCGTTCAGCACGCCCGCCATGCCATTCGGGTTGAAGCTGTAGTCGGCGAAGCGGAGGATCTTGATCCCGAGCGCGCTGAAGACCGCCTTGGCCCCGCTGCGCATGGCCAGGTTGTAGGGGACGCCGCTCCAGTCGAGATAGACCGCCGTCAGGTGCTTCTCGCAGATGGTCTTCACCTGTTCCGGCGTGATCTTGACGGTATTGTACCAGGTCGCATCCAACGGATCGGGAGCGCCGAGCATGGTAGCCGGCGTCTTGAATCCGTTTTTCGCGATTGAATCGAGAAGTCCGGGGCCGCCGATCGACTCCGGGATGGGCCTCGGATCGAGCGCGGCCGCATCATATGTCCCGCAGGGCTTCAGATCGCTGGCCTTCTGTTCTATCGCCTCGGCCGCGAAGCTTCGGGTCGCCGAGGCCGTCAGTCCGGCGGAAATCAACAGAGCAAAGGCCACCGCGGAGGCGGCGCAAAGCGGCCTCATGAGCACGTATGTCATGTTTCCTCCTTGGTCAGACGGTTCGCCGGCTGGGCCGCGCAACAAAGGGTCTTGCGCTGATGCCGATCTCGCCTGGTGGGTTGATCCCCCAATGTTAGCGAAAACCTATTCGTGCTCGTTCGTTGGGGACAAATAATTTGATCAACTGGGCAGCATCATAACCCGTAATGGTCGCCCGTTGAGCAAACGTGCGAAAAGGTCGGCCGGGAGGATCTGCGCGTGGCCGATCTCGGCCGTCCGCACCGGCGGCGCCAGACCGCGATTGCTCAACAAGCAGGAGGATAGAGTGACTGACCGCATGGCGCCGAAGACCGTCACGCGCGACGACATCTACGAGGCCGCGCGAAAGCTCTCCAACTGGGGGCGTTGGGGGCAAGACGACCAGGTCGGCACCCTGAACAACGTGTCTCCCGACGATATCGTTGCCGCCGCGGGACTGATCCGAAAGGGAAAGGTGTTTTCGCTCGGACTTTCGCTGAAGGAGCCGATCCAGTCGGGCTTGTTCGGCGGCCGCTGGAACCCGATCCATACCATGCTTGCTACCGGCACTGACGCGGCGGCCGGCAATCAGGACGACCCCTATCCCTATCTGCGCTATGCCGACGACGCCATCAACATGCCCTGCCAAGCTTCCACCCAGTGGGATGCGCTCTGCCACATCTTCCTGGACGACAAGATGTACAACGGCTTCGAGGCAAGGCTCGTCGACGCCAAGGGGGCGAGGAAGCTCGGCATCGAGCATGTCCGCAACAAGATGGTCGGCCGCGGCGTGCTTCTCGACGTTGCCCGGTTCGTCGGGCTCGACTCTCTCCCCGACGGCCACGCGATCAAGAACGCCGAACTCGACGCCTGCGCGGCGGCCGAGGGCGTGGAGGTGCGCAAGGGCGATTTCGTCATCGTGCGCACCGGCCACCAGGAGCGGTGCCTCGCCAGGAAAGACTGGGCCGGTTATGCCGGTGGCGCGGCACCGGGGCTTGCCTTCGAGACTTGCTATTGGCTGAAGGAGAAGGATGTCGCAGCCATCTGCACGGACACATGGGGTTGCGAGGTTCGCCCGAACGAGACCGACGAGGCGAACCAGCCCTGGCACTGGGTGGTAATTCCGGCCCTCGGCATCTCGATGGGCGAGATTTTCTACCTGGCGGAGCTTGCCGCGGACTGCGCCGAGGACAGGGTCTTCGAATTCTTCTTCGTCGGCCCGCCGCTCCATCTTCCGGGCGCGGCCGGCTCTCCGGTCAACCCGCAGGCGATCAAGTGAGGCAGCGAGGGCCGAAACGCCGATGAGCCGGCACGTCGGATCGCCCCGTTGCCGGGACGGACAAAACAATCGGTCGCGTTCTGGGCGCTTTGCCAACGACTCGGGCGGGTTGTTGCGACTACAGTTCCGGCACTTCGGGAGTGGCCCATCGCCCATGCTTCGGTCCAAGGATCAGCGAAAGCGCGTCATCCAAGACGGCATGCGGATGGAGTTCGACGTGCCGATCCCGATGGACGATGGGATTGTCCTCAGGGCAGATGTCTACGCGCCGATCGATGAGGGGCGCTACCCCGTCATCCTGAGCCACGGCCCCTACGCCAAAGGGCTCGCTTTCCAGGAAGGCTACCGCATCCAATGGGAAAGGATGGTGGCCGAGCATCCCGACGTCGCCGCCGGCTCGACCAACAAATACCAGACGTGGGAGGCGGTTGACCCTGAGAAGTGGGTTCCCGACGGCTATGTCTGCGTCCGTGTGGATTCGCGTGGGGCAGGCCGATCGCCGGGTATCATCGACGTATGGTCGCCGCGCGAGACGAAGGACTTCTATGACTGCATCGAGTGGGCCGCCGTCCAGCCGTGGAGCAACGGATGCATCGGGCTTGCCGGGATCTCCTACTACGCAATGAATCAATACCAGGTCGCCGCGCTGCAACCGCCGCACCTCGTGGCGATGTGTCCCTGGGAAGGGGCATCCGACTTCTATCGCGAGATGTGTTACCACGGCGGCATCCGCTCGCAGTTCCCGGGCCGCTGGTTTCCCCGCCAGATCAGCACTGTCCAGTATGGTCTCGGCGACCGTGGCGCCAGGAGTGTCGTGACCGGCGAGCCGGTCGCCGGCCCACAGACGCTCCACGAGGATGAGCTCAAGCGCAATCGCGTCGAATTCGGTGAGGAGATCGAGCAGCATCCCTTCATGGACGCATGGTTCAGGGAGCGCAATGCGGACTGGTCAAAGGTCAAGACGCCGATGCTCTCGGCCGGGAACTGGGGCGGGCAGGGGCTGCATCTTCGCGGCAACGTAGAAGCATTTACACAGGCCGCCAGCCACCAGAAATGGCTGGAAGTCCACGGCCTGGAACATTGGACGCATTTCTACACGGACTACGGCACCAACCTGCAGAAGGAATTCTTCGATCACTTTCTGAAAGGCCTCGACAATGGCTGGGACAAATCCCCGCGCGTTCGGTTGAACATCCGCCACGCCGACGGGACGTTTATCGAACGGGCCGAGCATGAATGGCCGCTCGCGCGAACGCGCTGGACCAGATACTTCCTCGACCTCGACCGCCGGGCGCTGTCAGGCGCGCCGATCGGAAGCGAGCAGTCGGTCACCTATGAGGCTGCGGCGGAGGGCGTCACCCTGCGCACGCCGCCGTTCGCCGAGCCCACCGAATTCACGGGCCCGGCCATGGCCCGCCTCTTCGTCTCCTCGACGACGTCGGACGCTGATATCTTTCTCGTCGTGCGCATCTTCGATCCCGAAGGCGGCGAGATCACCTTCCAGGGCGCCCTCGATCCCAACACGCCGGTCACGCAAGGCTGGCTGCGCGCCTCGCATCGCAAGCTCAATCCCGAAAAGTCGCTACCCTATCGGCCCTACCACACCCACGACCAAGATCAACCGCTGACCCCCGGCGCCGTCTACGAACTGAATGTCGAGATCTGGCCCACCTGCATTGTGGCCCCGGCGGGCTACCATCTGGCGCTCAGCATTCGCGGCAAAGACTACGAATATCCCGGCGAGCTGAGCGAATTCGCCAAGACCTTCCACTACGCCCATCGCGGCGTCGGGCCTTTCCAGCACGCCGATCCAAAGGACCGTCCGCCGGAGGTCTTTGGTGGCCGCGTCACCCTCCACTCCGGCGGCGCGAGAGAGTCCTACCTTTTGATGCCGGTCATTCCCGGCAAAACATGAAGACGGAGGCGGATCGAGGACAGCCGTCCAAATTGAATCCGTTGTCTGATGAAAGCGGGCCACAAAACACCGGCGAGGGACAAGCCGGGCAATCTACCAGGGAGGAGAGAGAAAATGTCCTACAATAAGCAACTCAGCCGAATCGTTGCACGAATCAGCTTCGCTGTCGTCGTTTCGCTCGGCGGCATCGGTGCGGCTTTCTCGCAGGACGCCGCGGCGGCGGTCGCCGCTGCGCAAAAGGAGGCGGAGCAGGCTTTGTCGGCACCGACTGCTTGGGCCGGACCGACCGCAGCGCCAAAGCCGCTCACCGGCAAGAAGATTGCCGTCATCAGCTGCGCCCAACTGACCGAAGGCTGCAACCGGCCGTCGCGCGCGGCGGTGGAAGCTGCCCAGAAGCTCGGCTGGGACGCGACCATCTTCGACGGAAAGGGCGACGTCGGCACGCAACTCGCCGCCATCAACGCGGCGGTCGACAGCAAGTATGACGGAATCGCCCTGATGATCGTCGACCCGGTTCAGGTCAATGAGGGCATCCGTCGAGCGCTGGACGCCAAGATCCCGGTGGTGACCCTCGCCGAGCCGGCCTACACCGACCAAAGGAAGGCGCTGCTTGCCTCGGTCCCGGACGTCTCACACGACTGGCTGAAAACCGGGAAGCTCATCGGCGACTATATGATCTGGAAGTCGGAAGGGCACATCAACGCCCTGCTCCTCAACGATCCCGAGGTGACGGTCGTACAGTACGGGCAGTTCGCCGGCACCCAAGCGAAACTGATCGACAAGCAGGCCTGTCCGGACTGCAAGGTCACGGTCGAAAACTTCACCATCGCGACGCTCAACACCCAGCCCGCCGCGCTGACCGCCGCGGCTGTCCAGCGAGACCCCGCGATCAACTGGGTATGGTGCTATGACTTTTGCATGGCCAATGTTGCGACCGACCTGATCGCCCGAGGCCTGCAGGGCAAGATCATGGGCGCCGGCTTCGATTGCAACGCACAGAACCTGCAGCTGATCAGGGACGGCAGAGTCCAGGTCGTCTGCATCGCCGATCCCCGTGACTGGGAAGCCTGGGCAGCAGTCGATACGCTCAATCGGCTGATGAACGGCCAACTGGCCGTCGATCAGAACATCCCTGTGCGGCTCTTCGATAAAAGCAATCTCGACCAGTTGACCGACACCGACATCAAGAACGGCTGGCAAGGCGGCACAGATTTTCGGTCGCAGTACCTGAAGATCTGGGGCGTTCGCTAGCGCTTCTCGACGGTGCTGCCGCTCCCGCGCCTCGGCTTTCGGCCACACCGAAGACCGGGCAGCGCATCGGCCGAGCGAGTGAGCCACGATGGAACCATCTCCGGCAATGGGGCTGGCTGTCGAGGGAGCGACTAAGCGCTTCGGCAACGCGCTGGCGCTCGACAATGTCAGCCTGAGCGTCGCGCCGGGAAGCGTACGAGCGCTCGTCGGCGCGAACGGCTCCGGCAAGTCGACACTGATCAAGGCGCTTGCTGGATATCACGTCCTGGATGCCGGCGTCGTGAGGGTGCACGGCCATGAGCTGAACCCCCACCGCCTGGGGGAACAAGCGAAGGCCGCCGGATTGAGGTTCGTCCATCAGGACCTCGCGCTCATCCCGAGCCTCGACATCATCGACAACCTCGCGATGGAGCGCGGCTATCTCGTCAAGCCGCTCGGCACCATCGACTGGAAGCGCGAGGAGGAGCTGGTGCGGCGCCAGCTTGCCGGGGTGGGAGCAGCCGTCAATCCCCGCACGCGCATTGCCAGCCTGGGCCCGGTGGATCGGACGCTGGTCGCCATCGCCCGCGCGCTCGATCGCCTCGACAGTCGCCTCAATGTCCTCATTCTCGATGAACCGACCGCGCGGCTACCGCAATCCGAAGCGGCAAGGCTGATCGCCCGTCTCGAGGAGTTGAAGCGGCGCGGGCTCCCGATCATCTATGTCACGCACCGCCTCGACGAGGTTTTCCGGCTCGCCGATACGGTGACTGTCCTCAGGGATGGCCGCGAGGCACTCGCGGGTCCGCTCTCGGCGATCACGCCCGAGGACCTTCGTCACGCGATCACGGGTACCCGCAGGGTAGACGGGCCTTCGGTCACCCAAGCGGCCGAGTCACGTGCTGTCGCGAGCGGAGAGGTTGTCCTCGAGCTGACGCGGGTCTCCACCCGGCGGCTGACGGGGGTCAGCCTGCGCCTCCATCGCGGCGAACTCCTCGGCGTCACCGGACTGGTCGGCTCGGGTAAGTCCGAGCTTGGCCGGATCGTCTATGGACTCCAGACGCACGCCGGCGGCGAGATTGTCGGGAAGAGCGGATCTTACCCGTCCGACACTGGCCAAGCTGCCCTCGTCGGCTACCTCCCGCAGGATCGGCGAGCCGGTCTCTTTCTCGATCTCTCGACGGGAGAGAACATCACCATCACCGCAGTGCGCCAACTGAAGACCTGGCTCGGGCTCTCGCGTCAGCGGCTGAGGGAGGCGGCACTGAGCGTCATCGGCTTTCTGAGGATTCAACCAGGTGACCCGCGCATTCCTGTCGGTGTGCTCTCGGGCGGCAATCAGCAGAAGGTGGCGCTCGGCAAATGGCTGCAATTGCGCCTCGCAATGCTCATCCTCGATGAGCCGACCCAGGCCATCGACATCGGCACCAAGCATGAGCTGATGACGAAGATCAAAGCCCGGGCGCGGGCGGAAGGGTTGGCGGTTCTGTGGCTGGAGTCGGACATCGAGGAACTCGTCAAATATGCCGATCGGATCATTGTGATGAGCAACGGGCGAATCAGCGCCGAGTTTTCACAGCCACCCTTCAACCTTCCGCAGGTCCTGTCGGAGGCATACCGGACGGTCGAGGACCCTCAGATGATCGATGAAGTCACCAAGGAGGTCGGCGACGTCGCGCATCCACGGACGGAAGACCGCGCCGAGCCGGCCAGGTTCCGAACCGGGCTGCGGCTGGTCTGGTCGCTGTTCCACAATTTCGGACTGCTTGTCGCCCTCGTCGTTCTGATCGGCCTTTTCTCGTTCCTGCGCCCTAACGCGTTTCCCACCGCCGCGAATGCCGGCTCGATTCTGACCGGCAGCGCGGCGCTTGCCATGATCGCCATTGGCATCATGCTGCCGCTGATCGTCCAGCAATACGATCTTTCTGCCGGCTTCATGGCGACGATGGCGAGCCTGCTGGTCGTTGGCCTGCAATCCTTCGACCACGCGCCGGTGTGGCTGTCGATCTTGGTCGCACTCGCAGCGTCCGGCTTGGTGGGCCTCCTCAGTGGCATCCTGGTCGCCTACGCGAGACTGAATTCGCTCGTGGTCACGCTCGCGGTCGGCTCGCTGCTCTTCGGCGCGGCGCAGCTCTATTCGAACGGCGCCACCATCTACCAGGACATTCCCCAATCGTTCCTGGCGATCGGCCAATCGCGCATCGCGGGGGTTCCGCTTCCCTTCATTTATGTCATGATCGCCGCACTGATCATCTGGTACATCCTGGAGTATCGGCCGCTCGGCCGGCAGCTCTACGCCATCGGGGGCGGCGAGGAGGGTGCCCGCCTCGTCGGCATCAGGGTCGAACGGCGGGTGGTCCTCATGTTCGTCGGCGCCGCGGTCATGGCCGGCCTCGGCGGGGTGGTTCAGTCGGCCCGCGTCGGCTCGGCCAACGCCAGCATCCTGCAAACGCTGCTCCTGCCGGCATTCACTGCCGCGTTTCTCGGCGCGACGTCGATCCGGCCGGGGCAATACAACGTCTGGGGAACGGTACTCGCGGTCTATCTCGTCGGCGTCGGCACCACCGGCATCTTCATGCTCGGCGTTCCCTCCTATATCGAGCCCGTCTTCAACGGCCTGGTGCTCCTGGTCGCGATCGGCCTTGCCCATGTCAGTGCCCGCCGCCTCGCCAGTTCATGACCATCGCTGCCAATCCGGAGAAAGTATCCATGAACCCGGCCGAACCCACGCCTCTCGGCAAGACGGGCCTCAACGTCACCCGAATGGGGATGGGCACCGGGCCGCTCGGCATGGTCCATGACGGCACGGCCTGGGCCGCCATTTTTGCTGCCGCGTGGTCGGCCGGCGTCCGCACCTTCGATACTTCGCCCTACTATGGCTTCGGCAACTCCGAAGGGCGGCTCGGCCGGCTGCTCGCGGCTCAAAACCGTGGCGACTATGTGCTGGCGACCAAGGTCGGCCGCCTTCTGCGCCCGGACGCCCCAATCGACCCTTTCGCCGAGGCCTTCTACTACCCCGAGGGATTGCCCGAAGGCGTGCTCCGCAGCCAGTACGACTACAGCGCGGCCGCGACGCGCCTGTCGCTCGTTGAAAGCCGACAGAGGCTCGGGATCGACCGGATCGACATCGCCCATATCCACGATGTCGTCGAGCTCGCGAGCGGGATCAGCCATGTGCGCGAAGCGATGCATGAGACCTATCCGGCACTCGCCGAGCTCCGCGACAAAGGGGAGATCAGCGCGGTCGGCGTCGGCGCGCAGGTCAACAGCGTCCTCGTCGAGCTCGGCACCGCCTGCGATTTCGACTGCTTCCTGATCGCCGGACGCTACACAATGCTCGATCAGAGCGCGATCGACGAGGTGATGCCGCTTTGCCTCGCCAGGAACATTGCGGTGATCATCGGCAGCCCGTACAATACCGGCATTCTGCACGATCCGACGCCCAACGCGACTTTTGACTTCGTTCAGGCTCCCTCCGAGCTGATCGGGAAGGCTCAGCAGCTGAAGGCGATTTGCGACCGGCACCGGGTGCCGCTGCCGGCGGCCGCGATCCAGTTTCCATTCGCCCATCCGGCCGTGGCGCAGGTGCTCACCGGAGCCCGTTCGGCCGCCGAGATAAAGGAAAACGTCCAATTCATGCGGGTGCAGATCCCGCCGGAGCTCTGGAGGGACCTGCGCAAGAGCGGCCTCATCCACCCCAAGGCTCCCCTTCCGGGCGGCCTCTGACGGTCGGCGCGGCCGGCTATTGCGCGGTGTAGCCGCCGTCAACGAGAAGGGCGTGGCCGGTCACGAAGGAGGCGTCCTCGGAAGCAAGATAAAGCGCGGCCCGCGCCATTTCCTCGGGCGTCCCGATCCGGCCGAGCGGATGCTTGGCGAAGAGGTCGGCCTTGGCTTGCGCGGCGTCGGCCTGGGAGTCGAGCCACTGGTAATAGAGCGGGGTCTCGGTGGCACCGGGACAAAGTGCGTTGACCCTGATGCGGTCGGGCGCGAGTTCGAGCGCCAGCGTCTTGGTGAAGCTCACCGCTCCCGCCTTGGTCAGGGCATAGGCGGCCGAATCGGAGGCGCCGACCACGGCGTAGGTGGAGCCGAGATTGATGATGCTCGCAAATGACGAGCACCTGAGGATCGGGATCGATTCGCGCGACATCAGGAACATGCTGGTCAGGTTCTTGGACAGGATGAATTCCCAGTCGCCGAGCGACATCCTCTCGACCGGTATCAGCTTGGAGACGGCGGCATTGTTCACGAGGACGTCGATGCCGCCAAAACGCTCGGCGGTCAGTTTCACGAGCGCCCGGGCTTCCGGCTCCATCGCCGCGTCGCATCGAGAGAAGAGGACTTCATGCCCTGCGGCCTTGAGCTGGTTCTCCAGATCGCGGCCCGGTTGTTCCGATCGCGCGCAAAACGATACGCGGGCACCTTCCTCCGCGAACAGGCGCACTATCGCCGCGCCGATTCCTGTCGAGCCGCCTGTGACCAGCGTGATTGTGCCGTCGAGCCGTCTTGGCCGCGTCACCGGCCCGCCACGCGCCGCTTTGGCGTTCATCGCTTGGCGTCGGGGGCTTGTCGCCGGTCCCAGACCTTCCTGAACTGAGCGACTGCCCGGCGGGCGAGTTCGGCCGCCTCCAGGTCCCAGAGAGAGTCGGGGTAGCGATTGCCGAACAGCCCGTTGTCCGAGAACACCTCGACGTCGTACCAGCCCTTGTAGCCGGCACTTTCGAGTGTGCTGAAAATCGCCGGCAGGTCGATCTTGCCGTCGCCGGGGAGGACGCGATCGCACCAGCTCCGCACCGGCTCGCGCCAGTCATTGACCTGGACGCCGACCACCCTGGCGACGTTCGCCCGGATGCTGGCGAGGGCGTCCGGCAGGTCCCAGAAGTGCCAGGTGTCGAGGATGATCTGGATGTTGCTCGCGCCCACGTCCTCGATCAGTTCGATGGTCTCGGGCAGGGTGGTAACCAGTGACCCCGCCGATTTGCGGAGCGGCTCCAGGCCGAGCGTCACCCCTGCCTCGCCGGCCGTGTCGGCGGCGGCCTTGAGACCCTCGACAACGATCCGTCGGGTATCTGCCGGATTGTCCCCGGGGGCCCCGGGCAGGACCATCACGGCCAACGGCTTGAAAGCCGCCAGCCGGCGGATCGCGGCGGAGAGCTCCGTGCGCCTCGCCCTGGGATCTACCGGCTCCCGAAAGAAGGGATCGGGCACGATTGACGGTACCTCGGGTACGCAGAGCGTCGGCGAAAGGCCGGATTTGCTCAATGCCTCGCGAAGTCGATTGTCCTGCCCCTTGGGAAGCTTGAATTCCCAGATGCCGATGCCCTCGGCGCCAGCCTCCTTGTAGGCGGCCAGATCCTGCTCGAAGGACGCGGTATACGTGGTGCATTCGGAAATGGACAGCCGCGGATAGGCCATTGGTGCTCCTCTGGCTTGCCGGGCGATTCTGGCATCAAGCGCCCTTGTGGGCGATGGCTGTCCAGCCTATACGGCGGCGACCGGCTTTGTACTATTTGCCATGCGCGGGTTGAGGTCCCGGCAGGTGCAGTTCCCTCCGGCTCGGCACGCCAATGTCGAGGATGCGGAGCGCGAGTTCGAGCGTCAGGCGGTCCTCGGCGTTCTGCAGCTTGAGGCCGGTCAGCTCTTCGAGCTTGGTGAGGCGGTAGCGGATCGTATGCACATGCACGCCGAGCTCGCGGGCGGCAAGCGACAGGCTCGATCCCTTGGCCAGATAGGTCCGCAGCGTGCCGACAAGGCAGCTCTTGTGCTTGGCGTCATGCGCGATGGCATCGGCGAGGGTGCGCTGGCTGAATTCGACGGCATGCCGGGCGGATGTCGCGCCGATGATCAGCCGGTACGCGCCGAAACTGCTGGCATCGACCACCGGGCTGTCGGTCCAAGGTCGCATTTCGACTGCGAGGCGCGCCTCCTGGAACATCTGTGGCACCAGCAGCGGGTCGCTGATGGGCTCGGTCAGGGCGAACCGGATGCGAAGCCGCGCCGTCTTCATCACGGTCGCGGCAACGGTCTCGAGCTTCTCTCTGGGATTGAAGCGGACCTCGCCCCGGCCTGCCGACCACGCGAGCACCACGCATTCGCCACGAACGAGGACAACTGTGGGAACGCTCTGCGTCGTTAGACTCTCTTGGGCGATCGCAGAGACTTCACGGAGCATGTTCCCGTCGAGCGGCGCGGCCACGTGCGCGGCGTCATTTCGGCGGAGCCTGCCTACGGCAAGCTGCAGGGGCAGCGGCAGCGCCTGGAACGAGCCGGCGCTCTTCGGGACTTTGCCGTCAAGGAGCCGCTCCAAGAGGTCGGCCCGTCCCCGCACGACTCCTTGCTCAAGCGCGCGTTCGCGCACGAACACGGTGGAAGCGATCAGCGCCGCCATTTCGGCGAGCGCCACGTTGACGTTCGGCGATGCCGGGTCGACCGCCTCGACGAGGACGCAGCCGAGAAGGTCGGCGCCGCTCACGATCGGGCTTGCCGAGAAGTGGGCGCCGTCGGCCATCGCCGTTCGCGGCCGGTGGTCCATGGCAACTCGGCGCAGCAAGTCGGCGATATGCTCGGACGCGAGCCTTTCCGCGAGATGCTCTGTTTGGGCGATGCTTGGCTCTGCCGCCCTCACGCGGCCGAGGCCGTCGAATATGTAGGCGCGCGCCGAGGTGAGGTCGGCCAAGCGGATGGCGAGCGCGGCGAGGCCGAGTTCCTGGCGCCCGATCTGCGCCATCGAGTCGAGGGCGGCAAGCCGCTGGCCGAGCTCGTCGCGCTGGCGCGTGATCTCGTCGTTCAGCACTTCGAGGCGAATGCGGTTGAGGTGCTCGGCTTCGTAGAGGCCCGCGTTGACAATGGCGATGGCGGCGATCTGGGCAAAGTCCTCGAGCATCGCGAGGTCCTCTGCAGTGAAGGTCTTGCCGTTGCGCAGGGCGTCGACCACGAGCACGCCAAGCACCTTCCCCTTGAAGACCAGAGGGGCGGTGAGCGCCGCGTTCGGCGAGCGCGGCCCCTCGCTTGCCTCGTGGAAGTACCGCAACGTCTCCGGTGTCGCGTCGGCCAGAATCGCTTGGACCGTCTCCCGGGTGGGGTAGATCTCGCCACGACCGGTGACGAAGGCGTGACCGGCCGCCGCCTCACCCGGTTTGAGCGACAGCTTGAACATGCTCGGGCCGAACCCGACGGTATCGGTCACGATCAGTCGACCGGAGGCCGAATCCTCGAGGTAGAGCGTCCCGGCATCGGCCGCCGGAATGACGGCGATGGCCCTGACAAGCACCTGACGAACGATCTCGGAAAGATCAAGCTCGGCGGTGAGCATTCTGGCGACCTCGAGAAGGGTCGTCAGGCGTCTGAGACGCGCGCCCTCGGTTGGGTCGCCGGCCGGTGCGATCGTGGCTAGGGCGACGGTGTCGCCCACAGCGGACGCCGGTGCAACTCGCTTGCTCGAACGAGCTGCGGGCCCTTCCGATGGCGTCTTTTTTGGCTCCCTCATAAACCTGACCGTCGACTTTGCCGCCGCTGGTCGATGGATCGACGACACGCTTGCCGTCCACTGCACGCCGGTCGAGCGGCCTTCCTCCCGTCATAGCCGGCCCTTGTCCGGGACCCTGCATGCGCTCGCAAGCGAACGCGCAAACCGGCCATCGAGCACGCTTTCAGTGTTCGAGACTATCACTTCCAGCCAAGCCGTCGATTGCCAGCCGGACGGCTGCGGTGTCCTTCAGGCCGTGGCTGACCGCTGCCGACCGGTAAAGCGGGATGGTGGTGTCGAACAGCGGTGTCGCGGCGCCGCTTTCCTCTGCGAACGCCTTGATCAGGCGCATGTCTTTTTGCCACACGTCGAGCTTCATCGTCGGTGGCTCGTAGATGCCCCTGATCATCATCGGCCCGCGGACTTCGAGCATGCGCGACTGGCCGGCGCCTGCCGCGAGAACATCGCACAGCGTGGCCGGATCAAGGCCACAGCGTAGACCGAGGGACAGGGCCTCGGCCGCCGCGACGTTGTGGACCGCGACGAGGAGGTTGGCGATGAACTTCACCTTGGTACCGTTGCCGAAGACACCAAGGCAGATCGCCCTGCGCGAAAAGTCGGAGAAGACCGGGAGGCAACGCCGTGTCGCCTCCGCGTCGCCGCTGACATAGAGCACGAGATCGCCGGCCGCGGCCTGAGCGCCGGTGCCGCTGATCGGCGTGTCGAGCATGGCAATGCCCGCAGCCGCAAGCCTCTCGCATTGGCTAAGCTTGCTGCTTAGCGAGAGGGTGCTCAACTCGACCAGCACTTGTTTTGGCCGTCGGCGCGCGCCGAGGACGGCCGTCACCGTCGCATCGAGCGATTCCTCTGTCGGCAGGCTGGTGAGCAGAAGGTCTGCCGCGGCGGCCGCAGCGGCAGCGGATGCGGCTAGCCGTAAGTGACGTTCGGCGACCGCCAGGGCACGCGTAGCGTCGGTGTCAAAGCCGATCACATCGCGTCCGGCAGCCACAAGGTGGCGAGCGACGGCCGATCCCATGATGCCAAGCCCGATCACGGCGATCGAGTCCGGCCAGTTCTCCTCACTCGCGGCGCTCAATCGGGTTCTCCCATCGGAGGTGCTTGCACTGGAACCCCGACTGCCAGAGCAGGCGGTCGTCGAAGGGGCCCGCGACATCACGTGGGCGCATCATCGGTCACGAGCACCATCAGCCCCAGTCTTGTCGCCGTTGCAGGCCCGAACGCTGAACACCTGCGGGTTGATGATGTTCGGCGGCCGGCGACCGTCGATGAGTGCGAGAAGGTTGTCGACGACGGCATTGGCAAGCGCGATTCGCGTCTCGGCGACGGCGCTGCCAAGGTGCGGCGTCAGCACGACATTCGCAAGCCTGAGCAGTGCCGGCGCGACCGCAGGCTCTTGTTCGAACACGTCAAGTCCGGCCCCGGCGATCTGGCTGCGTTGCAGGGCTGCCACGAGCGCCAATTCGTCGACCACGGGCCCGCGCGCCGTGTTGATCAGAAATGCCGTCGGCTTCATGAGCGCCAGTTCGCGCTCGCCGATCTGGTGCCTGGTCTCGGCTTTGAGCGGCGAGTGGATCGACACGAAATCCGACTTCTGCAGGAGGTCGTCCAGGGGAGCGAAGGTCACACCGATCTCCTGCTCGACACGGTGGGGCTTGCGCTGCGGGGACCAGTAGAGGACGTCCATCTGAAAGCCGCGGGCCCGGCGGGCAACGGCGCTGCCGATGCGTCCGCCGCCGCCAACCAAACCCAGGGTCTTTCCCCATACGCCAGAACCGATGAGGTGGTTCGATTGCCCCCCGGGGAAAACGCCCCGACGAACAAGTTGGTCTCCTTCGACGATGCGCCGGGCGACCGCGATCAGAAGACCAAAACAGATATCCGCCGTCGCTTCGGTCACGATCGCCGGCGCGGTCGTCACGACGATGCCGCGTCGCGTCGCCTCCTCGATGTCGATGTCTGAGGGTGTCACGGCCATGGATGCAATCGCCCGCAGATTCGGGTTTGCTGAAAGGATCGTGTGGTCGATCTTGTCGTGCATGAGCGAGAGCAGGAAGTCGCAATCACGAACGCCCGCGAGCAACGCGTCTCTCGGCAGTATCCGGCTGGAATCGGGATCGACCGTGACGTCCGCGACCGTCCTCAGTCGCTCAAGCGCGCTGACTGCGATGGGTTGGGTGACGAAAACGCGGGGCCGCCTTGTTGGTTGATCCATCAGACAGTCCCTTCAACACGGATCGCAGGCTTCCAAAAGAGTCCCAAGTGGTTCGTAACCATCGAGAGCCTCCGGTGGCCGCGATGGCGTTGGCCTCGACGATCTAACGCGCCGCTCCGGTTGGCCGAAAGCCCCCTATGAGCGCGAACAGCTGGCCCGGTGCCACTTCGCCAGGCCGCTTGCGAGGATATTGACGTTTCTCATACGGAAACGCTCGCATTGCGGTGGACGACCGCATCGCAATCCCACCCGACCATGTGCCTCGGCCGGCCCAGTGACCTGGGACCACTTCGCGTTGGTCAGCGATGACGCCATGAGCGGAGGGTCTTGCCAAATGGCTATCAAGACGAGAGAGCGCGCGGAAATAATCATATCTGCAACCAAGCATCAGAAACATTGATGATTGCTTTTTCTTGCTCGACCGCTGCCGGGATCGTCGCCCGCATCATGCTCGTCGACCCAGCCTTCGATCTCGAACATGAAGTGATCCATGGTAACCATCAGCGGATCGGCGTAGATCCCGGGGAAATTTCGTTCGTCCGATCGCCGTCACGTAAAGGGCGCGAGCAATTCCATCGCGACCCGTCAGTCGCAACTCCCACAGCTTCCCCTCAAGGTGCCTGACATGCGGCTCGCCTAGGTCATGAATCATTAGTCACCGCCGCTTCCGACCCGTTGCTGTCGCTCGGAGCTGCTTACCGACCTCTATACCAGCGTCGTGGCATGCTTCGCACATTGGGCCCGCCGCGTGAGCGGTGGTCATGGCCGGCGCCATTGGCTATAGTTCACGAGCCTCCGATCGGATCGAAGAGGTTGCCCGGTGCCGCCCGAAGTTCACTACGCCAAGAGTGGCGATGTGCACATCGCCTATCAGGTCTTCGGCAAAGGTCCCACGGATCTGGTGATTATTCCTGGCTTTATTTCAAACATCGAGCATTATTGGGATAGGCCAGAGGCGGCACGCTGGCTGGACCGTTTGGGAAGCCGCTTGCGAGTTATCCTGTTTGACAAGCGTGGAACGGGCCTTTCCGATCGACTGGGTCAGCTGCCCAATCTTGAACAGCGAATGGAAGACGCGCGGGCTGTGATGGATGCAGCCAAATCAGAACGGGCCGCCATTATGGGCGTCTCAGAAGGAGGATCACTTGCGACGCTCTTTGCCGCAGCCCACCCTGAGCGTTGTTCGGTACTTATTCTTTATGGCGCGTTCGCAAGATTTTCGGACTGGTTTCCAACCAAGCAGAAGCTTGAGTATTTCTTTGAATATGTTGAGACGTCCTGGGGTTCGGGCAGGAGCCTTGCCTCGTTCGCCCCCTCGAAGAAAGGAGACGTAGAGTTTCAACGCTGGTGGGGCCGGTGGGAAAGGTTAGGCGGCAGCCCATCGGCTGTAAAGAGTTTAATGGAGATGAATAGTGAAATCAATATAGACACGATACTTCCCTCGGTGCGCGCGCCAACGCTCATTTTGCACCGAACGGAGGATCCGACCGTTAGCATCCAGGCAGGCCGCTTTTTAGCTAAGCACATTCCGAACGCGAAGTTAGTGGAAATTGATGGCGCAGATCACATCCTCTGGCTGGGCGATAATGCTATTGAAATTGCAGACAGGGTTTCGGATTTTATTTTGGATCCCGACAAGGAGGCACCCATCACTTCCACTTCACAGCGTGTGCTTGTAACGATCTTGTTTACCGATATCGTCAACTCTACCGAACGGGTTCAGAGTTTGGGGGACAGAGGCTGGCGCGAGTTGTTGCAGGCACATGAAGCGACAGTTCGACGAGAAATCATTCGGTTTCGCGGCCGCGAGGTGGATTCGACAGGGGATGGTTTTCTCGACATTTTCGATGGTCCAGCTCGGGCGATCCGGTGTGCAATGGCAATCATCGAGGCGATGGGACCGCTCGGCATCCAGGTACGCGCCGGCCTGCATACGGGCGAAGTCGAGCGGACCGAATTCCATGTGCGCGGGATTGCTGTCCATCTCGCGGCGCGCATTATGAATACTGCGATGCCAGATGAGGTGCTCGTCTCAAGGACGGTAAAGGATCTTGTTGCAGGGTCTGGTTTGGAGTTCGACGATGCGGGCGAACACTCGTTGAAAGGTATTGAAGAGAAGTGGCGCCTATTCAAAGTGAGTCACGTGCCACGAAGCCCGTCCGTTCGGTAGCTTTCCGACGCGATCTCGATGACGGCGCGTTTCTCCTGTTTCACCTCGCCGAGAATGGCGGGTTGGTGGCGGTAAGCGGCATCGGTCCCGAAAATTCCCTCGCAAGGGAGATTCGGCTGGGAGAGATGCTCATTTCCAGGCAGGCAAAACCGCTGCCGGATCAGCTCGCAACCGCCCACATCGAGCTGAAGACATTGCTGGCCGCGTGACATTTCGCCGGCGGCGAATCGCAGGAACGAGCCCTTTGGGAGGCCCTCAAGCCTTCCGACAGACAGAACGGATTTGAAGGAGGTCACGATGGACGATCTCAACTACGGCATTCGCAACAAGCGCGGCGACTGGGTGCCAAACGAGCCGGCCCGCACCGCGCCGCTGTTCGTCTTCCCGCCGCAGCCGCTCAACCTCCTGAAATGGCTGCCGCACTATTTCTTGCCATACAGCCTGCTGTTCGCGCTCTCGGCGGTCGCCTGGTGGCAGTGGGTGCTGCCGGACGCCGCGAGCATGAAGACTCTTGCCTGGGCCTGGATCCTCAAGCTCTTCGTCGTCAACTGCATCGCGATCTTCCTCTTTTTCGGCGCTTTCGAACTGCGGCTCTACGTGCTGCGCGCTCAGGGCACCCGCTTCAAGTACAACAGCAAGTTTCCGGCCGAGCAACGGAGCAAAGCCTTCTTCTTCGAAAGGCAGAATGTAGACAGCCTGCTGCGAACTTTCGGCACCGGCCTGCCGATCTGGACGGCGATCGAAGTCGCCATCCTCTACGCCTATGCCAACGGGAACGTGCCTTGGCTCAGCTTCGCCGAGAACCCCTGGTACCTGTTCGGCCTTGCCCTGGTGGTGCCGATCATCCACGAGACGCATTTCTTCCTGCTGCACCGGGCCATTCACTGGGGCCCGCTCTACAGGTGGGTGCATTCGGTGCACCACAATTCGGTGAACCCGTCGCCCTGGTCTTCGTTGTCGATGCATCCGGTCGAACAATTGGGCTATCTCGGCGTGGCGCTATGGCACCTGGTCATCCCGTCGAACCCGATCCTTGCTCTCTATCAGCTGCATTTCGCCGGTTTCGGCGCGATCCCCGGCCATATCGGCTTCGACAGGGTCGAGCTCACCGACGAGACGGCGGTCGATAGCCATGCCTATATCCACTATCTGCACCACCGGCACTTCGAGGTGAACTACGGCGATGGCCTGATCCCGTTCGACAAGTGGCTCGGGACCTTCCATGACGGCAGCAAGGAAGGTGAGGCGCGCATGCAGGCTCGCTATCAAAAGAAGAAGGAACGCGTGAACGCCAAAGCCCAGGCCAAGAAGACGGTCGCGGCCGGGTGACCGAAGTCGCACGATCCAACGCAGGGCGGCAGCATGGCAAACTGGATTGAGGTCGGTCCATTGGATGACATCGAACAGGAGGGCGTCATCCGTTTCGATCACGGCGGCAGGACCTACGCCGTTTACCGTTCGCCCGATGACGAGGTCTTCTGCACCGACGGGCTCTGCACGCACGAGAAGGTCCATCTGGCAGATGGCCTCGTCATGGACTACGAAATCGAGTGCCCGAAGCATCAAGGTGCGTTCGACTACCGCACTGGCGAGGCGCTGCGGCTTCCGCCGTGCGTCAACCTCCAATCCTATCCGGCCAAGATCGAGGACGGACGGGTGCACGTTGATCTCGGATGATGGCGAGGAGAGATGGTCGCCGCCGCCAATCAGGAGAATTCTTCGGAGGCGGCGGCTAGATTTCCGGTAGGGCCCCGCCAAGCTCTTTGCAGAAGGTCTAGCGCCGCGCGGCGCCTGCGCCGACCCCGCCGATCGCACCGCGCACGGCGGCGGCACCGGCCTGGCACCAATCGATATCGAAGATGGTGCCTGCGGCTGCCTTGGAGCGGCACCCATTGCCGGAGTTGGCGGCGACAGCGCCTGGCGTACCG
>JAFAME010000106.1 GCA_019233695.1 Methylobacteriaceae bacterium
CTCGACACCAAGCCGCTCGTCGGCCACCTGGCCGCCTGGAACTATTTCGAATCGATCGACACGCCCGACAACAAGGCATTCATCGACAAGTGGCATGCCTTCATCAAGAACGAGAAGCGCACCACCAATGATCCGATGGAGGCCCACTACATCGGCTTCAACATGTGGGTGAAGGCCGTCGAGAAGGCGGGCACGACCGATCCTGATGCGGTGATCGACGCCTTGGTCGGCGTATCAGTGCCCAACCTCACCGGCGGCCTGTCGACGATGATGCCCAACCACCACATCACCAAGCCGGTGTTCATCGGCGAGGTGCAGGGCGACGGCCAGTTCAACGTCGTCTGGCAGACGCCGGGCACCGTCGTGGCGCAGGAATGGTCGCCCTATCTCGAAGGCTCGCGCGATCTTATCGCCGATTGGCGCAAGCCGTTGGCCTGCGGCAACTTCAACGTCAAGACCGGCAAGTGCGGCGGGGCCTCGTAGGTGGCGCGCCCCTTCTCCCGCACGCGGGAGAAGGTGGCCGGCGGATCCGGACGGATAAGGACCGACCCCGCCGCTGGCGCCGTCATGGCCGGCCGTGTGCCGGCCATCCACGCCGCCGAGCTGCTCCATGGTCGGAACGTTCTCCTCCGCCGCGGAACCGGACGAAAATCAGGATTCTGTGACGCATGCCGGCGGTGAAGCGGTTGCACGGCGTGGATGGCCGGGACAGGCCCGGCCATGACGGCGGAGGCCTTCAATTCCCTTCGTGACAGCATCTTTCGGACGTGGACGAGCGGCGGTCGCCGCGACGCGCGATCTCATCTGTGGGATCGCTCTTGCGATCCTTCTGTGTCTGGCGTGGGGAACGCCCGCCCGCGCCGACGCCATCGACGACACGCTCGCGCGCTTCGCGTCCGACAAGTTTCCGGAGACCGAGAAGGCGATCGGCGAGCTTGCGGCAAGCGGCGCCACGACGGCGGCCGCCATTCTGGACGCCCTCGGCGAGAATCGGCTGCTGTTCAATCCTTCTACGCGTGCGGTCTACTACAAGGACGCCGCCGGCACTTTGTTCGACGCGAAGACCGGCGAGAAGGCGGGCGTCGAGGCCGGCGGGCTCAAGAAGGTGCGGCTCAACAATGCCGTTCGCGGTGCCCTCGAAGCGGCCAAAGGCGACATGTCGATCCTGTCGCCCGATCCGGCGCGGCGGCTCGCGGCCGCCGAATCGGTGTTCAAGTCGCGCGATCAGTCGGCCTTCGCCAAGGTCGAAGCGGCGCTTGCCAAGGAGACCGACACGAGGATCAAGCTCGCCTTCGAGCAGGCGCGCGCCGCGCTCCTTGCAACCAAGGTCGATGCGAGCGAGGCGCAGCGCCTCGAGGCGATCGCGACGTTGCGGGCGCGCGGCGACCAGGACGCGATGGGCCTCCTGGAGGCCGCGAGCGCCACCGCGCAGGGCGCCGTCAAGGCTGCTGCCGACAGCGCCATCGCCTCGCTCAACCTGACGCTTGCCGTTTGGAAGAACCTGCAGAACGTCTGGTATGGGCTCTCGCTTGGCTCGGTGCTGCTGCTCGCCGCCATCGGCCTTGCTATCACGTTCGGCGTCATGGGCGTCATCAACATGGCGCACGGCGAGATGGTGATGCTCGGCGCATACACGACCTTCATCGTGCAGGAATGGATTCGAGCCTACCAGCCGGGTCTCTTCGACTATTCGCTGGCGATTGCCATTCCGCTCGCCTTCGCGATCGCCGGCATTGCCGGCATTGCCATCGAGCGCCTCGTCATCCGCTTCCTCTATGGCCGCCCGCTCGAGACGCTGCTCGCCACCTGGGGCATTTCACTCATCCTGCAGCAGGCGGTGCGTACCGGCTTTGGCCCCAACAACCGCGACGTCGGCGCGCCCTCGTGGATGGCGGGATCCTTCGAGCTCGGCGGCCTCAGCATCACCTACGGGCGCATGTGGATCATCGTGTTCACGATCGGCGTCTTCCTCGCCCTGCAGCTTGTCCTGCGCGCCACCCCCTTCGGCCTGCGGATGCGGGCCGTCACCCAGAACCGCCGCATGGCCTCATCGATGGGCATCAATACCAACCGGATCGATGCGCTCGCGTTCGGCCTCGGCTCGGGCATTGCGGGCATCGCCGGCGTTGCGCTGTCACAGATCGACAACGTTTCGCCGAACCTCGGCCAGAGCTACATCATCGACAGCTTTCTGGTGGTCGTCTTCGGCGGCGTTGGAAATCTCTGGGGCACGCTGGTTGCGGCCCTGTCGCTCGGCGTGGCCAACAAGTTCCTGGAGCCTTTCGTCGGCGCCGTGCTCGGCAAGATTCTGCTGCTCGTCTTCATCATCCTGTTCATCCAGAAGCGGCCGCGCGGCCTGTTCGCCCTGAAGGGCAGGGCGGTGGAAGCATGACGGCGAGACTCACTGCGCACTCCCTCCCCCCTTGCGGGAGAGGGTTGGGGAGGGGGGTCGCGGCGTGGCCTGCATCGGCAACCCCCACCCCTAGCCCCTCCCCGCAAGGGGGAGGGGAACACCCGTGACCTCGGCCCGCCTCCTCGATCTTCGCGGCGCGATTTTCGCTGTCGTCCTCATCGCCGCGGCGATCCTCGTGCCCATCGCCGCGCTTGCGGTGCCGCCTGCCTCCCCCTTCCACGTCCCCGCCTACGTCATCGCGCTGACGGGCAAGTATCTGTGCTATGCGCTGCTTGCCGTCGCCCTCGACCTCGTGTGGGGCTACTGCGGCATCCTCTCGCTCGGCCACGGCGCCTTCTTCGCGCTCGGCGGCTATGCGATGGGCATGTACCTGATGCGCCAGATCGGCGCGCGGGGCGTCTACGCCAATCCGAATCTCCCTGACTTCATGGTCTTCCTGAACTGGCACGACCTGCCGGTTGCCTGGTGGGGCTTCAACTCGTTCGGCTACGCCCTGCTGATGGTGCTGGCGGTCCCGGGCGTGCTGGCCTTCGCTTTCGGCTGGTTTGCCTTCCGCTCGCGCGTCACGGGCGTCTATCTCTCGATCATCACGCAGGCGATGACCTATGCGCTGCTGCTCGCCTTCTTCCGCAACGACATGGGTTTCGGCGGCAACAACGGCCTCACCGACTTCAAGGACATCTTGGGCTGGAACGTTCAGGCCGAGCCGACGCGGGCGGCATTGTTCTCGCTCTCGGCAATCGCCCTTCTGATCGGCTATCTCATCGCCCGCGCGGTGACGATGTCCAAGTTCGGCAAGGTGCTGGTCGCCATCCGGGACGCCGAGAGCCGCACGCGGTTCCTGGGCTACCGAGTCGAGAACTACAAGCTCCTCGTCTTCACGCTCTCGGCTATGATGGCAGGGGTCGCCGGCGCGCTCTACGTGCCCCAGGTCGGCATCATCAATCCTTCGGAATTCGCGCCGGCCAATTCGATCGAGGCAGTGATCTGGGTCGCGGTCGGCGGCCGCGGCACGCTGGTCGGCGCCGCCATCGGGGCGGTGCTCGTCAATTTCGGCAAGACCTATTTTACCGGTGCGCTGCCCGAATACTGGCTGTTCGCCCTCGGCGCCCTCTTTGTCCTGGTCACGCTGTTTCTGCCCAAGGGTATCGTCGGCACTCTCGGCCAGCTGTTCGCCCGCGAGCGACGGGCCGCGGTCGGCGCGCGCGGCAACCGCGTTCCGGCAGTGGCGGAATAGGCCGATGGACGGCAAGGCGCTGACCTCCTCGTTGCTCTACCTCGACGGCGTGAAAGTGTCGTTCGACGGCTACCAGGCGCTGCGCGGCCTGTCGCTGGCGCTCACGCCCGGCGAGATGCGCGCCATCATCGGCCCGAACGGCGCCGGCAAGACCACGATGATGGACGTCATCACCGGCAAGACCAGGCCCGACGAGGGCGACGTCTATTTCGCCGGCAGCATCGATCTCACCGCGCTTGACGAGGCGGCGATCGCCGAGCTCGGAATCGGCCGCAAGTTCCAGAAGCCGACCGTCTTCGAGAGCCACACGGTCGAGGACAACGTCCTGTTGGCGCTGAAAGCGCCGCGCGCGGCGGCAGCGACCCTCTTCGGGCGCGACGAGGCCGGCATCCACCGGCGCATCGATGCGATCCTGGCGACCGTCGGTCTTTCCGATCTGCGGGCGCACCTCGCGGGCGGCCTGTCGCATGGGCAGAAGCAGTGGCTCGAGATCGGCATGCTGCTGGCGCAGGACCCGAAGCTTCTCCTGGTCGACGAGCCGGTCGCCGGCATGACCGACGCCGAAACAGCGCAGACGGCGCAGCTCCTGCGCAGCATCGCCAAGGATCATTCGATCGTCGTCGTCGAGCACGACATGGCGTTCGTGCGCGATCTCGGGGTCAAGGTCACCGTGCTGCACGAGGGGGCGGTGATTGCCGAGGGGCCGATCGATCAGGTCAGCGCCGATCCCAAGGTCATAGAAGTGTATCTCGGCCGATGAGGATCCTCTTGATGCTGAAGGGAGCTACCGATCGCGTGCACCCCTTCTCCCACTTGCGGGAGAAGGTGCCCTGCAAAGCAGGGCGGATGAGGGCCCGTTTCACCGGAACTCCGCTTGGCGCTCTCCCATGCTGAGCGTCGAGTCCATCGATCTCTTTCGCGGCGCCGCCCAGGCTCTGCGCGGCGTCTCGCTGCAGGCGAGCCCCGGCCGCGTCACCTGCGTGATGGGCCGCAACGGCGTGGGCAAATCCTCGCTCTTGCGCGCCATCGTCGGACATCAGGCGATCGCCGGCGGCAAGATCATCTGGGACGACCAGGAGATCTCAACACTTGCGCCGCACGAGCGGGCGCGGCGCGGCATCGGCTACGTGCCGCAGGGGCGTGAGATCTTCCCGCTCCTGACAGTGCGCGAAAATCTCGAGACGGGCTACGCCCCCGTCGCGCGCGGCGAGCGGTTCATCCCTGAGGATGTGCTGAGGCTCTTTCCCGTGCTCGCCGAGATGATGGGCCGACGCGGCGGCGATCTCTCCGGCGGACAGCAGCAGCAACTGGCGATCGGGCGGGCGCTCGTGACGCGCCCGAAACTGCTCGTTCTCGACGAGCCGACGGAGGGTATCCAGCCGTCGATTATCAAGGACATCGGCCGCGCCATCGACTATCTGCGCGGCAAGGGGGGCATCGCCATCCTGCTCGTCGAGCAGTATTTCGAGTTCGCGCGCGACCTTGCCGACGACTTTGCCGTGATGGAGCGGGGCGCCATCGTGCTTGCCGGCGACAAGACCTCAATGGTGGAAAAGGACGTCCGCCGGCACTTGTCGGTGTGATCGCGGGCCGGGTCTTAGAAACGGTAGCCGATGCGCACGCCGAGGATCGTGGCGCCCTCGTTCTTGCCGCAACTCGACAGCGTCCCGGAGCCGTTGGAGATGTGATCGAAGGTGATCATTCCGCTCCAATGCTCGTCGAACTGATAACCGACGTCGGCGCCGGTGTGGTAGAGGACGCGGCAGCCGCCCAGCACATTGCGTTTCGGATTGATGTTGGCTCTTTGGCCGTCGTGCACGGCCCCGCCCACGGAAAAGTCGGCGAAATAGCGGCCATAGTCGACGGTCCACATCGGCCCGCCGTAAAAATAGCTCGTGCCCCCCTGCAGATTGGCCGTTCCGCCGACCTGAACGCGGGGGATGAAAAAGCGCTCCCAGCCCTGGAAGGTATAGAGCCGGGGCGAATCGAATTCGGCGTTGAAGTTCACCTCGCCCGTCTCGGGGCCCCAGGTCGATGCGGCAAGGCCGCCGCGCAACTCGAATCGCGGCGTGGCGTCGATCAGCGCAAACGTCGGCAACGGTGCGGGCATGGGGAGATCAGCGGCCCGCGCCGATTCGGTCGCCGGCAGGCCGAGCGCGGCGACCAAGGCCAGTGCGCCTGTCCATCGTGCCACTTCATTGCCTCCCGGCCGAACCACCCGCGCCACATAGCAACACCGGGAACGCGCGATTTGCAACTCAGTTTCGCGAAAACGCGTACGAAATCCCGGCGTGGAGGCGCGGCGGCAACATTCCGAAAGTCTCCGGCTCCATCCTTCGATTTGGCTTGCCGGCCTCGCTCAGCCACCGCATCCTGGCCGGCATCCATCCAACGAAGAGGACCCTGGTCGTGAGCCTCGAATTCCTGGTCACCTCGTTCATCATCGTCGTGTCGCCCGGCACCGGCGTCCTCTACACGCTCGCCGCCGGCCTCACGCGGGGGTCACGCGCCAGCATCGTTGCGGCATTCGGCTGCACGATCGGCATCGTCCCGCATATGGCCGCGGCAATCCTCGGGCTGGCGGCCATCCTCCACACCAGCGCGGTCGTCTTCCAGACGTTCAAATACGTTGGCCTTGCGTATCTCATGTACATGGCCTGGAGCACGTTGCGCGAACGTGGCGCGTTGCGGGTGGATAAGGAAGTCGGCGCGCGTTCGGCGATGCAGGTCACGCTCACCGCCATATTGATCAATATCCTCAACCCTAAGTTGTCGATCTTCTTCCTTGCCTTCCTGCCGCAGTTCGTGAGCGCCAACGAGCCTCATCCACTCATGCGCATGTTGGAATTGAGCGGCGTTTTCATGCTGATGACCTTCGTCGTCTTTGTCGGCTACGGATTGTTCGCGGCCTCGATCCGCGACCACGTGATCTCACGGCCGCGCGTCTTGACCTGGCTGCGCCGCACCTTCGCCGGCGCCTTTGTCGCGCTCGGCGCCAAACTGGCGCTTGCCGATCGCTGACGCGACCTCGACTGCTGTCTGCTTTTGCAATTTCGGCTGGAATGAGGGTGGGCCTCGTCAGCGCGCCGCCGGGGCAGCTGGGCATCCATCATCTGCCAGCAGAAGGCGATGCCGGCAGTTCGGGGCGCCTCGCGGGTGTGACCCCGTGCCTTTCTTGCCGTGGACGACATGCTCTCCGGCACCGTGATCACAGCCCTGCGAGATATTTGGCGAGCGCGCCAATATCGTCATCGGAATATTTCTGCAGGAGGGCCGTCATCCAATCGTTGTTGGCGCGGGCGCCCGAACGGAAGTCCTGCATCGTTTTCAGGAGATAGTCATGGTTTTGGCCGGCGAGCCGCGGCTGGGTGCTGTCGCCGAGATAGCCGTTGAGGTGGCATTGCGGGCATTGCGCGGAGCCGGCGACCCGCTCGGCGTGCGTGGTGTCGTCGGAGCCGGCGCGCGGCTGCGACAGATTGGGCCACGGCTTCTTGGCAAAATAGGCCGCGAGCGCCAGGAGGTCGTCGCGTTCGAGCCCCTCCACGATCGCCGACATCTGCTCGTTCTTGCGATTGCCGCGCTTGTAGTCGCGCAGCTCGATATAGAGATAGCCCTCGTGCTGGCCCCAGATGACCGGCGTTGCAGGGTCCTGCGGGACGCCGTTCTCGCCGTGGCACGCCGAGCAAAGCTGCGCTTTTTCCTCAAGGCTTTGCGAGACGGCGCCCGATGATGACCCGATCAAAGGCATGATCGCAAGAAGGGCGGCCTGGCGCGCGCATCCGCGCCTTCCCGCGCGAGGCTTCGACCGAGGCGGCCGGGTCGGTTTGGCCAAAGCACTCCTCCGAGGCACAATCGATCGCGTGGCCCGCTAGGCGCTGCGACCCGGCCCAGACGTGCAAGCGGGGCCGTCTCCGGCCCCGCTCCGCGCATCGTTCGAGTAAGGGCGATTACTCCGGCAGGCTGAACGCGATGATCGAGTTGCCGCGCTTGTAGTCGAGCTGGGTGTTGCCGCCCGCGCCGACGACGATGTACTGCTTGCCGTCGACCGTATAGGAGGAGGGCGGCGCGTTGACGCCGGCGCCGGCCTGGAACTTCCAGAGCTCGCTGCCAGTCAGCGCGTCGTAGGCCTTGAACTGGCCGTTGCCTTCGCCGGTGAACACCAGGCCGCCGGCCGTGGCGAGGATGCCGCCGATCATCGGCTGCTGCGTCTTCACCTGCCAGCGGATCTTGCCGCTGTTGTAGTCGACCGCCGTGACGTTGCCCCACTGCTCCTCGGAGGGGATCACGGCAAAGGCGCCGCCAAGCCACAGCTTGCCGTCAGGGTATTTGGCGCTCTTGACCGTGTAGGTCATCGGCTGATGCAGGTTGATGGCGTAGCTCAGGCCGAGACGCGGGTTGATCGCCATCGGCGACCACTCGACGCCGCCGTTGGCGCCCGGCAGCATCCGCGCACCCTCCGCGGTCGGCAGCGTCCACATGTTTTCCTGCGGCACCATGGCGTCGGAATAGCGGATGAGGCTGCAATCCTTGGCGTCATGGACGTAGACGTGGCCGGTCTTGCCGGCGTGCAGCAGGCCCTTGATCGGCTTGCCGTCCTTGTCTGAGACGTTGGCGATGATCACCGGCGAGACGGCGTCGAGATCCCAGACGTCGTGGGCGATATACTGGAAATAGCAGGCGAGTTCGCCGGTATCGAGCTTCAGCGAGACGAGCGAGTCCGTATAGAGGTTGTCGCCCGGCCGGATCGCGCCGTCGAGGTCAGGCGAGGGATTGCCGACGACGAAGTAGATGCGGTTGGTCTCGAGATCGACCGCCGGGTTCTGCCAGACGCCGCCGCCCAGCGTCTTATAGGGGTCACCATCCTTCTGGTAGGCAGCCTTCTCGCCGGCAATGTCGCGGTGCATGTCGCGCCCGGTGGCGTCGTTCGTCGCCCACACCCCCTGACTGTTCTCGGGGATGGTATTGAACGTCCACTTGACGTCGCCGGTCTTGGCATCGAACGCCTTGACGAAGCCGCGGATGCCGTATTCGCCGCCGTTGGTGCCGATCAGGATCATGCCGGCAACCGCGGTCGGAGCCATCGTCTCGGAATAGCCCTTCTCGGGATCGGCGATCTGCTTTTCCCATTTGACGGCGCCGGTCTTGGCATCGAGCGCCACCAACTTGGAATCAAGCGTGGCGAGATAGACGGCATCGCCCCACACCGCCACGCCCCGATTGTTGGGACCGCAGCAATAGGTGGTGATCGGCCCAAGCTTCTGCTGATAGTGCCAGATCTCTTCGCCCGTCGCAGCGTTCAGTGCGTAGACGTGGTCGAAGGAGGTCGTCACATACATGATGCCGTTGACGACGATCGGC
>JAFAME010000110.1 GCA_019233695.1 Methylobacteriaceae bacterium
GCCGTCGGCGAATATGCCGGCGGCATCTTCTGGGTGGTTGCCATCGCGCTCATTGCCTCGTGGTTCGTCGCGGTCGTGTTCACCCCCTACATCGGCGTCAGGCTGCTCCCGGATTTCGCCAAAGGCCGCGCCAATATCGATCCGCACGCCATCTATGACACGCGGATTTACCGAGCGCTCCGAGGCGTGATCTCCTGGTGCGTCGCCAATCGCATGAAAGTCGTGCTGGCGACGGTCACGATCGCGGTCGGCGCGATAGCGGCATTCACGCAGGTGCAGCAGCAGTTCTTCCCGCTCTCGGAGCGTCCCGAGCTGTTCTTCCAGTTGCGCCTGCCCGAGGGCACCGCCATCGGCACCACGCTCGCCGCCACGAAGAAGGCCGAAAAGCTGCTCGAAGGCGATGCCGATGCAGCGACCTACACGGCTTATGTCGGGCAAGGCTCGCCGCGTTTCTGGCTCGGCCTCAGCCCCGAACTGCCGAACGAGGCCTTCGCCGAGATCGTCATCGTCGCCAAGGATGTCGAGGCGCGCGAACGGCTGAAGGCACGGCTCGAACGGGCCGTGGCCGACGGCGCCCTGAGCGAGGCGCGCGTACGCGTCGACCGCTTCAACTTCGGGCCGCCGGTCGGCTTCCCCGTCCAGTTCCGCGTCATCGGGCCCGATCCCGCCAAGGTGCGCGACATCGCCTATCGCGTCCGCGACGTCATGCGCGAGAACCAGGATGTCATCGATCCGCATCTCGACTGGAACGAAGAGACCCCGTCGGTAAACCTGTCGGTGGACCAGGAGCGGGCCCGCGCCCTCGGCCTGACCCCCAAGGACGTAGCGCAGACGCTCGCCACCTTGATCTCGGGCTATACCGTCACGACTGTCCGCGACGGCACGGAAAAGGTCGACGTCGTCGCCCGCGCCGTGGCGAGCGAACGCCTCGACCTCGGCCGGATCGGCGACCTGACCATCATGTCGCGCAACGGCATCGTCGTTCCGCTCGCCCAGGTCGCCCGCATCGACTACGGCCACGAGGAGCCGATCCTGTGGCGGCGCAACCGGGACATGGCGATCACGGTGCGCTCCGACATCGTCGATGGCGTGCAGGCGCCCGACGTCACCAATGCCATCTGGCCGCGCCTCAGCGACATCCGCAACGACCTGTCGGCCGGCTACCGCATGGAGATCGGCGGGGCCATCGAGGAATCGGCCAAGGGCAACGCCTCCATCTTCGCACTCTTCCCGGTGATGTTCATCGCGATGCTGTCGCTTCTGATGATCCAGCTGCAGAATTTCTCGCGGCTCGCGCTGGTCTTCATGACCGCGCCGCTTGGCATCGTCGGCGCTTCGCTCAGCCTCAATCTGGCGCATCGGCCGTTCGGGTTCGTCGCCCTTCTCGGGCTCATCGCCCTTGCCGGCATGATCATGCGGAACGCCGTGATCCTGGTCGACCAGATCGAAAAGGATGTCGCGGAGGGGTTGCACTCGCGCCGCGAGGCGATTGTGGAGGCGACCGTGCGCCGCGCCAGGCCCGTGATCCTGACGGCGCTCGCCGCGGTGCTTGCCATGATCCCGCTGTCGGAATCGGCGTTCTGGGGCCCGATGGCCGTCACCATCATGGGCGGCCTGTTCGTCGCCACGTTCCTCACGCTTCTGTTCCTCCCGGCGCTCTATGCGCTATGGTTCCGCCGCAGCCTCGAGGAAGGAAAGGCGGAAGCAGAGCCCGTACATGCCGGGGACGGTGCGCTGACGCCCGTCTTTGCATTCCCGCTCGCCGCGGAATAGACCTACAAAGGACACCGAGTTGTCATCGATGTGGCAAAGCGAGACAAATCCACGTAACATCCCCGGGATGGCGACCGTCCCGGACACTCGCAGCCGCATCGTCGCAACGGCGGAACACCTGTTCCGGGTCTACGGCTACCAGAAGACGACAGTCGCCGACATCGCCAAAGAGCTCAAGATGAGCCCGGCGAACGTCTACCGGTTCTTCCAGTCGAAGAAGGAACTGACCGAGGCGGTGGCGCGGCTCCTGATGGGCGGCGTCGAAGCGGCAGCGGCCGCAATCGCGGCCCAAGAGGACGAGCCTGCGGCCTCGCGTCTGCGCCGGCTCATCGCGGAAGTCTCGCGGATGAACGCCGAGCGCTATGTCGCCGACAACAAGATGCACGAGATGTGCGCGGTGGCGATGACGGAAGCCTGGCCGCTCGTCGAGGCCCACATCGAATACATGCGTAGCCTCCTGGAGAGGATCATTGCCGACGGCATCGCGTCGGGGGAGTTTCGTGCGGGCGATGCGAAAGTATTCGCCCAGTGCGTGCACAAGTCGATCATCGTCCTTTGCCACCCGCTGATGATTGCCGAATGCGGCTCGGAACAGACGTCGGCCCTGCTCGGCCCGATGTCCGATTTCGTCGTGGCGGCGCTGCGGGCACATAAGGATGCAGAGCCCGGTCCTCGGACGAAGTCCGCTCATCCCCGCAAAAGCCTAGTGTGAGGAAATGCCAGAGACTGCGGGCGGGCGGCCTTCTCCCGGGGGGAGAATGGGCCGCGCCCCTCTCGTGGATGAGCGGATTCCTCACCCCACCGACAGCTGCTCGGGCTTGCCTGCCTTTAGGCGCTTCACCATGAGCTTGTTGAGCGCGCCGAGATAGGCGCGTGCCGAGGCGACGAGCGTATCGGGGTCGGCCCCGCGTCCTGTCACCGTCTTGCCGTCTTCCGTCAGCCGCACCGACACTTCCGCCTGGGCATCCGTGCCTTCCGTCACCGCATGCACCTGATAGAGGTCGAGCGAGGCGGTATGCGGCACGAGCGCGTGGATGGCATTGAAGGT
>JAFAME010000112.1 GCA_019233695.1 Methylobacteriaceae bacterium
CGGCTGCTGTCCGCCGAGGACCGTATCGGTATCCGAATCACCCTGCATCAGGGCCTTGGCAGCTTCGCCCTCCTTCTCCAGGACATCCGGGGGGATCCAGGTGCATTCCCCTCGGCCGCAATGTTCGAGATCGGACTTGGGCTTTTCTTCCGAAGCACCGGCGGTCCTGCCGGCAAGGAGCTTGTCCTTGCGCATCAGTTCGCCGTCGCCGTTGCGGGTCATGAAAGCCGGCATCTTGGCCTCCTCGGCAGCCTTCTTGCGCCGCAGGACATCCGGGTCCTGTGGCCACGCCGCCGGCCTTGCGCCGGGCTGGGCGGGCGGAGGAAGGTCCATCTTCGGGGGCAACACGAGCAGCGAACGCTCGCGATAGTCGATTTCGGGCTGCTCCTTGGTCGGCGCCAGATAGATCATGCCGAGCACCGCATTGAAGACGTTGTCCTTGCCATCGTCGTCCAAGGCCTTGGCCGGCCCGCCGGTGGTCAGCCCGGCGGCAATGGCCAAGCCCACAAGAGCCACGGTGGCCGTGATCGATCGAAGGAGAACGCGGTTGACAGCCATAGCGATGTCCCTGCTCGCGTGGTCACTTGGCCGCGGCATGGGCGCGGCAAACGATGTACCAAATGGCGCACCCTTGCGGCAAATTGTGGGCCAAAATCAACCAGGCCCCGTGGTTTGCGATTCGCCCGGCCTCGCGTCGCGGGCCAACACCGCTTCATACAGAAGAAGGCCCACACCGGCAACGATCGCCACGTCGGCGAAGTTGAACACGCCCCAGGGCGAGAAGCTCCCGAGATGGACGTGGAAAAAATCGGCCACCGCGCCGCGGGTGAAGCGATCATAGGCGTTTCCGGACGCGCCGCCGATGAGAAGGCCGAGCGCAAACCCGGTGATGGCCTTGCGCGCCCGCACGAGCCAGATGCAGAGCAGCAGCACCGCGACAAGCGCCACCGCGAGCAGGGCCAGGCGTCCGATCTCCCCGTCGGAACTGAAGAGCGAGTAGGAAATGCCGGTGTTCCACGCGATGCGCAGGTCGAGGAACGGGGTGAGGGGGAGCGGCTCCCGACCTTCGAGTCCCAGGCCGAACAGCATCCAATGCTTGACGGCCTGGTCGAGCGCGAGCGTGCCCGCGGCGGCAGCAAGGCCAATCACTTGCGGGCGCATGGGCGCGCGTCTTCCGGAACGATCAGGCAAGACGCCCGGCTGCTCTCAGCTCGCGCAGCGCTGCAGCATCGCGGGGCGTGACGTCCGAAAATTCCGGATCGCTGCCGACGAGAGGCGAGATTCTCCACGAGCGCGCGCATTTGCGCCCCTCCGCCCGCGCCGGCACGACCGCGATGCCCGCAACTTCGTCGAGGCGGAAGGCGTCGGGGGGACCCTCCCCTGGCTCGATGCGAATGTCGGAGGTGATGCACACCTCGCCAAAGTCGACGCTGTCGAGCGCCGCCCGTACCGCCGCATCGGCAACATGAACGATCGGGGCGGCTTCGAGCGATGAGCCGATGCGCCTGCCCGCCCGCTCGATCTCCAGCGCCCCGGTGACGACGCGACGTACGCGCCGGATCACTGCCCATTTGTCGGCGAGCGCCTTGTCATGCCAGGCCGAAGACGTCTGCGGAAAGAGTTCGGCGTGGACCGAGCCGTGATCGGAGGGAAAGCGCGACAGCCACGCTTCTTCGCAGGAGAAGGCAAGGATCGGCGCGAGCCAGATGACGACGCGCCGAAAAATGTCGTCGATCGTGGTTAGCGCCGCCTTGCGCGGCCGGCTCGACAGCGGGTCGCAATAGAGCACGTCCTTGCGGACATCGAAGTAGAAGGCCGACAGATCGCCGGTCATGTACGCCGAGAGCGCCGCCACCACCTTGGTGTAGTCGAAGAGCGCATAGGCCTCGCGGACAGCGGCATCAAGTTCCACGAGCCGGTGCAGCATCAGCCGTTCGAGCTCGGGCATGTCGCGGTAGGCGACGCGCTCGTCCTCGTGGAAATGATGCAGGGTGCCGAGCATCCAGCGGATGGTGTTGCGCAGCTTGCGGTAGGTGTCGGACGTGGTCTTCAGGATTTCCGGGCCGATGCGCTGGTCGTCGGCATAGTCGACGCTCGCCACCCACAGCCGCAGGATATCGGCGCCGCTCGCCTTGATGACATCCTGCGGGAAGGTCTGGTTGCCGAGCGATTTCGACATCTTGCGGCCCTGCTCGTCGAGC
>JAFAME010000142.1 GCA_019233695.1 Methylobacteriaceae bacterium
CATGCCGGCCATCGCCCTTCGCCTCGCCCCTGAATACATGCGGCGCTGGCTGCCGCTTCTCACTCTTGTTGCCTTGATCCTCATTGTCGGAGCATCACAACCGGAATTTCTCGATCCGGGCCATCTGCTCGATCTGGCCGGCGACACCGCCGTGCTGTTCGTGCTCGCCAGCGGGGTGAGCTTTGCCATCATGCTCGGCGGCATCGACCTGTCGATCGAGGCGATGGCCTCGCTCGCCAGCGTCGTCGTGGCGCTCACCGTCGGCCGTCTCGGCTATGCGTCCTTCGTGCTGGCCGTCCTGATCGGGGCGATTGCCGGCTGGCTCGGCGGTCTCGCCCACGTCAAGCTCAAGATCCCCTCCTTCATCGCGACGCTTGCGGTCGGGGGTGTATTGTCGGGGATTGCCCTCGTCATTTCGCACGAACGCTCCATCACGCTCGTCGAAAGCGAGCGCGGCTATCTCGGCTGGATCACCGACGTGAGCTTCGGGGTTCCGCATGAGGTGATCATCGGCGCGGTCCTCCTGATGGCAGCCGACATCGTGCAGCGGCGCACGTCCTTCGGCCGCTACAGCGCCGCCATCGGCGCCGGCGAGGCGGCGGCCTACGCCTCGGGGGTCAAGGTAGGGCGCCAGAAGATCATCGCCTTCATCCTGTCGGGCTCGTTCGCCGCCTTCGCGGGCGTGATGTTGGCGGGACGGCTGACGAGCGGCTCCCCGACGCTTGCCACCGGCCTCCTGCTGCCGGCCATTGCGGCAGTCGTGGTCGGCGGCACGGCGATCACCGGCGGTGTCGGCAGCATCTGGCGCACGCTCATTGGCGCGCTGATCATCTCGGTGGTCCGCACCGGGATGACATTCCTCGGCATCGACATCTTCGCCCAGCAGATCGTGTTCGGCGCCGTGCTGGTCTTTGCCGTTGCGGTGACCATCGACCGGAGCAAGATCCCGATCGTGAAGTGAGGGGATTGGGGCAGCGCAGGGTTCCTTTGCTGCACCAGGGTCCCGCCCATTCTCAGGCGCCCATATTTGCGGCAAACACCTGAACCGAGATGGCCGACGAGCGATAGATCCGCCTTGCTAGCCCGCCGACGGATCGTCGAATGCCATAAAGCACAAGCAGGAACGGAAGCGTCACGAGAAAGGCGAGGCCCGTCACCAGCGATGCGACCGGAAAACGGTAGAGAGAAATCTCGAAGGCCACACCGTCCAGCTCCCAAAATCGCGGATCGTCGTATATCTTCGCGTCCTCTGGAGTACCGTGAAGCATGAGATAGCTGGCCTTGATCCAATCCCTAGTGTGTTGCTCAAGGTCGGCGGGGAAGCGCCGGGTGGCGATCTCATGCACGGCGAGCGCCGGCACGCCGAGAAGAACAACCGCCGGCATCACGATCTCCACCGGACTGCCGTAGGCCTCGGAATAGCTGTGGCGGATCTGTGCTTTGTCCTTTTCAGAGAGGCCTTCCTTCTCCAGCAAACTTGCGCGCAATGCCTTCAGCCTGAGCCATTTCGGCCGCGCCAAGGCGGCGCCCGCCAGTCTCAGGGCCGGCCACAACAGGATCACAGCAAGGGCTATGTCGATCGGAAGCGGGGGTATCACTCGGGCGGTTCCTCTAACGACACATACATAGCGTATACAATACCGGAGAGGACAAGCGCCACGATTCCGATCGGGCGGTTATGCACGGCCTAGGCCTAGGCCTTGACCCCGTCGTCGAGGCCGAGGAACCATGAGATACCGATCGCCGCCCCGAACGCGGTGGCGTAAAGAATGACGAGACCAGACAACCACCGCCAGAACCAGCGCAGCATTGCCCCCTTGCCGTGGCGATCACGAGGCAATCGCTAGAGCTGGCACATAATAGAGAGGGGAAACCGCAGGCGGCAAGGAATGAAATCGACGATATCAGTCGCGCGCATTCTTGCGCTGCTGGTGCCGGCGCGCACTGCGCGTCCACCACAATTCCACTACGCCGTTGCGTCAATTCCTTTGAAGCGAGCGGAATAACGCGCGGCCTTGCAATCTCCGTGGGCCCGCATACCTGGACATTGTCATGACCGAGCCCACCCGGATCGCACCCAAAAAGCTCGACGCCTCCCGCGCGCGCGCCAAAGAGGGCGGCATCGGCGAGGTCGCCAAGATCGTCTTCCAGGCGCTGCTGGTTGCGATCATCATCCGGACGCTGCTGTTTCAGCCCTTCAACATTCCTTCGGGCTCGCTGATCCCGACCCTGCTCGTCGGCGATTATGTCTTCGTCGCCAAATATGCCTATGGCTATTCGTCGGATTCGCTCTTCGACGCGCTGCCGTTCAGCCCGCATCTCTTCTCCGGCCGCATTTTCGGCTCGCTGCCGAAGGTCGGCGACGTTGTCGTGTTCAAGGTGCCAACCGACAATTCGACCGATTTCATCAAGCGGGTGATCGGCCTGCCCGGCGACCGCATCCAGATGATCCGCGGCGATCTCTACATCAACGGGGAGAAGGTCAAGCGGGAGCTCGTCTCCGAATCCGACGAAGAGGTCGCCACCGGCCTGACGCATCCGGTCAAGCGCTACAGGGAGACGCTTCCGAACGGCGTGACCCACATCATCCAGACGGTCGACGACGGTTTCGGCGAGTTGAACAACACCGGCGTCTTCACGGTGCCCGCCGGCCATGTGTTCATGATGGGCGACAACCGCGACCTGTCGGCCGACAGCCGCATCGGGTTCGGCACGCACGACGATGCATTCGACTACGTGCCGCTCGACAACCTGATCGGCCGCGCGGAGAGAGTCTTCTTCTCGATCAAGACCAAGCCGGGCGAGCCGAATGAAACGGAGTCGGCCTGGTCGTTCTGGCGCTGGCCATGGACCCTGCGCTGGGATCGGCTGCTTCAGCCAGTCACGTGAGGCGACCTAGCTATCTAGCCTAAAGATACCCGGTGCCCGCTTCGGCGGCAAAGCGCGCGGGCTCGCCCTCCCAGACGATCCGGGCGTGTTCGAGGACATAGACGCGGTCGGCGTGAGGCAGGGCGAAGGTCACGTTCTGCTCGCCGAGAAGGATCGTGATGCTCGTCGTCCGGCGCAGCCGCTCGAGCGCCTTCGAGAGCTGTTCGAGCACGACCGGGGCAAGACCGAGCGTCGGCTCGTCGAGGATCAGCAGCTTCGGTCGCGTCATCAGGGCGCGGGCGATGGCAAGCATCTGCTGTTCGCCGCCCGACAGCGTCACCGCCGTCTGCCGCTGGCGATCCCGCAGGATCGGGAAGAGCTCGAACAGCCACGCCAGGCGATCAGCGATCTCGCCCTGCCCCAGATGGTGGCCGCCGAGGTCAAGATTTTCGCGCACCGTCATGTCGCCGAAGAGCTCGCGGGTCTCCGGACATTGGACGAGGCCTGAGCGGGCGATGTTCGCCGGCGAGCGGCCGCGCAGCGCCTCGCCGCCCCAGAGAATCTCGCCGGCATAGGGGACGAGCCCGGAAATGGCATTGAACAGCGTCGTCTTGCCGGCGCCGTTGAGGCCGACGACCGAGACGAACTCGCCTTCGTGGACGTGGAGCGAGACGCCCTCCAGCGCCTGCGCTTTGCCGTAGAAGACGCTGATGTCCTTCACCTGCAGCAGGGATGTCGCGTCGGCGAAGGCCGATTCGGGACGGGCGGCCGTCTCGATGGCGCCGCCGAGATAGACGCGCCGGACGGTCGGATCGCGCATCACCTCCTCCGCCGTGCCCTCGGCGACGCGCTCGCCGAGGTACATGGCGATCACCCGATCGACGAGCGCCGCCACGCTCTTGACGTTGTGATCGACGAGCAGCACGGCACGACCCTCGGCACGAAAGCCGCGGATCAGCTCGGAGAAGGCTGCCGTCTCGGTGCGCGCGAGGCCGGCGAAGGGCTCGTCGATGAGCACAACGCGCGGATCGCGTGCAATTGCCTTGGCGAGTTCGAGCTTGCGCAGATCGGCGAACGGCAGGGTGTTGGGCGAGCGCTCGGCAACCCCGGCAAGGCCGACCCGATCGGCGATCAGGCGGGCGCGCGCCTCGACCTGCGGGTCGGCAACAAGCTGCAAGAGACTGTCGGGCAGGAGCGCAAGCTTGATGTTCTCGATCACGGTCTGGCGGTGCAGCGGGCGCGAATGCTGGAAGACGAGGCCGACGCCCCGCCGCGCGATGCGGTGCGCTGCCCAGCCCGCCACATCCTCGCCCTCGATGCGGATCGTGCCGGCGCTCGGCCGCTCGACCCCCATGATGAGCCGCATCGTGGTGGACTTGCCCGAGCCGTTGGGGCCGATGAGGCCGAGAATCTCGCCGGCCCGGATGTCGAAGCTGACGTCGTTGACGGCGACAAGCCCGCCAAAGCGCTTGGTGAGGCCGCGGACCTCGACGATGGTGCGGCCTGCCCTGGCGGTCACGCCCGTCCCCCAACGCGGGCGATGAGGGCGATGAGCCCGTTCGGGAAGAAGAGTACGATGAGCAGGGCAACGGCGGAAACGACGAGCGTTGCGAGTTCGCCGAGTGGCCGCAACGCCTCGGTCGCGCCGATCAGAAAGATCGCGCCGAGCGCCGCCCCGAGGATCGTGCGTCGCCCGCCGAGCACGGCAGCGATGATCACCTGCACGCCGACCGTGACGTCGACGAGCGTGCCGACCGATGCCGCGCCGAGGTAGAAGACGTAGAGGGCGCCGGCAAGCCCTGAAAAGAAGGCGCTGATCGTGAAGGCCGCGAGCTTGTGCTTGGTGACATTGAAGCCGAGCGCCCCGGCCTGCACTGCATCCTGGCCGCTCGCCTGCAGGATGAGCCCCATGGGCGAGCGCGACAGGGCAAACAGGATCGCCCCGCTCGCCGACATGAAGCCGAGCGCGATCCAATAGTTGGCGTGCGCGTCGATCGAGATCACGTCGGGCACGGTGAGGCCGATCTCTCCGCCCGTCAGGTCGGCAAAGACGACGATCAGGTTCGACAGGATGAGGACTGCGACGAGGGTGGTCAGGCCGAAATAGGGTCCCCTGACGCGCAGCGCCGGCAAGGCAAGGACCAATCCGCCCGCCACCGCCGCTGCGGTTCCGGCTGCAACGCAGAGCCAGATCGCCCATCCCAGGCGGTTGTCGATGATGCCCGCCGCATAGGCGCCAAGCCCGATGAGGAAGGTCGGACCGAAGTTGACCTCGTTGGCGAAGCCGAACAGCAGGTCCCAGGCCATGGCGAAGACGGCGATATAGAAGCCCGGCGTCAGCACGCCGAGAACATAGTCCGACACGAAGAACGGCAGGGCGGCGGCAAGCGCCACCACGATAATGGCCGCAAATGACATTTCCCGGACGGAAAGGCGGGGCATGGGCCTACCGTCGCCCAAGGAGCCCGCGCGGGCGCACATACATGACGGCCACCAGAAGCAGGAGCGCGGGGATGGTGCGATAGGCTGGCGATACGAGATAGGCCGTGAGCGTTTCGAGATAGCCCACGACATACGCTGCAATCAGCGAGCCCGACACGCTGCCGAGCCCGCCCAGCACCACGATCGAGAAGGCGCTCGCCGTGAGCGGCCCGACGCTGTAGGAGCTCACCCCCAGAAACATGCCGAGCAGCACGCCGGCAATGCCGGCGAGAACGCCATAGATCGCCCAGACCGCGATATAGATCCACGCAAGCTCGATGCCGAGCAGCGTGACGCCGCGCGGGTTCATCGAGGCGGCAAGCACGGCCTTTCCCGTGCGGGTCCGATTGACCAGGAACCACAAAAGGGCGATGGCGCCCCAGCACACGACGGCGGTGAAAATCTCGTTCGTAGGCGTGCGCACCCCGAGGATGGCGACGACGCCCTCGACGATTGGCAGCACCGTCTTGGCGTTGCTGGTGTAGAGGTAGGCGATCAGCTCCTGGATCACGATCCCCCACAGCAGCGTGGCGGTCAGGATGAAGATCTCGCGCTCCTCGTTGCGGATGGCCTGCGATCGCTGGATGGGGCGGACGATGAAGGCGTAGGTCAGGAGCGCCAGGGCGAGGCTCACGCCGACCCCGAAGACGGCGCCCGCGTAGTTGCCGACGAGAAGGTCGCCGTTGGCCGCCCAGGCGGCGACGGCGGCCGCCACCATCAGCGCGCCGTGCGACAGGTTCAGCACGCCTGACACGCCGAAAATGAGGGTGAAGCCGATGGCGCCGAGCGCGTAGAGGGCGCTGACGGCGAAGCCATCGATCAGGATCTGGAGTGCAACCATGCCCCGGCCGCGCCGAGCCGGAACCGGCGCGCCCCCTTATGTCATTTTTCTGATCATGTATTGAGGATTGGGCCGATGCAAATGCGACCGGGCTCCGGATAGTCAGACGCCCGGACGTCCTTGTGCCTTCGCCCGCTTTTCTAACGTGGCTCGAGGTCCTCGATCCTGGCCGGTCAGGACATCGGCCCTTAGCCCCCCACCTGATGTCGCCGCTGGCCTGGGATGAATTTGCCGATTCGTTCATCGGGCAAGCCGTCGGTGTCCCCCAACGGAGTCCTGCCGACCTGTTCGGCTACGCTAGTGACAATGAATTGATTGAGGCTCACGCCTTCTCGCGCAGCGATATGGGCAGCCTTTCTATGAAGGCTCTTGGGCATCCGAAGCACAAGCTTGCCACTGAATGGCGAATTTTCCACCGGCTCTGGAATATGTTGGCCTCTCGCGAGAGTAGCCTCCAGCCAACTCTCTGCGACCCTATCCAAGTTGGCGAGCGCCTCCGATGCCGTGTCGCCTGTCGCGATACAACCCGGGAACTCGATGATTTCAGCCCGGAAAGTCCCATCCCGTTCCGGCACCACCGTTCGTCCGTACGGTCGCTTCAGGTATTCAGCCGGTTCCATGGCCCTCTCCACTCGCGTCTTCTTTACCTTCATCGTCACCAAGCCGCTCTTCCCAGGCGAGAACGTCGTCCTCCAGCTGATCCAAGATGCTCTTTTTTGTGCCCGGTGCGAGGTCTCTGTTCCCGTGGCGAGGGATCGCTAGCACGTACAATTCGTCGAATTCAGCGCTTTCCCACATCGGCTCCTTGCCCCGTTTCACCATCCTTCGTCCGAGGCGACGCGCGAGCTGTTCCAGATCAGCAGCCTTTTGGGCACTCCGTCGCGCGTGGGCGATATCCCGCTTCAGTCGATCTAGTTTCTTGCGGTTCATAGTACTCTATCCGGTATCATATGTGAATCGGAAAAATAAAACCCATCGTTAAAAATGCATGTCGGCAATGACGGCCGGCGTGCTCCACCGACTTTGGAAGTAAAGGACATCGTGGCATTGTGGGAAGCAATCAAGCCAAAGGGCAGTCCGCGGCACCCCCGGCGAGAAAGGAAATTCAGACTGAACCGCTGGGTCCGGCACCCTGCATCGCCAAAGGTCTACTGCGCAAAGGATTGACGGGAGATTCGCCGACGAATTCACCTTCCCGGCGAAGCGCCGAGCTTGGCCTCACTCGAGCCGCACCGTGACGGTATCGGTCGCGCCCTGGGCATCGATGACCGACACGCGCGCAAAGCCGGCGCCATCGGGCGTCCAGCTCGCTTGGCGGCGAATGTCGGCTGCGCTCACCGGCAGGCCGTTGACGAGCCAGGTGAGCGGCGGCACGCCGCCGGAGGCCTTCAGCGCCAGCGCCGGCGGCCCGTCAGGGTCGGCCTTGCCGGCGAGCTTCGACAAGCCGAGATCGACGCGCGCGCCGTCCGGCGGATAGGCGATGCGCAAGGGTGCGGTGGCAGTCGCAGCGATGGTCTTGGGCGCGTCCTTGCGCAGGTGCCGCAGCGGCGGCGGCAGGCCGGCGGTGCTGGCATAGATGACGTTGGGCGGGGCCGGGATCGGCTCCGGCTCGCCGCCATAGCGCGCGAAGGCATCGAAGAGGATGGGCGCTGCGGCCTGCCGCCCGATGAGGCCCGGCACGGTGGCATTGTCGGCGCGACCGACCCAGACGGCGATCGTGATGCGCCTGTCGAACCCGACGGCAAAGGCATCGCGAAAGCCGTAGGAGGTGCCGGTCTTGAAGGCGATGCGCCCGCCGAGCGCGTTCTGCGGCGGCGGCGCGCCGCGCAGGATGTCATTGACGTACCAGGCCGCCACCGGCTCGGTGATCTTGCGCTCGCTTGACGGCTGGGCGGGCAGGTCGAGGTCTTCGACAAGATCGGGGACGCTGCCGCCGCGCGCCAGCCCGGCGAAGAGCCTGGCAAGATCGACGAGGCGGATGCCGAGGCCGCCGAGCCCGACGGCGAGGCCGGGCGGGCCATCCTTGGGCAGGTCGATCGCGGCGCCTGCAGTCTTCAGCCGGGCGAGGAACCGGTCCGGCCCGATCTCGGCCAGGACTTCGATGGCGGGCACATTGAGCGACAGCTGCAGCGCCCGCCGCGCTGTGATGGTGCCCTGGAACGAGAGATCGAAGTTTTCAGGCCGGTAGACGCCATAGCGCGAGGGCCGATCGTCGAGAATGGTCTCCGGATGCGCGAGGCCCGCCTCG
>JAFAME010000150.1 GCA_019233695.1 Methylobacteriaceae bacterium
GCCGGCGTGCGTCGTGAAGATGTATTCGACGGCGCCGAGCTTTTCGCCGATGGATTTGGTGAACTGGTCGGACTGCAGGGCGATGCGGGTGGCGATATCTCCGCCGTTGCTGCGAATCAGGTCCTCGAAGGAAGACAACCGATTGCCGAGCGTCTCGTTGATGCGCGTGCCGTGCATGGCGATGGCGCTGACTGCATCCCCTGCGATGGTGGCAAAGCGCTCATGCAGATCGTTGGTCTGCTCGGTCAGGTTGCGCAGCGCATTCTCCGCGCCTCCGGCGAACCGGTCCTGGAGCGCAGCTTCGTGCCGGCCGAGGGCAGCCGCGGTGGTGGCGGCCGTACTCGAGAATCGCTCCTCCACCTCGCCGGTATGCGTTTTCAGCGCCGCCACGGTCGCATCGGCGGTCGTGGCGAAGCGTTCATGCAGGGCATTGGCATGTTGGGCCAGGGCCGTCGCGGCGCCGAGCGCGGTCGTCGTAAAGCGGGCGCTCAGGTCGCCGGTGCGTGTTTCGAGCGTCTCGATCGTCGATTGCGAGGTCGATGCAAGCTGCTCGCGCAATTCGGCGGCATGTCTCGACAGAAGCGACGCGGTCTCGGCGGTGGCGGCCGAAACCCCGGCCGCCAGCCCTTCGGTGTGCTGCGACAAGGCATCGGCGGTTTCCCGGGCCGTCGCCGCGAAGCGGTCCTGGATATCGCCGACCTGCTTCGACAGCGTCGAAACCGTGCCCCGCGCGGTCAGGGAAAAGCCCTCCTGGACGCCGCTCACCTGGTCGGTCAGGGCAGCCACCGTCTCGCGCGTCGTGGCCGCAAAGCTCTCGTGCATGTCGCCGACCTGGGTCGAGAGCGCCGACATCGCCTCGCCCGCCGTCGCCGCGAGCTTCTCGTGGACGTCGCCAAGGCGGGCGGTGATCGAGGAAACGGTCTCGTCGGTCGTCGTGGCGAACCGCTCGTGCATGTCGTTGACGCGGCTTGCGAGCGCGGAAGCGGCGTCGTTGGCGGTCGCGGCAAACCGCTCGTGCACGTCGCCCACACGGTCGGCCAGCGCCGCGGCAACCTCGCTGGCGGTCGTGGCGAAGCGCTCATGCAGCGCGGTTGCGTGCGCGGCAAGCGATTCATGGGTGCGTGCGTGGCGCTCGTCGATGAGGCTCGCCAGCGCATGGTTGGACTGATGGAACGCATCATGCGCGGCGCTCGTCCGGTCCGCGATCGAGGCGGCGATCCGCTCGCCCGTTGCGGCAAGGCTCTCGTCGAGCGCGCGGCCGTGGACCGTCACCGTTTCGTGCATCCGGCTCGTTGTCTCGGCAAGCCGCGCGGCGAGATTGTCGCCGTGGGCCGAAATCGTATCGGCCATCCTGGTGCTTGCCTCGTCAAGGCGCTGGGCAACGTCGGTGCTGCGTGCGCCAAGGTCGGCGACGAGCGAATCGGCCGTCGTCTTGAGACGGAAATCGACCTCGCCGACGCGTTCGCCGAGCGTCTGCGCAACGATCTCGGCGGCGCTCATCAGCTTGCCGGTAACGTCATCGCCGGTCGCGGCGAGCCGGCCGAGCATGTCGCCGCCGCGGGCGGCGATCTGGTCGACCATGTGATCGCCGGTGCGGCTCAGCGCCGTCGTGATCTCCTCACCCTTGGCGCCAAGCGTCGCCGTGACCCGCATGCCCGCATCGCTGACGCGCTCGGCAAGTTCGAGGCCGACGCTGTGCAGATCGCCCGAGAGGTTCTCGTGCACGCCGGCGATGGCGGTGCGGACGCGCTCGGCGTTGCCGAGAATGCCCTCGCGCTCGCTCGCGAGACTGTCGACCAGCGTGCGCATGCGCCGTTCGTTCTCGCTGTAGGAGCGTTCGAGATTGGAGACCTCCGAGCGCACGATGGTTTCGAACTCGCCGGCGCGCGCCAAGGCGCGCTCGATGCCGTCGCCCATTGCGGCGACTTCGCGGCGGATGGCCTGCGACAACGATACGACCTGCTCGCTTGCCAGCGCCTCCGGATCGGCAAGGCGCAGGGCGACCTCGGTCATCGAGCGGGCCGAGAGGCGGATCTCCTGGACACGGCGGGCAAGCGCCGCGATGACGAAGAACAGGAAGACGGGAGCAACGGCGAGGACGGCGCCGAGCAGGACCTCCGGCTGGGCCAGGATGTCCTTGAGGCTCAGCGAGGGCGGCGGCGACCAGTTGGCATAGGCATAGGCAGCGCAGATGCCGATCCAGCCGACCGTGGCGACCACCGCCAGCAGATAGGGGGTGTGGCTGGGCTTGGCATTGAGCGACTGCAGCACGTCATCGACGTTACGTCGGTCATCGTTGGCGGGAAGACTCGGGGGCGCGACCTGCGCCTCGAGTCTCGGCCGCCTCGGCTTTGCCGCGGGCGGCTGGCGGGGCGGGGCGACGAACGGCGTCTGTTCTTCAGGAGGCGCGAGCAAGTGGTTGGAATCGTTGACGTCAGGAAGCCGCAGCGCTCCATTGCCGGATGCCGCGGGGGTGCTCCCCCTCGCATCGAAGACCGGCTGGTGGGCGTCGTCTTCGACGATCTGCTCGCCGGCGGCGACCTCGTATTCATTTGGAGCGTTCGCAAGCCGGAGAGCCTCCTCGATCGCCGACAGCGCCGCCGCTGCCGGATCAGGAGCTTTGCTTTGACTGGCCATCAGATCGCCTCACAACGCCTCATTTGTCAGATGGAAACCGCAAACCCGGCGCGCGGCGAAGAGCCGGGGCTCTGCGTCGCGCACTTCGACAATACTGCCGATCGAGGGCCTCGTCGAACGGCAGTGAACACCAAATTAACCAAACCCACTCTACCTTTTGGGGGGCGCGATTGAAACCGCGACAGGGCGCCAATCTCAAACGTCGTTAACGCCATGTTTACCATCATCGTCGGGGGACGGGAACGGTCGAATTGCCGGGCGGTCGAGATGTCCATACGCGGCATGCGGCTGCGATCGTGAGCCGGCCGCCGGGAGAGGGCGCCGAACGGCCAGCACAGGCGATCGATCGCTCTCACCTCTCTCGCCAGACGCTCGGCGACACGGCCCTGCAGCGGGAACTCCTCGCCATTTTCGATCGCCGATCCGAGGACCTCGTCGGCCGGCTTGCCGGGGCTCAGCCGGAGGCGCGCCGCGATCTGGCGCACGGCCTGAAGGGATCGGCTCTCGCCATCGGTGCGACGCGCGTCGCTGCGGCTGCTGCGCACTACGAGGGGCTCATCGGCCGCGCGGCCGATGAGGCGACGCTTGCGGCTGCCTATCGCGAACTGGTCGATGCCGTCAGCGAGGCGCGCGCCGAGATCGGCGCGATTCGGGCCGAGGCTTGAGCGGCGATCCGGCAGCCCCGCGACGTTGCGACGTCCGGGCAAAGCCTTTTCCTTCCGTGCGCCGTCATTTATGACAATGCCGGCACTTTGCTGCGGCGACGCCGGGCCTCTTCCCGGGCGCCTTCCGCACGACTCACCCGAGCCAGCCCCAGAGATGATCAAGATCACCTACGTCGACATCCAAGGTCAATCCCGCACGGTGACGGCGGAGGAGGGCTCGACCGTGATGGAGACCGCGCTCAAGAACGACGTGCCGGGCATCGATGCCGAGTGCGGCGGCGCCTGCGCCTGCGCCACCTGCCACGTCTATGTCGATCCGGGCTGGATGGACAAGGTCGGCAAGCCCGAACCGATGGAGGAGGACATGCTCGACTTCGCCTTCGAGGTGAAGCCGAACTCGCGCCTTTCGTGCCAGATCCGCGTGCGGCCGGCGCTCGACGGCCTTCTCGTGCGCACCCCGCCGCGGCAGGGATAGGCCCTGCAAGTCGGCAGCGGCGCCCGAGATCACTTCGATCGTTTCCCGACCAAATAGATCAGGGGCGCGATTTGGGGGCCGCGGGTAGTGCGCGACGTCGGATGTTCTTAAGTTTTCGGCGCCATTCCGCCCACATGATTTCGACGCCGTCTTCGATTTCCTCGTAGACGGGCAAGACCTCGGTTACTCCTTCAAAGAGCCACTGGACATCCACGCCGGGTGGCGGGCCGCCTTTGTAGGGCTCGGTCTCCGACCGCCCGATGCGCTCGATTTTTTCGAAGGCTTCGTCGATGCTCGTCGCTCGGACCAGGACGGTATTTTCCCAAACCGTGAAGATCCTTTCGGATCGTCGTTCCCTTCCTCTGCAAGCTCGATGAAGCGAATCATATACGAGCCGACATACCAACCAACTGGAGACCGGTTCTTATCCCAGCTCATCCGAGCTCACCTGCAGCAATGGCGAGGCGATTCATGATGTTACTCTCTATGTCGAATGGACATTCTGAAGCTGCAGCTCGTCGCGATGACAAAGCTTGCTATCATCGAGCGTGGTTCTGTTGAGCCTCGTGCGGGGCTTCCGGCGAACTCGTGATGCACCGTGACCGCCAGCTTCAGGTCGTGATCTTGCATTGCCCGGCAACCGCCTATATGGGGCGTGCCACACCACGTCTCCCCACAACCGGGGGCTCTCACGCATGACGCAAATCATCAAGACCGACGCCGTGATCATCGGCGCGGGTCCGGTCGGGCTTTTCGCCGTCTTCGAGCTCGGGCTGCTCGACATCGAAGCCCACCTCGTCGACATCCTCTCCGTGCCGGGCGGGCAATGCGCCGAGCTCTATCCCGAAAAGCCGATCTACGACATTCCGGGCTTCACCATCGTCACCGGGCAGGGCCTTGTCGACAATCTGATGCGCCAGATCGAGCCGTTCCGGCCGACCTTCCACCTCGGCGAGATGGTCGAGGGCCTCGATGTCCTGGGGGATGAGCAGGCGCCGCATTTCCGCGTCCGCACCGACGCCGACAAGGTCTTCGAGTGCAAGTCGATCCTCGTTGCCGCCGGCGGCGGCTCGTTCCAGCCGAAGAAGCCGCCGATTGCCGGGATCGAGGCGTACGAAGGCCGCTCGGTGTTCTACGCCGTGCGCAAGATGGATCAGTTCAGGGGCCGGCGCGTGCTCATCGTCGGGGGCGGCGACAGCGCGCTTGACTGGACGCTCAACCTGCAGCCGATCACTGAGCGCGTCACGCTCTTGCACCGGCGCGACGCCTTCCGCGCCGCGCCGCATTCGGTCAATGCGATGCGCGACCTTGTCGCCGCCGGCAAGATGGACTTGCGGCTTGGACAGGTGACGGAGCTGAAAGGTGCGGACGGCCAGCTGACGCGCGCGCTCGTTGCCAACGACGCCGATGAGGTCGTCGAGGTCGCCTGCGACGTGATGCTGCCGTTCTTCGGCCTCACCATGAAGCTCGGGCCCATCGCCGAATGGGGCCTCAACCTGCACAAGAACCAGATCCAGGTCGATACCGAGAAGTTCGAGACCTCCACGCCCGGCATCTACGCGGTGGGCGACATCAACTGGTACCCGGGCAAGAAGAAGCTGATCCTTTCCGGTTTCCACGAAGCCGCGCTTGCCGCCTTCGCGATCAAGGCGCGGCTCAACCCGGGCGAGAAAGTGCATCTGCAATACACCACCACCAGCCCGGTGATGCACAAGCGCCTGGGGGTGG
>JAFAME010000174.1 GCA_019233695.1 Methylobacteriaceae bacterium
GGTCGTGTCACCGTAATTCCCCTCGGAGCCGGCATGCCTGGGCATGAGCCCGCACGGCCGCGCGACGGGGCTATCCTCGGTGAGGACAGAATGTTCGCTGCCGTCGATTTGTCGCTCCCGGCCGAAGAATCCATCGGGGACATACGCCAAATACGACTTCTTCAACAGCTTCGGTTGGAAACAGCCATTGATCGTGTGAATCGAGTGTCAGATTTATCCACTAGCGCTCCGGCTTCGAGAAAATCGCACGAAAATCTCGCCGCTCGTGAAGTGCACGCACGATCTCGATACGGCCGTCTGCGATGCGGAAGAAGATGGTGTACGGATGCGAAAGCACGGATCGCAGACGCGTCATTACCTCGCTTCGCGCTCACCCGGGAAGCGATCGTTGCCCGAGCCGCTCGCCGGCTTCGCTGATTTCCCGCAACAGCTTGTCCGCGATCTCTGGTGATGCAACACGTGCATAGTAGCCCCAGATATCTCGCAGGTCGCGTTTTGCCCTCGGAGCCCAGGTTACCAGTCTAGCCTTTGGCATGCTCGGCGTGGGCTCGCTTGATAACGTCCTCTATGTCGAGCTCTTCACCGAGCCCGGCGTCGAGTTCTCCGATACCTATCTCCAACTCGGCCCGAAGCTGCTCCAGCGTGTCGATCCGTTCTAGCATTTCGCGGCCGATCTGCTCCTGCGCCGCCTCGGGAAGAGACGCGGCCTTGCGCATTGCCAGTTCCAGTACCTTGGCTGTCATGCCGGCATTGTATCACGGTCGCTCGATTCAGCACGCCCTACCCCTCCCCAATTTTCGGTCAGTTCGGCACCGTCACGCTGAACGATTGGCCGCTCTTTTCCATCCTGGCGCGAATGCCCACTTCGCTCCAGCCGGTGAGGCGGGCGAGGTTGCGCGCCTCGACGGCGAAGCGCTGCGGCAGCGATCGCAAGTATTGACGGCCCTGCTCGCAGCTGCCGGTCGACTTCGCCGGATGCGCCAGCTTGTAGATCGCCTGGAATGGCTCGCGGTCGCGCGTTTCGGTGAAGGCCAGATCCTCGGGAAAGTTCTGGGCCGTGTAGCGAACGTGCAGGCGCGTGAGATAGGCATCGAGCGGCCCGGGCGCGAATTGCGCCGTCTTCAGCTCCTCCGCGCTCGCGCCGGCGAACTGCGGATAGTGCCAGCGCGCCCCCAGCGTGAACAGGTCGACCGAATTGGGCACCGCCGCCGAGCACGGATCGCACGGCATGTAGCCGCTCATGTCCCAGCCGTATTCCATGTAGACCTTGCTCATGCCGTCGGCCTCGACCCGGGTGTCGAACGCCGCCTTGTAGATCGACCCGAAGTCGCTCTTGGCGAAGAGGGGGATGGCCATGCCGGACGGCATCTTGGCGGTCTGGTAGTTGCTCGTTTCCACCCGTCCCTTGCGCGACAGGACGAAGACGATGAGGTCCTGCGGCCCATTGGCGTTGACCGTGCCCAGCCGGATCGGCAACATGAACTTGCGCGTCTCGTAGGAGACCTGCAGCGGGCGCAGGTAGCCGTCGCTTGTCTTCTGCCGTTCGAGGTTCACCTTGGCGACGAAGAAGTGCATGCCCTGCCGGATGTAGGAGCCGAGCACGCCCTCGGCGCCGCCCGGGATCCGGTAGTCGTTCGTCTTCAGCCAGGCGACGAGGCCGCTGCTGTCCTGCGCGGAGAGGATGAGGATGTCATAGACGCCGACCTCGTAGCGGGCTTCGATCGTCACCCCCTCGGCGTTCCCGGCACGGCTGCTGCCCGGCGGTGGCGGCACGGCGGCAGGCATCGCTTCGGCAGCGACGACCGGCTCGCACGGATCGCGATCGAAATATTCGGTGAGCCGCGGCGCCGAATAGGCGTCGAGCTTGTCGACGAGCGCATTGTCGACGACCCGGATGTCGCGCTCCTTGACGACCGTCGGGACGGGCACGACGAGGGCAAATTCCTTCGGATCGCCCTCGTAGTCGCTGGCCATCGTCACGCTCGCCCGTCCCGCGTCCCAGGCGAGCACGACCTTCGATGACTTGTTGAACAGCTTCGAATCGGCCTGCGCCACATAGAAGCCGCAAAAGGCCAGCGCCGGCGCGACTGGCGTCGCGATGGCGCCGGCAAGACAGAGCGCAGTTCCGGCG
>JAFAME010000233.1 GCA_019233695.1 Methylobacteriaceae bacterium
GGCTTCGGCGTCATCTCGGACGGCCCGAACTCGACCATCACGCTGACGGGCTCGACGGTGATGGGCAACATCAACGGCGTCGGCGCCAGCAATGGCGGCCATCTCATCTCCTTTCAGGACAACAAGGTGATCCTGAACTCGGTCAACGGCGCCCCGACCTCGGTCGCCTCGCCGGAATGACGGGCGCCCTCAAAAATCCTTGGCGAGCCGCAGCGCGTCGTAGATGGCGGCGTGAATGTTGCGCGAGGCGACCGCATCGCCGATGCGGTAGAGAACGAAAGTGCCCTCCGGGTTGCGGTCGACCGCCTGCGGCGCATTGGCCAACAGCGCCGTGTAGTCGACCTCGCCGAGGTTTCGTGATTGCGGCTTCAGCTCGAAATAAAGATCGTCCATCGGCGCCGTGCCGTGATCGACCACGATCTGGTCGCCCGTCTTTTCCACGTGGCGGCGCCCATATTCGTCGAAGAAGCTCGCCACCAGCCGGTTGCCGTCGCGCCGCACCCGTTCGAGCCGCAGGTTAAGCGTGATCCGCACATCGTGTTTTGAAAAGGCCCGCAGATAGGGCGGGTAGCCGGTTGCGCCGATGTCCGGCGCCAGCACCCGTTCGGGCGTGACGATCTCGACCTTGCTGCCGGCCTGTGCCGCGAACTCGGCCGCCGACACGCCCGGATGGGCGCCGTTGTCGTCGTAGACGATCGTCGTCTCGGCAGGGGAGGCGCTGCCCGAAAGCAGGTCCCAGCTCGTCGTGACGAGGTCCTCGCCGGCATCGAGAAAGCTCGTGTTCGGGATGCCGCCGGTTGCGATCACCACGATGTCGGGCGCCTCCCCGAGAACGTCGGCAGCCTCGCCATAGGTGTTGGTCCGGATGACGGCGCCGTGCTTCTCGCATTGCGCCACGCGCCAGTCGATGATGCCCAGGATCTCGCGCCGCCGCGCAAGGCCTGCGGCGACCCGGATCTGCCCGCCCGGCTCATCGGCTGCTTCGAGGACGACGACCTCATGGCCGCGCGCGGCAGCAACGCGGGCAGCCTCCAGGCCGCCCGGCCCGGCGCCCACCACCACCACCTTGCGGCGCGGCCCGGTGGAGCGGGTCACGACATGCGGCAGCAGCGCCTCGCGCCCCGTCGCCGGGTTGTGGATGCAGAGCGCCTGGCCGCCGTAGATCGAATCGATGCAATAGCCCATCCCGACGCAGGGGCGGACCTCGTCCTCGCGCTTCTCCATGACTTTTCGGGCGATGTGCGGGTCGGCCATGTGGGCGCGCGTCATGCCGACGAGGTCGAGCTTGCCGGTGGCAATTGCGTGGCGCGCGGTCGCGACATCCTGGATGCGCGCGGCGTGGAACGTCGGCACTTTCGCCGCCGCCCGCACCTCGCCGGCAAAATCGAGGTGCGGCGCCGAGCGCTCGCCCATGCCGGGGATGACATGCGAGAGCGCCTCGTCGGTGTCGATATGGCCGCGGATCACGTTGACGAAATCGATGGCGCCGGAGCGCACCAGGCGCTGGGCGATCTCGAGGCCCTCGGCCCGCGACAGGCCGCGGTCCCAGTCCTCATCGCACACCATGCGCGTGCCGACGATGAAATCCGGCCCGACGCGGGCGCGGATCGCGGCGAGAACCTCGAAGGCGAACCGCAGCCGGTTGTCGAGGCTGCCGCCGTATTCGTCGGTGCGCTTGTTGGTGGCGGGCGACCAGAACTGGTCGATGAGATGGCCGTAGCATTCGAGCTCGAGGCCGTCGAGCCCGCCGGCCTTGACCCGTTCGGCCGCATCGGCATAGGCCGCCACGATCCGTCGGATGTCCCAGTCTTCGATGATCTTGGGGAAGGCGCGGTGCGCCGGCTCGCGCACGTTCGAAGGGGCGACGATCGGCAGCCAGTCGTCCTTGGCCCAGGTCGTGCGGCGGCCGAGGTGGGTGATCTGGATCATCACCGCGGCGCCATGCGCATGGACGTCGTCGGCGAGCTCCTTCAGCCAGGAAACGACCTCGTCCTTGTACAGAAGAATGTTGCCGAAGGCCTGCGGGCTGTCGGGAGCGACGACGGATGATCCGCCGATCATGGTGAGCGCAATGCCGCCCTTGGCCTTTTCGGCGTGATAGAGGCGGTAGCGGGTCTTCGGCAGGCCCTCGTCGGTGTAGGCCGGCTCGTGCGCCGTCGACATCAGCCGGTTGCGCAGCGTCAGATGTTTCAGGCGGAAGGGTTGCAACAGCGGATCGGTTGATGACATGAGCATGCCTGCGGCGCTGGAATCGCTCTATGCGGACGGCAAAACGTCCTTTCGGCCGGGCAAGTCCGGCGGATCGGCGAAACGGGAAACGAGACCCGCGTCTCGAACGAAGGAGAGGATATCATGACCGACCGGCCGTTCACCGCTGCCGATCTCGAAACGCTGCGGCAGTGGGATACGCCAACGATCTGCAACGGCCTGGAGCTGGTCGTGCCGCAGCGCCGCGCGGTCGGGTTCACGGTCGAACCGATGGTTGCCGTCGACCGCAAGCTCAAGCCGATCGTCGGCCTGGCGCGCACCGGCCTCATTCGCGCCCGCCAGCCGGCGGCAGGTCGCATTCCGTCGCGCGAGGAATGGTACGATTATGTCGCGGCCGGCGATCTGCCGACGATCGCGGTCATCCAGGACATCGACGATCGCCCGGGCTATGGCGCCTTCTGGGGCGAAGTCCAGTCGACCGTGCACTTGGCGCTCGGGGTCCTCGGCTGCGTGACCAACGGCTCGTTCCGCGACCTTGATGCGTGGGCGCCGGGGTTCCACATGATCGGCGGGCGCATCGGTCCCAGCCACGCGCATGTCCACATGGTCCAGATGCGCTGCCAGGCCAACATCTTCGGCATGCTGGTCGAGCACGACGACGTCGTCCACGCCGACTACCACGGCGCGGTCGTCATCCCGGCCGAGGCGGTCACCAAACTGCCGGCGGCCATCGACGTGATCGCGCGGCGCGAAAAGGTCATTCTCGACATGGCACGCGCCCCGGGCTTCACCAGCGCCAAGATGCGCGAAGCGCTGCGCCACGCCAGCGAGATTCATTGAGCGGGCGAGGATTCCGGCTGGCAAAGCGTCGTCGGCCACCCGGCCGCGTCCTACCGATCCAAAACCACGTCGTCGCAGGGGCGGCTGCAGCAGGGCAGGATCAGTCCCTGGTCGATCTCGCGCGGCCGGATGCCGCCGCCGTGCGTCATCTCGACGGTGCCTGAGAGCTTGCGGCTCTTGCACGTGCCGCAGATGCCCTTGCTGCAGGCAAACGGTAGCGGCACGCCGGCGCGCCGCGCCGCCTCGAGGATCGTCATGCCGGGATCGCAGGGGAAGCTGCGCTGCGACTTGGCGAACCGAATCTGAGTGATTTTCGATGCCGTTCCCGCGCCCGACGCGGGCGCGGCGTCAAGCGCTATCGGATTGGGCGCGTCTCCGAAGTCGAAGCTCTCTTCGGCGTAAAGATCCCCGGAAAGGCCGGCCGCGAGCACGAGGCGGCGGGCGGCCGCCATGAAGGGGGCGGGGCCGCAGCACATCACCATCCGGCTTGCGAGGTCCGGCGCAATCACTGCGAGCTTATCGCGGTCGAGGCGGCCCACGAAGCCCGCCCAGCCCGGTTCGCCCACCGGATCCTCGACGATGGTAGAGAGCCTCAAGCGCGGCAGATGCCGCGCCAGCCTGGCGAGATCGTCGCGGAAGATGATGTCGCGCGGCGTGCGCGCGGCATGGACGAAGAGGATGTCGCAGTCCTCCCCGAGATCGGCGAAGGTCCGGGTGATGGAGGCGAGCGGCGTGATGCCGCTGCCGCCCGAGAGGAAGAGATATCGGTCGCTGCGATGCTCAACCGGCGTGAACTGGCCGTCGGGACCGCGGGCGCGCAGCCGGTCGCCGACGCGCAGGCGGTCGTGGAGCCATGGCGACACGACCCCGTTTGGTACGCGCTTGACGGTGATCGAGAGCGTGGCATCGACTGTCGACGGGGAGGAGATCGTGTAGCAGCGCTCGACGGATCGGCCGACGATGTCGAAGGCGAAGGTCAGGAACTGGCCGGGCAGGAAGGAAAACCGCGCGGGCGAGGGCGCCGCGAAGACGAAGGTCTTCACGTCGTGCGTCTCCTCGATGATCGCGCGGCACACCAGCGTCCCGCCGCCCCAGACCGGGCGGTCAGGTGCGAGCGCGACGCTTACAGGATGGGGAGCGGCGGCAAGCAAGTGGCTCTCCCTGCAGGCCCGCTTGCGCGGACGCCGGAGTTTTCAGAATCCGTTCGCAGTCATCCGCTCGACGTACCAGGTATCGAATCCGTCGAGATAGGCCTCGGTGAAGCGAGAGTAGGGCCCGGGCACGTAGCCGAGGCTGCTGACGCCTTTGTGCGCGCGGCCGACGAGGGCGCCGTCCTGCGCGTTCGTCGCGGTCCACACGTGGGTGAGATTGTCGAGGTCGTAGTCGACGCCCTCGACGGCGTCCTTGTGGACAAGCCACTTGGCGCGCACCAGCGTGCGGTCTGGTGCAAGCGGGACAAGCGTCATGACGACGGCATGATCGCTCATGTAGTGGTGCCAGGACTGGTGCGTCCAGAAATGCAGGTCGCCAAGATCGGCCCGCATGATGCTGCCCATGAGCTTGCGGCTTGCCACCCGGGTGTCGCGGGTCTGCGATTCGCCCGCCCCTGCGATGACGAGCCGCTGCACGCGGAAATTCGTGGCATGTCCGGCAAGATGCTCCACCGCACGGGAGGCATAGCCCATCGCCTCCCAGTCAGCGGTGCGGCGCTCGAACTCGGCATCGTGCGCCGCGGCGGCAGCCGCCTCGGCCGGGTCGAGCTCGGCGGGGTCGAAGCCGAAATCCTGGGCAACAAAGGAGACATTGAGCTCGGGGTGCGAGCCGGCGCAGTGATAGCACTCGCGGTTGTTCTCGATCGTCAGCTTCCAGTTGCCTTCCTCGACGAGGTCGCGCTCGAAGGCGATCTTGGCATTGCGCAGGTCGAAGGGCGCAAGCCGCGGCTCCATTGTCAGTGCCAGGTCCTCGAAATCGGCGGGCGGATCATCGGCAAGGCAGACGAAGAGGAGACCCCCGACGCTGCGCAGGTTGACCTTGCGCAGCCCATGGCACGCGCGATCGAAGTCCCGCCCCATGTGCGGGGCATGCGCAAGCTCGCCCGTGAGCTCATAGGTCCACTGGTGGTAGGGGCACACGAGCTTGCCGACCGTCGACTTGCCGGCATCAAGCAGCCTTGCACCGCGATGCCGGCACACATTGTGGAACGCCTGCACGAGGCCGTTGTCATCCCGGATGATGGCCACCGAAGAACGCCCGACGTCGAAAGCGCAGACGTCGCCTGGTTCGGGCACATCGGCCTCGAAGCCGACGAAGATCCAGTGGCGATGGAAGAAGATGTCGACATCGGCCTCGAATGCGTCCTGGCGGGTGTAGAGGCCGGCGGGCAGCATGAATCCCGGCCGCCTGGCGCGGACGAGCTCGGCAATTGCGGGGGTCGGACGATCGAGCATGGAATTCGCTGTCCGAATGAGGGCGTCGGCAAGATGCTAAGGATCGATCATGGATCCTCGCGCCGGCACGCCGCAGCTAGCACTTTGATCCTCAATCCATTGTGCGCTAGCGTCAACGACCAAAATTGTTCTGCCATTCATAACATGAGATCATGGTCGGCTTTCGCCGCGAGATGCCGTCCGTTACGGCGCTGGTCACCTTCGAGGCCGCCGCCCGGCTGCGCAATTTCACGCGGGCCGCGGCGGAACTCGGCGTCACGCAGGCGGCGGTGAGCCGGCAGATCCGGGCGCTCGAAGCCGACCTCGGAGGCCCGTTGTTTCGTCGCCTGCACCGCCGCGTCGAGCTCACCGACAACGGTGCGGCGCTCGCAACGACCCTGACGCGATGCCTAGGTCAGATGTCGGACGCTGTGCGGACGGTGCGTCAGGCGCATGGCGGCGACGAGCTGATCGTCAGCGCCACCGTTGCCTTTTCGCACTTCTGGCTCATTCCGCGCATCTCCGATTTCCGCGGCGCCAATCCGGGCCTGAAGCTGCGGATCATCGCCCAGGATGCCCCGGTCGACCTTCTCAACGAGAATATCGACGTGGCGATCCGCTACGGCGATGGGTCGTGGCGGGATGGGCGGGCGGTGCTCCTGTCCCACGAGACGGTTTTTCCGGTTTGCAGTCCCGATTTCCTGCACCGCCACGGCCCGATCGAGATGCCGGCCGAGCTTCTGAGGCTGCCCCTCGTCACCTCTGATGTCGCCGACCCGACCTGGACCGGCTGGCCGGAATGGTTTGCGGCCTGCGGCGTCGAGGGGCTGCCGGGTCCGATTCCGCTTGGGTTCAGCCACTACACGGACGCCGTCTCGGCGGCGATGAACGGCCAGGGCGTGGCCCTCGGCTGGGCGAGGCTCCTTGGCGAAGCATTGCGTCAGAGACGTTTGGTGCGTGTCACGAACGCGTCGATGCAGCCGCCGGGCGGGTATTTTGTCGTCCTCCCGGCAAATCGAGCTTCGAAAGCGAGCGCCGAGCGGTTCGCAGCCTGGGCGCGGGCGAACTGGGAGCTCGCCGAGACGATCCACGCCGTGTGAGCGATGCGAGGATTTGATGTATACACAAATCGTGAAGACTGCTTATGTTTGAATGGGATGAGGCCAAACGTATCGCCAACCTCCAAAAGCACGGTCTCGATTTCCGAGATGCGGGGCGCCTGTTCGATGGCCGCGATGTGATTGTTGCTCCGTCAAAATGGGCAGCAGAGGACAGATACGTCTTGACCGGTTTGAACGAGGGCAAGTTTTACACAATTGTGTGGACTTGGCGGGGACAGGCGCGGCGGATCATTTCATTCAGGAGAGCGCGGCATGCGGAGGAACGAGCGTATCGTCAGATATACGGCTGACGAGCTGCGCGCCATGCGCGAACGCGGCGAGAGCAAGAGCGACTGGGCCCGCGCCGCCGGCATGACGAACGAGGAGGTAGAAGCGGCGGTCAGTTCCGATCCCGACGAGGCAGGGATGGAGGTCGATTGGGATCGCGTGACCACCCAGATGCCCGAGCCCAAGGCGGTCCTCAACATGCGGGTCGATCGCGACGTGCTCGACTATTTTCGCCGCCAGGGCCGCGGCTATCAGACCAAGATCAACGCGGTCCTGCGCTCATATGTCGAGCAAATGCGCCGTGGGAAGAGGCCTTGAAGCGGGCAACGGGCCGGCCGGCGCTGCTCAGCGCCTCAGGGCCTGTCAGGAAAGATGCGCAGCAACTCACACCGCTCGTCCCCGCGAAGGAGCTTGTGAAGAAATACTCGAATGCCCGCCGCGACCCCCTCTCCCCGTGAAGAACCGGGAGAGAGAATTCTTCACGCCAGGCCCTCAGCCTGCGGCGGCGTAGCTTGGCACCTTGATCGGCTCGAGCGGCGCCACGATCTCGGCCCGGCGCGGCTCGAACCAGGGCGGCAGCAGCAGCTTTTCGCCGAGATGGTCCTTGGGCTCGTCGATGGCAAAGCCGATATCGCACGTCGCAACCTCGCAGAGAATGCCGCCGGGCGAGCGGCAGTAGATGGAATGGAAATAGTTGCGGTCCTTGATCTCGGAGACATCGGTGTAGCCGAGCCCTTCGAGATGGGCCTTGACTACCGTTTGCTCCTTCTCCGTGGGCACGGCGAAGGCAACGTGGTGGACGATGCCCTGGGCGAAGGCCCAGGTTCCCTGCTTGCGGTCAGGTTCATGCAGCAGATCGACGGTCTTTTGCGCGCCTCCCTCGTTGATGTGAAAGCGCGTGTAGGCGCCCTCGGTGCCCGCCTTGGTGAAGCCCAGGCCCTCGATGAAGAAGCGCTCCTGCTCCTCCGTGTCGCGCACCGACATGACGATGCTGTGGAAGCCGCGCACGGCGACATCGGCCGAGATCTCGTCCGTCGTCCAGCCCTCAGTCTTGTCGTCGCCATCCTCGATGAGCTCGAACTCGAGCCCCGCCGGATGCGTGAAGGCAAGCGTGTTCTGCCCGAAGCGCTGCGCGACCGCCCCGCGCTGCACACCGTGATGATCGAGATGGCCCTCCCAGAAAGCCAGAGAGCCGACCGGCACGGAATAGCATGTGGTGCGGATCTGGCCCGAGCCCTTGCGCCCGACGAGGCCCGCCTGCTTCATCGGAAAGCAGGTCATCACCGAGCCGACCTCGGCGTTCCGATTGGCATAATAGAGGTGGTAGATCGGCTTTTCGCCGTCGAACAGAACGGTCTGCTTGATCATCCGCTGCCCGACCGCCTGCGTGAAGAAATCGATGTCCTCCTGGGCGCCGGCAACGCCGCTGGTGACGTGATGAATGCCGTTGACGCGCGCAGCCATTGAGCCTCCTCCCTGAAATGTCGTGTCGGACGGCCGGTTTGGCCGCGTTATGTTTCGAGCGTTACACTATCGGTGCCGCGGGCTTTGTAAAGGCCGTCGGCCCTCATCCGTCCGGCTTCGCCGACCACCTTCTCCAGCGAGCGGGAGAAGGGGTGGCGTCCTGGTTCTGTACCGCTCAGCAATTTAGGTCGCCAGTGCGGCCGCCGAGGACTATACTGCGCGGTCCAGAAAAGGCTGAGCGATCATGCCCCGACCGCGCGAATTCGACCTCGAGGAGGTCCTCGACCGGGCCACTCGGCTGTTCTGGCAGCGCGGCTACGGCGGTACGTCGTTGAACGACCTCGAAGGCGCGATGGGGATCGGCCGCACCAGCATCTATGCGGCCTTCGGCGGCAAGGAGGGGCTGTTCCTGGCGGTCCTCGACCACTACGACGGCCGCTACAGCATCAAGCTGCGCGAGGCGTTGCGGGCGGGCGGCGGCATCCGTGCTGCGATCCGCCGCTATTTCTCGGAACTGCTGCGGGCTTTCGCCGATCCCGACCTGCCGCTCGGGTGTCTCATCACCAACGTCGGTGTCGAGGGGGACCGCGGCGCGACCCGGCTTGGCCGCAAGATCGCCGCCTCGATCGCGCGCACCGAAGACGCTTTCTACGACCTTTTGCGTCGGGGCCAAGCGAGCGGCGAAGTCGCAGCTTCTGCCGACGCCCGCGCCATCGCCCGCTATTTCGTCGCCTCGACGCATGGCCTGTCGACGCTCGCCAAGGCGCTGCCGACACCTTCCGCCCTCACCGACGTGGTCGAAGCGATCCTCGCCAATCTCGATGCGATGCTGATGCCGGCCCGGAGGGCGCGCAGAGATCGCCCGCGCATTGATGTCGTGTCGGCGGCCGCGCGTCACAAAGAGCCCTCCGCCGTCGAGCCGGGATAGAGGTGCGGGCAAGCCCCGGCGGCACGGCCGCGGGTCATTTTGCGAGCCAGGGATATCTCGCAGTGTCCTTTCCGGCGTAGTCGGGATCGAGATAGATGAAGCAGCGCTGGATCTGCCAATCGCGGATCTCGAACACGTCGCACCAGCGCCCGGCGCCCCACTCGGGCACGTCGGCGCGCCAGACCCCGTCGCGATGTTCGCCGTGGCTGGTGCCTTCGCAGACGACGACGTCGGTGCCGGAAAAGATCCAATTGAAGTTGGCATAGTGGTGCACGATCCGCTTGATCGTCGCGCCGACATCGCCGAACAGCTTGCCGATCTGCTCCTTGCCCGTGGCGATGCCCCATTTGGGGAAATAGACCTGGGCATCGACGGCGAAGAGATCGAGGATGCTGCCGCCGTCCGAAGTCACCCCGCCATTGTCGAAGGCTTTGAGATATTCGAGCGCCACGGACTTGCGCTGCTCGTCCGTCATCGTCTGGCGGGTGAGTGTCATGCCGCGCCCCTCCCTGTCATCGTTGCTTGCCGAGCCTCCCGGCCGACGGAGGCTCAGGCTAGCACGAAAGCGATCGGGATCGAGAGGCGGGGAGCGGCGTGGTGTCATCCCGGCCGGAGCGAAACGGAGAGCCGGGATCCGGAACGTGGGCTTTTCCGCGGATCCCGGAGAGCGCTTCCGGGATGACAATCTGCGATGTTCCCGCACATCATCTCGCGCCGCCGATCGATCGCTCGTAGGCGGCAATCGCCGTCATCAGGTCGAGATGGCCGCCGCCGCCGTTCTTGAACAATGTGATCTCGTCCGCCGAGTTGCGGCCCGGATGCGTGCCGCGCGACAGATCGAAGAGATCGGCGCGCACGTCCGTCTCGGCGATCACGCCCGCGGCGATCGGCTGGGTCAGGTCGCCGCAGACACCGAGCGTGAAGCGCCGGCTGTCGACGAAGATCGCCGCGCGCCGCATCACCTCGTCGTCGGCCTCGCGCATCCGCGGCGTGAAACCGCCGATGAGGTCGACATGTACTCCGGCGGAAAGAAGGGCACCTTTGAGGAGCGGCGCCGTTGCGGCGGTCGCCGTCGAGATGATGTCGGCCTGCGGCACGGTGGCATCGAGGTCGTCGACGGCCGCAGCGTCAAGCCCTGATGCCGCGATCTCGGCTGCAAGCCGCGCGGCCTTCTCGCTCGTGCGGTTCCAGATGAGTACGCGCCGGATCGACGGTCGGGCGCTCGTCAGGGCGCGGATCTGCCAGGGCGCCTGCGCCCCGGCGCCGACCATCAGCAGGGTCTGCACTTCGGGGCGGGCGAGAAACGTCGCTCCCAGGGCGGAATCGGCGGCGGTTTTGCGCAGCGTGAACTGCGCGCCCTCGATGACGGCGAGCGGGCGCCCGTCACGCCCGTCGAAAAGCACATAGACAGTGGCGTTCGTGTCGCGCCCGTAGCGCTGCGGATTTTCCGGAAAGATCGTCACCAGCTTGATGCCGCAATAGGCGCCAAACCGCCACGCCGGCCAGATCAGAAAGTGATTGGCGTCCTCGGCTTGCGTGTCCGAGAGCAGCATTCGTTCGGCCGCATCGATGCCGCGGCGGTGTCCCTCGCGCAGCGCCGCGATGAGAACCGGCCAGTCGAGCGCCGCGGCAACGCCGTCGTCGTCGAGCATCATCATGTCGCAATCAGGCCCACTTTCCGGTGCCGCATCGCGAGAGTGAATCGGACCAGTTGCAAAGCGCTTGCTGATCGCGTTGCATGCGGTGTGGCACGTTTTCTGAATGAAGCAAATAATCCCTGCGTGCTCGGGGACTGAAACGGGAGGTAGGAATGAACGACATGCGCGACAATCCGCACGTCAAGGTGCTGGCCGGCGAACTCGCCGAGAAGAAGATCGACCGGCGTGAATTCGTGCGCTTTGCGACCCTTCTCGGCCTGTCGGCGACGACGGCCTACGGGCTTGCCGGCAAGATCAGCGGCGAGTCGTTCGCGCCGAAGGCGCAGGCCCAGGCGCTGCCGAAAGGCGGGGTGTTCCGGCTCGGCAATCGCATCAAGGAGATCAAGAATCCGCATACCTATTCGTGGGGTGCGTATGATTCCAACATGTCCCGGCAGGTTGTCGAATATCTGACCTTCACCGACGAGAAGGGCGTGACCCATCCCTATCTCTTCGAGAAGTGGGACGTGACGCCTGACCTGAAAACCTGGACCTTCAAGGTGCGCCCCGGGGTCAAATGGTCGAACGGCGACACGCTGACCGCCGACCAGATCATCTGGAACCTCAAGCGGGTCCTCGATGAGGACGTGGGCTCCTCGATGCTCGGCCTGATGGCCGGCTACATGCTGAAGGACGCCGATCTCGGCAAGAAGGACGACAAGGGCAATCCGAAGAAGTCACAAGTGCTTTGGGACGCCAATGCTATCGAGAAGGTCGATGATTCGACCGTGCGGTTCAACTGCAAGGTGCCGCAAGTGGCGGTGCCCGAGCATCTCTTCCACTATCCGATGGCGATCCTGCACCCCGACGACAAGGGCGTCTTCGGCGTCGGCTCAAAGGGGACGGGCGCCTTCGAACTCGTCGACTTCTCGGTCGGCAAGCAGGCGACCTTTAAGCGTCGCAACGGCTACTGGGGCGGCGACGCCGCGCTCGACGGCATCGAGATGACGGACGTCGGCGATGACCCCTCGGCGGCCATCGCGGCGCTCGCCTCCCAGCAGATCCACGGTCTCGTCTTCGCCGATCCGGTGCAGTACGAGGCGCTCGCTGCCATGCCCCATCTGCAGTTCTACTCGGTGCCGACCGGCGAGACGCAGGTCATGCGCATGAAGGTCGCCGAAAAGCCCTTCGACGACGCGCGCGTGCGCAACGCGATGCGAGCCGCGCTCGACCCCGACGCGATCGTCAAAGTGGCCTTGCACGGCCTCGGCAGGGCGGGCGAGCATCATCATTCCTCGGTCGCCCATCCTGAATACGCGGCACTGCCGAAGCGGCCGCGCGACGTGGCGCTCGCCAAGAAGCTTCTCGCCGATGCCGGCCATCCGGACGGCATCGACGTCGAGCTCAATGTGCCGACCGATCTGCCCTGGGGGCAGGTGCAGGCGGAGACCTCCGTCGAGCAATGGAAGGAGGCCGGCATCCGGGTCAAGATCAACCTGATGCCGGGCGCCTCGTACTGGGACGTGTGGACGAAAGTGCCGTTCGGCTCGACCATCTGGTACCATCGCCCGCTCGGCATCATGACCTACGGCCTTGCCTATCGAACCGGCGTGCCGTGGAACGAATCGAGCTATTCGAGCAAGGAGTTCGACGATCTGCTCGGCCAGGCCGAGGGCGTCTACGAGGTCGACAAGCGGCGCGAGCTGATGGCCAAGATGGAGAAGATCCTGCAGGACGACGGGCCGCTGGCACAGCCCCTCTTCCGCGACACCTTCACCTTCATGGACAAGAAGGTGCAGGGCTTCTCGATGCACCCGACCAACTACTTCTTCGGCTGGAAGGTCGGCCTGCAGGCCTGACCGCTGATCGAGCGCTTCCGGGCGGCCGGTCGATTGCCGCCCGGAAATCGCGTTGAAAGCAGATGGTCGCGTTTGTCCTGAAACGTCTCGTCGGGCTGGCGCTCACCCTGCTGGCTGCATCCTTTCTCGTGTTCGTCGTCACCGAATTTTCGCCCGGCAACGTGGCGCGCAAGACGCTCGGCGCCTACGCGACCCCGGCCCAGGTCGATCTTCTCTATCAGCGGCTCAAGCTCGACGATCCGCTGCTCGTGCGCTACGGGCGCTGGCTCGGCGTGCTGACCGGCATCCTGCGCGATCCGCTGCAGGACCCCGATCTCAAGCTCGATTTCAGGGACCCACGGGGCGACCGCTATTTCGGCAATTTCGGCTATTCGACGCTGTTCAAGGCGCCCGTCAACGACGTGATCTGGGACCGCCTGAAGAACACCGCACTGCTTGCGGGCATCGCGTTTGCCATCATCGTGCCTTTGTCGCTCGTCCTCGGCGTGCTTGCAGGAATGCGCGAGGGCAGCTGGATCGATCGCACGATTTCGATCTTCGGCATCGTGACGACCTCCATTCCGGAATTCGCCTCCGGCGTCTTCCTGTTCGTGATCTTCGGCTTCTGGCTAGGCCTGGTACCGGGGACGAGCCCGCTTACCACGAGTGCCGGCTGGTCGATCGCCTCGCAGCTCCTGCTGCCGGTCCTCGTCCTGGTGCTCTACGATTCGGGCTACGTCGTGCGCATGGTGCGCGGTTCGATGGCCGAGGTGATGAACAAGCCCTACATCCGCACCGCCATCCTGAAGGGCCTGCCGCATCGCGCCGTCGTCACCCGCCACGCCGTGCGCAATGCCATGATCGCGCCCTTCACGATCATCCTCCTGCAGATCAATTTTCTGATCTCGGGCGTGGTCGTCACCGAGACGGTCTTCGCCTATCCGGGCTTCGGGCGCATGCTGCTTGAGGCGTCGCTGTCGAAGGACATCTCGCTGATCGAGGCTGCCACCCTCATCGCGCTGACGATCGCCATCGTCACGCAGCTCCTGAGCGATATCGGCTACGCGCTCCTCAATCCGCAGATCAGGCTGTCATGACCGCCGCCGAGGCCCCGGCCGCAGTCGCGGTCGTCAAGGAACGCAAGCGGCCGAGCCTCGTTGCCCGGCTGCCGACCTCGCCCATTGCCATGACCGGCATCGGGCTGATCGTGACATGGATCATCCTCGCGCTGATCGCACCGTTCCTGCCGCTGCCGCCGCCCAACCAGCAGGATTATGCCTCGATCGCCCATCCGTTGCCTTCGGCTGCCCACCTCCTCGGCGTCGACCTCAAAGGCCGCGACATCCTCGCCCGCCTGCTCTGGGGCGCGCGTACCGTGCTGACCGTTGCCCCGATTGCGGCGATTTCCGCCTACGCTGTCGGCATTCCGCTCGGGCTTGCCGCCGGCTATTTCGGCGGCAAGATCGACATGCTCATCAGCCGTCTCGGCGACATCATCCTGTCGTTTCCGATCATCGTGCTTTACGTGATCCTCATTGCGACGATCGGCCCCTCGTTTCTCAACATCGTGGTGGCCGTGGTGCTTGCCTCTGGCCCGGGCATTGCCCGCATCGTGCGCGGCCTGACCTTGGAACAGCGCCATCTCGACTATATCGCGGCGGCCGAGCTCAGGCGCGAGAACGCGCTCTACATCATGTTCGTCGAGCTGCTGCCGAACTGCCGCGGCCCGCTCATCACCGATTTCTGCCTCCGCGTCGGCTACACGATCATCACCATCGGGCTCCTTGGCTTTCTGGGGCTCGGCCTGCCGCCGCCCGATCCTGATTGGGGCACCATGGTCAAGGAGGGCACCGCCATGATCTCGGTGCGCCCGCACATGTCGCTCTTTCCCGCCATCGCCATCGTGACGCTCGTCCTCGGCTTCAACCTCTTGGCCGATGGCCTGCGCGAGCTGTCACTGAAGGATTGATCCGATGTTCACAAAGGGGTCGAAGCGGCTGGACCCGGCTCCCTTCTCCCTCCTGCGAGAGAAGGTGGCGCGCGAAGCGCGCCGGACGTGGACGTTGGGTGTTGGCGCAAGGCGGCTGTTTGACCCTCATCCGCCCGGCTTTGCCGGGCTCCTTCTCCCACGAGGGGGAGAAGGAGTGTTCCCATGACCACACCCCTCCTCTCCATCGAAGGCCTCAGGGTCGAGTATCGCTCCTCCACCGGGGCGGTCACGGCAATCCCCGATCTCACGCTTTCGGTTGCGGCCGGCGAGAGCTACGGCATCGTCGGGGAATCGGGCTGCGGCAAGTCGACCCTGCTGATGGCGATCATGGGCCATCTCGGCATCAACGGCTTTGCTACAGCCGGACGGATCCTGTTCGACGGGCGCGACCTCCTGCAGGCCTCGGCTCAGGAGCTGATGCGGATGCGCGGTCATGGCATCTCGATGGTCTACCAGGACCCGAGCGCCGCTCTCAATCCGACGATGAAGATCGGCCGCCAGCTGATGGAGGTGCCGCTCCAGCACGACGGCGCGAGCCCGAAGGAGGCGCGCGCCCGCACCGAACGCATCCTGACCGACGTGCACCTGCCCGATCCGGCAAGCGTCATGGCGCGCTACCCGCATCAGCTTTCGGGCGGCCAGAAGCAGCGCGTCGTCATCGCCATGGCGCTGCTCGCCAATCCCAAGCTGCTGCTGCTCGACGAGCCGACGACCGGGCTCGACGTGACGGTCGAGGCAGCAGTTCTCGATCTTGTCGGCGAATTGCGCGACAAATATGGAACCGCCCTCGTCTACATCACGCACAACGTCGGCGTCGTCGCCAAGGTCTGCGATCGTGTCGGCGTGATGTACCTCGGCGACCTCGTCGAGGAGGCGTCGGTCAAAGAGATCTTCGCCAATCCGCGCCATCCCTACACGCGCCGCCTGATGGCCTGCGTTCCGCGTCTCGATCACGACAAGCATACGATCTCGTTCCTGCCGATCCCCGGCCAGCCGGCCCCGCTCCATGCCCGCCCACAGGGGTGCTGCTTCGGCCCGCGCTGCACGGGCTTTGCCCCCGGGCTTTGCGATCGCGCCATTCCGCTCGAGGCGGTGGCCAAGGGCCACCTCGTGCGCTGCGTCCGCCACGAGCGCGACGATCTGTTCGCCCCGGCGCCGCAGGAGCTCGTCGTCCCGGTCGAGGCACGCGACGAAACCGTGCTGGCGGCCGAGCACCTCGGCAAGGTCTATGATCTCGGCGGCACGCTCTTCGGCATGGGCTCGGGCCGGCAGCTCATCGCCAACGAGGACCTGAACTTCGAGGCCAAAGGCGGGGAGGTCATCGCCATCGTCGGCGAATCGGGTTCCGGCAAATCGACCTTCGCCCGTGTGCTCGCGGGCCTGCAGCCGGCAACAAGCGGCAGGCTTCTGGTGCTCGGCCAGGACTTGGCGCAGCTCGGCGCCAAGCAACGAACTCCCCAACAGGTCGGCGCCGTGCAGATGGTCTTCCAGAATCCGGACGCGACGCTCAATCCGTCGCACAGCGCAGGCTTTCCCGTCGCCCGCGTCCTGCGCAAGTTCGGCAAGGCGAAGTCGGGCCGCGAAACCCGGGAGCGCGTCTCGAAACTGTTCGAGATGGTGCGCCTCGCCCCGCACCTGCAGCGCCAGCGGCCGGGGCGCCTCTCCGGCGGACAGAAGCAGCGCGTCGCCATCGCCCGCGCCTTTGCGGCCGAGCCCGACGTCCTTGTTGCCGACGAGCCCGTCTCGGCGCTCGACGTCTCGGTCCAGGCGGCAATCGTCAATCTCCTGCTGCAGATCCAGAAGACGCAAGGCACGACCATCGTCTTCATCAGCCACGACCTGGCTCTCGTGCGCCATCTCGCCGACCACGTCGTGGTCATGTATCTCGGCAAGGTGATGGAGATCGGCCCGGTCAGGGCGCTCTTCGAGCCGCCGTTCCATCCCTATACGGAAGCGCTGCTTTCCGCCGTCCCGGTCCCCGATCCGACCGTCGAGAGCAAGCACATCCGGTTGTCGGGCGAAACGCCGAGCCCGATCAACGTGCCGAAGGGCTGCCGATTTGCGACGCGCTGTCCGCGCAAGGTCGGGGCGATCTGCGACGACGTCGTGCCGCCCGCGCGCGACAACGGGGATGGGCACCTGATTCATTGCCACATCCCGCTCGAACGGCTGCGGCAGGTCGAGCCGATCTTCCAGCCAGAGGCGGCGGGCTAAACCGGTGGAAACTGCCGGCTTTCGAAGATTGTGCTATCCTCGCAGACACGCGGACTATGAGGGTGACTGAGACTCTTCTCGATCGCATCACGTCGGATCCGGAGGTCTGCGCCGGCCGACCGACAATCCGCGGAGTGCGCATTCGCGTGACGGACATTCTCGAAATGATGGCGGGCGGCGCTACGCGGGCCGAGATATTGCGCGACTATCCGTACCTCGAAGATCAAGACATTTCGGCGGCGCTGGAATACGCAGCGCGCAACACCGATCATCCCGTGATCGGCACTGGTTGAGGTGCGCTTCCTGTTGATGCGCAGCTTCCTCCCAGGACCCTTCCATGCCCTCCACCTTCCCCCACCTCTTCTCTCCGCTAGCGCTGCGTCACAAGACGCTGAAGAACCGCATCACGTTCGGCGCTCATACGGCAAATATGAGCGAGGGCGGTCTGCCGTCCGAACGCCATCTCGCCTACTATATCGAGAGGGCGCGCGGCGGCGCCGCGATGCTCGTCGTCGAACCCATTCCGGTGCATCGCACCGGCGTCCTGACCCGCGGCAATTTCCGGCACGATGACGATGCAATCATCGCGCCTTTGCGCCGCATTGCGGAAGCCTGCCACGCGCATGGCGCGGTGATGATCCAGCAGCTCTATCACGTCGGTGCACACGACGACTGGGACCTTTCGTTCGAGCCGAACTGGTCACCTTCCGGCGCTCCCTCCTTTCACGATTCGGACGGCAGCCATGCCATGAGAATCGCAGAGATCGACGAGGTCATCGAAGGCTTCGTGCGCAACGCGGGGAGGGCCAGGGCAGCCGGGTTCGACGGCGTCGAACTGATGGCCGCCTACAACGCCCTGATCGAGCAGTTCTGGTCGCCGCTGACCAACCGACGCGAGGATCGCTACGGCGGCAGCTTCGACAATCGCATGCGGTTTTCGACCGAGCTCATGCAGCGCGTGCGCGCACGTTGCGGGGAGGACTTCATCATCGGCATGGCGATCAGCGTCGACGAGACGGTCAGAGAGGCGCTCTCGCGCGATGATCATGTCGCCATCGCGGCCTATCACGATGCGCGCGGGCTCTACGACTATGTCAGCATCGGCTCCGGCAGCTATTTCAATTTCGGCGAGATCATCCCAACGTTTCTCTATCCGGAAAAGCTTGCGGTGCCGCCGGCCGAAGCCATCCGTCAGGCGGTCAGGCACATCAAGGTGCAGGTCGAAAGCCGGATTCGCACGCCGGAGAATGCCGAGAGCGTTGTGGCCGCGGGCCAGGCGGATCTCGTTTCGATCGTGCGCGGCCAGATCGCCGATCCCGACCTTGTCGCCAAGGCGCGGGCAGGGCGCGCCGAGGATATTCGTCCGTGCATTTCATGCAATCAGATGTGCTGGGGCCGCCGCTCGCGGGACTATTGGATCTCCTGCCTGGTGAACCCGTCGGCGGGGCGAGAATTCGAGGAGAAGAGCGGGCATCCCGCTCCGCGGAGCCAGCCGAAGCGCGTTCTCGTGGTCGGCGGCGGACCGGCCGGTCTGGAGGCGGCGCGGGTCGCTGCCAGACATGGTCATCGGGTCATGCTCGCTGAGATGACGCGGCAGCTCGGTGGCCAGTTCCGCCTGGCCGGGCTGCAGCCGCAGCGCAGTCAGATCCTCGATCTGATCGCGTGGTACGAACGCCAGCTCGCGCAGATGCAGGTCGAGGTGAAGCTCGATCAGCGGTTGGATGCGGCCGGGGCCGAGGCGCTCGGCGCCGATTGCGTGATCCTCGCCACGGGCTCCCGGCCGGCAGGCACCGGCTATCAGCGCGCGTTGCCGGATCTCGATCGGCTGCCGGGGGTCGAGGCGGCCAACGTCTTTTCGGTCGAGGACGCCATGACCTCCCCGGGGCGGATCGGCATGCAGATCCTTGTTCTCGATGATACCGGGAGCTGGCGGGGCGGCGGCACGGCGTTCCATCTCGCCGAAAGGGGCCATGTCGTCACTATCGTCACGCCCGATGCCTTCGTCGGCCGCGAAATCGTTCGCACCGCCGGGGACGGCATGCTGCGCCGACGCCTTGCCGCCCACGGCACCACCATGCTTACCGAAGCCGTCGTCACCAGATGGACAGGCACTGCCGCTTCGATCAGGAGCCTGCTCACCGGGCGCGAGGAGGAACGGCCTTTCGATGCGCTCATCCTCGCCACGACCAATGTCGCCGATGACGGGCTTGCCGACGATCTTGCATCGCGCGGCATCGCGTGCCGCGCGATCGGCGACTGCCTGGCGCCGCGCCATGCCTCGGCCGCCATCCTCGAAGGCCGCCGCGCCGGCCTGGCAGTGTAGCTCGGCGTTTTCCGCAGCGGGTCTGGTCAATTCGGCGGCAATGGCTTGCCATCCAGAACGTCGCGCATCTCGGCAATCAGCCTGTCGGCGATCAGGCAACAGCCTGTAGACAAGACGGGTGTTGCCGGCGACAAAGTCGAAGGCCAGGAACAGGGCCGCCGCGGCGAGCACATTCCATCCGATCAGCAGCACGCGTCGTCGCAGACTGCGCGCGGTTTGACGGGGAGATGTCGGGTCGTGTGCCAAAGTTCAATCCGCGAAAGCGGGCGCGTGGTCGTGCCGCAAGGCAGCCTTCTGATGCTCCTTCAGCATGAAGCAATTGCCGACGGCGAGCGCTTCGATATCGGTCCCCATGAAGCACCTGAAAGCGTCCTCCGGCGTGCACACGATCGGCTCGCCGCGCACGTTGAAGCTCGTATTGACGAGTACCGGACAGCCGGTGCGCGCCTTGAAGGCGCTGAGCAGCGCGTGAAAGCGCGGATTGGTCTCGGCATGCACGGTCTGGAGCCTCGCGGAATAATCGACATGGGTGACGGCGGGTACGTCGGAGCGCACGATGTTGAGCTTGTCGACGCCGAAGAGCGCCTTTTCCTCGGCGGTCATCGCCCGCCGCCGCTCGCGCCGGACGTCGGCCACGAACATCATGTAAGGCGATTCCCGGTCATGCTCGAACCATTGCGCGCACTCGTTCGCCAGGACTGCCGGGGCGAACGGCCGGAATGACTCGCGATGCTTGACCTTCCGGTTCAAGGTCCGCTGCATTGCCGGATTGCGTGGATCGCCAAGGATCGAGCGGTTGCCGAGGGCGCGCGGACCGAATTCCATGCGCCCCTGGAACCACCCGACGGCCTTGCCGGCGACAAGTGCCTCGACGGTCGCCTCATAGAGGTCCGCATCATTCAGTGTCGCGAAGCGGGCGCCTGCGCCCGTCAGACGCGCCACGATCTCCTCGGGAGAGAACGAGGGGCCAAGATAGGCGCCGGCCATTCCGTCGAGGGCATTTCTCGTCGCGCGGGCGGCGCCGAAATCGAGATGATAGGCCGCAAGCGCTGCTCCGACAGCCCCGCCTGCGTCGCCGGCGGCCGGCTGCACCCAGATACGATCGAACCGGCCGTCCTTCAGCACCTTGCCGTTGGCGACACAGTTCAAGGCCACGCCGCCCGCAAGGCAGAGATTGCGCTCGCCGGTCTCCTGCGCCAGCGAGCGGGTAAGGCGCAGCATGACTTCCTCGGCGACGCCCTGGATCGAGGCGGCCACATCCATGTGGAATTGCGTCAGGCGCCCCTCCGGAGAGCGGGCGGGCTCTCCGAACAGCGCCTCGAACCGCGGTCCGACCATCCGCAGGCCAGTTGCATAGTCGAAATAGGCCTGGTCGAGGCGAAAGGTGCCGTCCGGCTTCAGGTCGATCAGGTGATCGAGGATAAGGCCGGCGTATTTGGGCTCGCCGTAGGGAGCCAGGCCCATCAGTTTGTATTCGCCGGAGTTGACCCTGAAGCCGGCGTAGTAGGTGAAGGCGGAATAGAGGAGCCCCAGCGAATGCGGGAACTTGAGCTCCTTGATCACCTCGATGGTGGCGTTTCGTCCGATGGCAGCCGACGTGGTGGTCCATTCGCCGATCCCATCAAGCGTCAGGATCAGTGCGCGTTCGAAAGGGGACGGGTAGAAGGCGCTTGCAGCGTGGCTCAGATGATGTTCGCTGAAACGCAGGCGAGCGATGTCGAAGGCTGGATCGATCCGGCGCAGTTCGCCGGTAAGGAGATCCTTCTGGAAGAGCTTTTCGCGAAGCCATATCGGGAGAGCGAGCTTGAACTGCCCGAAGCCGCGCGGCGCCACCGACAGATAGGTCTCTATCAGCCGCTCGAATTTCACGAACGGCTTTTCGTAGAAGACGACGGCATCGATGTCGGGAAGGCGGCAGCCGCCTTCGGCGAGGCAGTATTCGATTGCGCGCCGAGGAAAGCCGGCATCGTGTTTGCGCCGCGTGAAGCGCTCTTCCTGCGCGGCCGCGAGCACCTCGCCGTCGCGCACCAGTGCAGCGGCGCTGTCGTGGTAATAGGCGGAGATGCCGATGATGTGCATCACTCTGTCTGCCGGCGCGCCGCCGGTCTCAGAACAGCGTGTAGATGAAGGGCGCGACGGCCGAGCCTTGAGAGAGGACGAGGAGGCCGCCAACGAGCGCAATGAGGATCATGACCGGCACGAGCCAGTATTTCTTGCGCGCGAAAAGAAACTGGAGCAGTTCGGCGACGATCGTCATCTTGCCCTCAGAATTGGCGCTTCATCGATCCTTCAGGTGACGTCGGATCGCTGCGCTGCGTCCAGTAGCTTTGCGCCGAGCGGTCGAACGCCGCCGTCATCGGCCGGTGGCCGAAGAGCCGCATGAGCAGGCCGACCGGCATTACGACACCAAAGAAGAGCAGAGCCATGACGGCGGGACTGACGACCCTGTGGAGGAGCAGGCCGAAGTGGAACCACACCCGGTTGAGCGGCGCCAGAAGGTCTGGCCGAAGCCAGGCACACGCCGCAAAGGCCGCCGAGACGCCTGCCCAGGCGGGCCACCATGACGATGCGTGCCACAGCTTGATGCCGGCGATGGTCAGAAAGACCGATGCCATGAGCATGCCGAAGTTGCGATCGGACCCCCGCTTCGGCGGCTTGGCGCGCTCGAAGTCCTCGTGCAGGGAGGCGGTCATCGGTAAATCCGGATCGGCGACGGGCAAGGTGCGCCATGCCGGCCGTTCATTGCGGCAAGCGTTCGAGCGGGGAGAGGTCGACCCTCCAGCTTGCGAGGATGAGGTCGCGCGCGGCGTGCGCAAGCTGGAACGATGGTTGCGCGAGCGACTTCATCGGCAGCGTCGGGGCGGCAACCGGCGCGTCGGGGACAAGCTTTCCGAATTCGACCATTGCCTCTTCGACGCCCCTGTCCTCGACGATACTGAGCGTGCCCCAATAGAGACGCCAGAAGGTCTTGCGCGCCTTCTCCCATTCGGCGGGATCGGTTTCCGTAGCAAGGCGTGCGGCGGCATCGGAAGCCTGGAAACACAGATCAAGCTGCTGCTGCAGGAAGGGTTGCCGATGGGCCTCCTGCTGTTGCTGCGAGAATTGCCAGATCCCGACGCCAACGGTGACCAGCGTCAAGAGCCATGGGACGACCAGCGAGGGGTCGAGCCTGAAATTCATGCGCAGCCCCTAATGCGGTGTCGGCGCGTCCGGGTGGAGGAGGCCGTCGCGCTTCAGATCGGCCCACAGGTCGTTCGGGATTGCCCGGCGAAAATGGGCGAGGTTCGATTCGACCTGGGCCGCCGTGATCGCACCCGGGATGACCGAGGCGACACTTGGATGGCCGAGCGGAAACTGCAGCGCCGCCGCGATGAGCGGCACATCGTGCTTTCGGCAAATGGCCTCGATCCGCGCCACTTTGGCAAGGGCCTCGGGACTGGCGTCGGCATAGTTGTATTTGGCGCCCGCCACTGCGCCCGTCGCGAGAATGCCGGAGTTGAGGACGCCGCCGATGACGATTCCGACGCCGCGTTCGGCGCAGCGCGGCAGCTCGGCATCAAGCACGGGCTGCTCCATCAGCGTGTAGCGCAGCGCCACCAGGAAGAAGTCGATGTCGATGAGATCGAGGAAGCGCGGCATCATTCCGAGCTCATTGATGCCCGCGCCGATGCCGCGAATCTCGCCCGATTCCTTCAATTGCGCCAGGGCTCGCCACCCCGACGTGAAGAGCTGGGCAAGGTAGGCGGCAACCTTGGCTTCCGTCGCGTGGTGCCAGAAGTCGAGGTCGTGGATGAGGAGCAGATCGACGCGCGGGATGCCGAGCCTCTGCAGACAGTCCTCATAGGCACGCATGATGCCATCGTAGCTGTAGTCGAAGCGATGCTGGAACGTGAGGCCGCCGGCCCAAAAGCCGCGGTCGAACCGTTCCGGATGAGCAGGCGCGAACAGCACGCGGCCGACCTTGGTCGAAAGCACGTAGTCTTGCCGGGGAAGCCGATAGAGGAACCGACCGGTTCGGTGCTCGCTCTGGCCGCGCCCGTACCAAGGTGCCGTATCGTAGTAGCGAATGCCCGCCTGCCAGGCCGCGGCAAAGGTGGCTTGCGCCTGAGCATCATCGACCGTCTCGAAGAGGTCACCCAGCGGGGCGCCGCCAAATCCCAGTTGCGTCAAAGCCACTCCGGTGCGGCCAAGCAGGCGGGTGGCGGTCGGGTCCATTCGTTCCTCCTCGATGGGCCGGCTATCCGGCCCTGCCTTCGCGGCGGGTCGGCTTTGGATCTCACCCGAATCCTGACAGAAAATCGGGGTGCTGGGTAGGGTGGCCTAGGTGTTGCCGGCTTGGCCGGGTGAGGGACAACCCGCTTGAACCCAACGTTTTGCCTACGGCAGCGCCGCTACGAATACTCAGGCAGAACGAAGGGGGCATCATCGGGAAGCGGCAATCCTACCCAGCCGCCGTCGCGCACCGACAGATACGCGGCCTGCACGACCTCCTGCGCCTTCAGCCCGTCCGTCCCTGTAATTGCAGGCAGCCGGCTTTCCCGGATCGCGCTGCAGAATTCGGCAAGCTGCGCGTCATAGGGATTGCGGCGGGGCGGCTTGAGGGTGATCCATCCGCCCTCGAACGATTTCCACCAGGCGTCCGGATAGTGCGCCTCACGCAGCACGTCGGGCAAATCCTTCGCGCTCTTCTCGGTGTAGACGGCGAGCGGCACCGCGTGGAACGGATTGATGGTTTCGGTGGCGATGTGGAGCGTGCCTTCGGTGCCGTAGAGGCTGGTGCCGTCGCCGATGTCCGGAGAATAGCGATTGCCGGCGAGCGAGCCGCGGGCGCCACTCGCAAAATGTGTCAGCAGCCACACGTTGTCGTCGACCTTCTCGGCGAGCGCGCTGTGCGCGAGATCAGCGAAGACGCCCGAGACTTCGCCCATCAGATGGCGGGCAAGGTCGATGCGATGGATCGTCAGATCGATGATCGTGGCGCCGCCTGATTGTTCGAGATCGTAGCGGTAGCGGGTGGCAGCCGGGTAGGCGCTCCAGCGCTCCGAATAGATCGAACGGAAACCGTGAATGTGGCCGATGAAGCCGGCCTCGATCAGGCGCTTGGCGATCTGCACCTGCGCCCAGAAGCGCTGGTTGAAGCCTACCTGCAGCACGACGTTGGCCGCCGCGCAGGCAGCAACCATCTTGCGGGCCGATTGTACGTCGATGGCGAGCGGCTTTTCGCACAGCACATGCCTGCCGGCCTCGGCCGCGGCAATCACGGCCTCGGGATGGTTCCGGTTCGGCGTGGCGACGATCACCGCGTCGATGTCGGCGCCGAGGAGGGTGGAAAGCTCACTATAGGTCTTGGCTCCATATGTGCCGGCAAGCTCCTGCGCCCGCGTCCGATCGCGGTCGAAGACGCCGACAAGTTCTGCGTCGGGCGAACGGGCAAGCGTCGGCGCGTGGCTGAGCCGCATGATGGCGCCAGCACCGATCAGCCCGATGCGGATCGGGCGGTCCAAGCCTGTTGTGGGCATGCGACTTCCCCCAAAGCCTGCTGCGTGTGGTTTCATCCTCGCGCCACTATGGCTGATCTCCCAATTCCTCCGCCAGTTTGCACCCGGCCGGTCGCGTGATACGAGCAGCATCGCCTTCAGGCGGCCACAATGCCCTCCCGCGCCCGTGAGGCGATGATGATCGTTCCGGCCACCCTGCACGAGCTGATCGAAGCCGGCGATCCGGCGACAATTGCGATTGCGGCGCCCGATCGGGCCCCGATGACGCGCGCCGCTCTTGCCGGCCAGTCCGCCGAGATCGTCGGCGGCTTGCGCGGCCTCGGCGTGAGAATCACGGATTCGGCCGCCATCGTCGTGCCCAACGGACCCGAGATGGCCGCCCTGTTCGTGGGCGTTGCGGCGGGAGCGCGCGCTGCACCGCTCAATCCGGCCTATCGCGAGGAGGAATTCGATTTCTACCTCTCCGACATAGAAGCCCGGGTGCTGCTGATCGAGGCGGGCCTCGATTCCCCGGCGAGAGCCGTCGCGACGCGTCGGCGCATCCCGATCGTCGACGTCGAGCCAGTGGCGTCGGCACCCGCCGGAAGCCTTCGGCTGCTCCGCGACGGCAAGCCGATTGCCCCGTCTGCGGTGAGCTTCGGCGAGAAGCAGGACGTGGCGCTCGTCCTCCACACATCGGGCACGACATCGCGTCCGAAAATCGTCCCGCTCAGCCATTTCAATCTCATGACGTCGGCGCGTAACATTGCCGGGACGCTGAGGCTGACGCCCGTCGATCGTTGCCTCGTGATCATGCCCTTGTTTCACATCCATGGTCTCATAGGCGCGCTCCTCTCCTCGCTATTTGCCGGCGCCAGCGTGTTTTGCCCGCCGGGCTTCAATGCGCTGAAGTTTTTTGGCTGGCTCGACGAATCCGCCGCCACCTGGTACTCGGCCGTGCCGACGATGCATCAGGCGATCCTCGCCCGCGCCGACCGCAACCGTCAGATCCTCGAACGGCGCCGGCTCCGCTTCATCCGCTCCTCTTCCGCTTCGCTCCCCCCGCCCGTCATGCGGGCGCTCGAGGAGACCTTCGGCTGCCCGGTCATCGAATCCTACGGCATGACGGAAGCATCCCACCAGATGGCGAGCAATCCGCTGCCGCCTGCCGCACGCAAGCCCGGCACGGTCGGCCGCGCTGCAGGACCCGAGGTTGCGATCATGGCCCCTGACGGCGCGCTGATCGCCGCCGGCGGTGTCGGCGAGATCGTCATCCGCGGGCCCAACATCACGTCCGGCTATGCCAACAACCCGGCCGCCAATGCCGAGGCCTTCCGCAACGGCTGGTTCCGCACCGGCGATCTCGGCGTGATGGACGAGGAGGGCTATCTGACGATCAGCGGTCGCCTCAAGGAGATCATCAACCGTGGCGGCGAGAAGATCGCGCCGCGCGAGATCGACGATGTGCTTCTCGACCATCCGGCCATCGCGCAGGCCGTCACGTTTGCGCTTCCTCACGCGCTGCTCGGCGAGGAGGTCGCAGCAGCCATCGTACTGCGCGATGACCAGCAGGCGAGCGAGCGGGAGATTCGCGAGTTCGTCGCGCAGCGCCTGGCCGAGTTCAAGGCGCCGCGCCGCGTCGTTTTCCTTGCGGAGATCCCCAAAGGGCCGACCGGGAAGGTGCAGCGGATCGGCCTTGCGGCGCGGCTTGGCCTCACCGCATGAGGATGCCGGCTTGAAACTGTGCATCTACGGCGCCGGCGCCATCGGCGGCTTGCTCGGCGCGCGCCTGGCGCGAGCGGGCGAAGAGGTGACGCTGATCGCACGCGGTCCGCACCTCGAAGCCGTGTGCGACAGGGGCCTGCGCCTCGTCGGCCAGGCAGAGGATTTCACGGTCCATCCGCATGCGACCTCCGACCCGTCGGAAGCGGGGGCCCAGGACTTCGTCATCGTGACGCTGAAGGCCCAGGCCGTCGCGGGCGTGGTCGATCAGATGCAGCCGCTATTCGGCCCTGAGACCGCCGTGGTGATGGCCGTGAACGGCCTGCCCTGGTGGTATTTCCATGGCGTCGAGGGCCCTTTCAGGGATCACCAGCTGGCGAGCGTCGATCCGGCCGGCCGGCAATGGCAGGGCATCGGAGCGGGCCGGGTCATCGGCTGCGTCGTCTACCCTGCGGCCGAGGTTGCCGAGCCAGGCGTCGTGCGCCACATCACCGGCGACCGCTTCACGTTGGGTGAGCCCGATGGCAGGCGCTCGGCGCGAATCGAGGCGTTGTCGCGCGTGCTGATCGCGGCGGGCTTTCGTGCCCCGATCAAGAGCGACATCCGCAATGAAATCTGGGTCAAGCTCTGGGGCAATGCGGCCTTCAACCCGATCAGCGCGCTGACCGGCGCCACCATGCGCCAGATGTGCGAGGACCCGGGCACGCAGGCCCTGATCCGCAAGATCATGGGCGAAGTGCAGGCAATCGCAAGCCGCCTCGGCATCGAGATGCCGATCTCGATCGAGCGCCGCCTGGAGGGCGCTGCCGCGGTTGGCGAGCACAAGACCTCGATGCTGCAGGACCTGGAGCGCGGCCGGCCGATGGAGATCGACGCCATTGTCGGCGCTGCGGCGGAACTCGGCGATCTCGTCGACTTCGATACCCCGATGATCGACGCGGTGCTGGCTCTCGTCCGCCAGCGCGCGCGCCTCGCCGGCATCAGCACGTAGGCCGCCGCCGCCGTGCTCCGCCGACCGCAGAAAGTCGACGCACGATGACGAGCCGTCTGCGGGCCCTCCTTGCCGAGCTCATGCTGATCCCCGGCCCGAGCGGCCGCGAGCGGCGCGTCCGCCGCCGCATCCGCAAGGAGCTTGAGAGCTTCGGCCTTGCCGCCCACACCGACGCTGCCGGCAACCTGATCGCTACCATCGAGGGAACCGACCCGCAGGCCCCGTCGCTGATGCTGCACGCGCATATGGACCAGCTTGGCCTCGTCGCACGCAAGATCGAGCCCGATGGCTACGTCCGGTTCGAGCGGCTCGGTGGCATCCCCGACCGAGCCCTGCCGGCAACGCCGGTGCTCTTTTGCATTGGCGAAGGGCGCGATGTCGGCGGCGTGATCGCCAACAAGAGCCATCACGCGACCCCGCAGGAGGAAAAATTCAAGGTCGTGCCGCACGGCGAGCTCTTTATCGACATCGGCACCGAGACGGCTGCCGAAACGCGCGCGCTCGGCATCGAGATCGGCACCCCGATCGTCTATGCGCCCAATGTCATGCCGCTCGGCGAACACCGCATCGCCGGCACCTCGGTTGATGACCGCGCCGGCTGCGCCGTCCTCATCGAGGCGGTCCGCGCGCTCGCCGCCGCCCGCCCGTCTGCCACCCTGCATTGCGTTTTCTCGGTGTTGGAGGAGTTCAACCTTCGTGGCGCAATGATTGCCGCGCAGGCCCTGAAGCCGGACATCGCCATTCAGGTCGATCTCCTGCTTGCCGCCGACACCCCTGACACGCGGCACCTCGGGGAGGCCGCGCTGGGGCAGGGACCGGGCATCAGCCTCTACAATTTCCATGGCCGCGGCACGCTCAACGGCACCATCCCGCACCCCTCGCTTGTGGCGTTGTTCGCCGACGCGGCGCGGGCGGGCGGCGTGGCCCTTCAGCGCGCCGCCAACGTCGGCGTTCTCACCGACAATTCCTACGTCCAGCTGGCAGGCGCCGGCATCGCCTGCGTCGATGTCGGCTTTCCGATGCGCTATTCGCATTCCGCGCTCGAAGTCTGTGACCTGCGGGATCTCGACGGACTCGTGAAGCTGATTGTCCAAGCAGTGCGCAGGATCGGACCCGGGTTCACCCTCGACAGGGACGCCACCGAACCATGACCCACTTCCTCGGCATCGATATCGGCACCTTCGAATCGAAAGGCGTGCTCGTCGCGGCAGACGGCGCGGTGGTAGCGCAGGCTGCCGCCCCCCACAAGATGATCGTGCCGCGTCCCGGTTGGGCCGAGCATCGCCCCGACGAGGACTGGTGGGGCGATTTCGTCACGCTGTCGCGTCAGCTTCTGGCCGCGACCCGGATCGACCCGCACGACATCGCGGCCGTGGCCTGCAGCGCGATCGGGCCCTGCATGCTGCCGGTCGGCGCCAAGGGCGAGCCGCTGATGAATGGCGTGCTCTACGGCGTCGATACGCGGGCGGCCGCCGAAATCGACGAACTCACCGAACGGATCGGCGCGGGCACGCTGATGGCGCGCTGCGGCAACGCGCTCACATCGCAGTCGGTTGGGCCGAAGATCCTGTGGCTGAAGCACAACCGGCCCGAGCTTTACGATCGCGCGCAAATGTTTCTCAGCGCAACGCCCTATCTCGTCTATCGCCTGACGGGCGAATACGTCATCGATCACTATACCGCGGCGGGTTTCACGCCTCTCTACGATGTCGCAAAACTTGACTGGGACGATGACCTCGCCCGGGGCATCGTGGAGCGGCATCGGCTGCCGCGATTGCTGTGGACGAGCGAGATCGCCGGGGCGGTGACCGGGCGGGCGGCGGCCGAAACTGGCCTTGCCGCGGGGACTCCCGTCACCTGCGGGACAATCGACGCAGCCTCAGAGGCCGTCAGCGTCGGCGTCACCGGCGCGGGCGACATGATGCTGATGTACGGTTCGACCATCTTCGTCATCCTGATCACGCGGCGGCAGGTCGGCGATCCGCGCCTCTGGTATGCGCCCTGGCTCTTTCCCGGCACGCACGCGAGCATGTCGGGCCTGGCGACGAGCGGCACCCTGACCCGCTGGTTTGCCGACAACTTCGCCCGCGATCTGGCGCCGACCGAGGTCATGCCGCGCCTCGCCGAAGAAGCCGCCTCCTCGCCGCGCGGCGCCAAGGGCGTGATCGTGCTTCCCTATTTCTCGGGCGAGCGCACGCCGATCCACGACCCGCGCGCCAAGGGCTGCATCTTCGGCCTCGATCTCACCCACACGCGCGCCGACGTCTACCGCGGCATCATCGAGGGCATCGCCTATGCCGTGCGCCACATCATCGAGACCTACGAGGATGTCGGCCAGCCGCCGCACCGCCTCATCGCGGTTGGCGGCGGGACGAAAAACCCGGCTTGGCTCGCGGCCGTCTCCGACATCTGCGGCTACCCACAAGTGCTGCGCCGCACGAGCACCGGGGCAAGCTATGGCAATGCCTTCCTCGGTGCGGTCGCGACCGGCCATGCGCAGCTTGCCGAGATCGAGCGCTGGAACGCGGCCGTAAAGGTGCAGGAGCCGGACGCTGCGGCGCGCCGCCTCTACGACCGCCAGTATGCCATCTACAAGGCCCTCTATCTGCAGACGCGCGAACTGATGGCGCGATTGTCGCAGTCGGCAGCGGGATAGTCCCGCAGGGCCGGCTGAATTTGCTGTTGAAGTCGCGCGAAATCCGCAAGATCATCGCCGGCAAACGCAGGCTCGAACATGTGTTCGCCGCCGGTCACGTGCTGCGTAGGTGTCGAATGGGCGTTGAATGCAGGCCGGCGCGCGAGGGTGTCGGCGCAGATCCGGGGGATTGCCTGGGGAAGTTCCCTGCTCCGCTGAAAGAGCGGGCGCAATGAGCATCGCCGGCATCGCGCCGATCGCCGCCACGCGCACGGTGGCGCCGATCAGGATGGTGATCGACAGCGCCACGAAATTCTATCAGACCAAGACCGGTGCAGTGCACGCGCTCGACAAGGTGTCGATCGACGTCCGCGAGGGCGAGTTCCTGTGCATCGTCGGGCCGTCCGGTTGCGGCAAGACCACGCTCCTGTGGTCGATGGCGGGGCTGCACGATCTCAGCGCCGGCCGCGTGCTGCTTGACGGCGCTGTGATCCGCGGGCCGCATCCGCAGATCGCCATGATCTTCCAGGACGCCAATCTTCTGCCCTGGCGTAACCTGCAGAAGAACATCGAGCTCCCCTTCGAGCTGAAGCGCACGCGTCCCGATGCGGGGCGCATCGAGCGCCTCCTCGCCCGCGTCGGGCTCGCCGGGTTCGAGACCAAGTTTCCGCGCGAACTGTCTGGCGGCATGCAGCAGCGCGCCTCGATCGTGCGCAGCCTGGCAGTCGACCCCTCGGTCCTTCTCATGGACGAGCCGTTCGGGGCGCTCGATGCGTTCACCCGCGACGACATGAACATGCTGATCCAAGAGATCTGGCTGGAGACCCGCAAGACCATCGTCTTCATTACGCATTCCATCCAGGAAGCCCTATTCCTCGCCGACCGGGTGGTCGTGATGTCGGCCCGGCCGGGACGGGTCGCCGGCATCTACGACATCGACCTGCCGCGCCCCCGCGCGGTCGACGTGCAGACCCGGCCCGACTTCATCGCTCGGATCGTGGAGATGAAGAAGCGGATCGATCACCAGCGGGCGGCGGCGGGTTCTTCATGAGTCGATGTCCGCATCCCGCCTGTCGTTGGCGCCCCTTCTCCCGCTCGCGGGAGAAGGTGGCCCTCGCGTCAGCGAGGGTCGGATGAGGG
>JAFAME010000257.1 GCA_019233695.1 Methylobacteriaceae bacterium
GCAAATCGCCGCCCCGGCTCAGGAGATGGGTCGCGAAGGAATGACGCAGCGCATGCGGGGTCGCCGTATCCGGCAGACCGAGCGCGCCGCGCAGCCGCTCGATGACGAGCTGGATGATGCGCGGGCTCAAAGGGCCGCCGCGCGCCCCGACGAAGAGAGGTCCTTCGGCTTTGAGCACGAATGGACAGCGCGAGAGGTAGTCCTCGATAGCCCGCCGCACGGGCGCGATCACCGGCACGCTGCGCGCCTTGCGGCCCTTGCCGATCACAGTGATCATGTCGACATCGCCAATCGGCGCATCCCGGCGCGTGATCCCGAGCGCCTCCGAGATGCGCAATCCGGCACCATAAAGGAGGGCGATGACGGCGGCGTCACGGGCGAGGACCCAGGGCGGGCGATCTTCGCCCGCACGGGTCTCGGCTTTCGCAACATCCTTTGCATCGCTTGGGCTGAGCGGCTTCGGCAACCTTCGCGGGATCTTCGGCGTGCGCACGGACCCGAAGGCCGCGGCCTCGCCGACCCCCTCGCGTTCGAGAAATCGCGCGAACGAGCGCACGCCGGCAAGAAGCCGCATCAGCGATCGATTCTCCAATCCTTCGGTGCGCCGCCGCGCCATGAAGGCCCGCACGTCGGCCGGTGTGAGCGCGCCAAACGTTGCAAGCGACGGCCGTCTGCCGAGATGCTCCGTCAGGAAGGTGAGGAATTGGCGGACGTCGCGCCCGTAGGCATCGAGGGTTTTCGGTGAGAAGCGCCGCTCCGAGCCGAGATGCTCGTGCCAGCGGCGCATCGCGACGATGACGTCGGGTCCGGCCGGGAGAAGAGTCGAAGTGTCGAGGCCCATTTGAAAACTGTCGTCGATCGCGCTTAACGGGCAGTTTGCAATGCAAGCAGCCGCCCCTATTCGATGCTAGTGACCTTCCATGACCTCATGGCCAAAGCCGTGACGAGGGACGACCCTCCCCTGCTGGATAAAAAAGTCCGCGTCGCCGACGTGCTTGTGCCCGTTGCGGTCGAGACGCCCTATTCGTATCGCGTGCCTGAAGAGCTTGCCGTTTCGGCGGGGGACTTCGTCACCGTTCCGCTCGGCACGCGCGAGACGACCGGCGTCGTGTGGGAGACAAACAGCCTCCCGCCTGGTGCGGGAGGCAATCTGAAGAGCGTTCTTGCGAAGCGGGACCTGCCGCCGCTTGGCGCGCCTCTGCGCCGGTTCATCGACTGGGTCGCGCGCTGGACGCTCGCGCCGCGCGGCATGGTGCTGCGCATGGCAGCGCGCGCGCCCGAACACGCCGGCCCCGAGCCGGCGCGGATCGGCGTGCGCCTGGCAGGTGCGCCGCCGCCGCGGCTCACGCCGGCTCGTGCCAGGGTGCTGGCCGCCGCCGAAGGCGGTCTTGCCTGTTCCAAGGCGGCCCTTGCGGAAGCCGCGGCCTGCTCGACAGGCGTCATCGACGGGCTGATCGACGAAGGTACGCTCGAGGCGGTCGCCATGCCGGCCGAACCGGTTGCCTTGCCGCCGGATCCCGGCTTTGCGGCGCCTTGCCTGGAGCCCTCGCAGGCCGCAGCAACTGAAAGCCTGGTCGCAGCGGCCCGCGGTGGCTTCTCGGTCACGCTGCTCGAGGGCGTCACCGGCTCGGGCAAGACCGAAGTCTATTTCGAGGCGGTCGCGGCGGCCCTCGGCAGCGGCAGGCAGGTGCTGATTCTGATGCCCGAGATTGCGCTCACCGCGCAGTTCCTCGACCGCTTTGCCCGGCGCTTCGGCGTGCGTCCGGGCGAGTGGCACTCGGGCGTCACGGCTCGCAGGCGCGCCCGCCTATGGGTCGCCGCCGCATCGGGCGAGGCGCGCGTCGTTGCGGGGGCACGCTCCGCCCTCTTCCTGCCCTTCAAGGAACTCGGTCTGATCGTCGTCGACGAGGAGCATGAGGCGGCCTACAAGCAGGAGGACGGCGTTTGCTACCACGCCCGGGACATGGCGGTCGTCCGCGGCCGGCTCGAACGGGCGGCGGTGATTCTCGCTTCGGCGACCCCATCGATCGAGACGCAGGTCAATGCCGCACAGGGCCGCTATGGGCGGGTGAGGCTTGCGGCGCGCTATGGCGGGCGGGCGCTGCCGGACCTTGCAGCCATCGACCTGCGCGCCGAGGCGCCGGCGCGCGGCAAATGGCTGTCGCCGCCCCTCGCGGAGAGCGTCGCGCAGACCCTCGGTCGCGGCGAACAGGCGATGCTGTTCCTCAATCGACGCGGCTATGCACCGCTCACCCTGTGCCGGCACTGCGGCCACCGCTTCCAGTGTCCCAACTGCTCGGCCTGGCTCGTCGAACATCGCTTTCGGCGCGCCCTCTTGTGCCACCATTGCGGTCATCTTGAGCGTCGGCCGGACGCTTGCCCGAAGTGTGAAACGGTCGACTCGCTCACCGCCTGCGGGCCGGGCATCGAGCGTCTGACCGAGGAAGTGGCGCGAGCCTTCCCCGAAGCACGCACTCTGGCGCTGTCCTCGGATTTTCCCGGCGGCGTCGAGCGGCTGCGCCGCGAGCTCGCCGAAGTCGCGGGAGGGGCTTTCGACATCGTCATCGGGACGCAACTCGTCGCCAAAGGTCACAATTTCCCGAAGCTGACGCTCGTCGGGGTGATTGACGCCGACATCGGCCTCGCCAACGGCGATCCGCGCGCCGCCGAGCGCACCTTCCAGCTCATTCAGCAGGTGACCGGCCGCGCCGGGCGAGGCGAGGGCAGGGGGCGCGGCCTCCTGCAGACCTGGCAACCCGAGCACCCCGTGATCCGGGCGCTCCTTTCGGGCGACATGGAGCGCTTCTATCGCGAGGAGACCGCGGCACGGCAGCTTGCCGGCCTGCCCCCATTCGGACGCCTCGTCGCGCTGATCGTTTCGGCAAACGACCGGACTTCGGCCGAATCGCATGCACGCGCCCTGGCGCGCACTGCCCGCACGCTGCCCGCCTCGCCGAAGTGGCGATTCGTCGACTTCGGCGTCGATCTCGCAGAAGAGGAAAAGGCACCTGGGGTCACGATCCTTGGTCCTGCAGAGGCGCCGATCGCCGTCATGCGCGGGCGACACCGCTTCCGCCTTTTAGTGAAGGCGGAGCGGCAAGCCGACGTGCAAGGGTTTTTGCGCGCCCTTCTTGCCGCAGGCCCGCCGTTGCGCGGCAGCGTACGGGTGGCCGTCGATGTCGATCCGCAGAGTTTTCTCTAGATCAGTCGGTTCAGCGGCGTCGTCCCGGGCGGGACACCGCGAAGCGGTGCGCAGCGTCGGGAGCCGAAATATTCACCTTGTCAGTCGCTTGTCCCCGGATTCCCGGATAGCGCTTCCCGCTTCCGGGATGACAAATCTGCCATTCCGGCGCTCGCACGTGCCGGCGATTGCCATCTGAATGCGTGCATTTTCTCCGCGCGACATCCTGGAGTTGCCGGGTTAGACTTGACGCGGTGATTGCCGAGAATTCATTCGTTGCCGGCGGCTTTGCCGCTGGCTCAAGTCATCGGGAGGGGAACATGCAACCGTCAGTCAAGATCGGTTCGGATGCCCCGACGGGCGAGCATTTTCAGATCGAGCTGCAAAAGACCGGGGACAGCACGGCCCACATCCAGTTCGAGCTTTGGCATAAAGGCCATGATCCGGCAGCGCTGCCGCCCGACAGCAATCAATCATTCGATGCCAACGACATCAGGGCTTCGAAGGATACGCTCGTCTGTCGCGGCAGCATATTTATTTTCCACCCCAGTCTGACGTGCACGATCAACGATGCGCAGCCGCCGAAGGGGCCCTTGGTGAGGGTTGTCGTCGGGGGCGCGCCTTTCGGCAATGGGACGCACGAATATCCGATCAGCGCGGCCGACAAAGGCAAAATCGAGCAATTCCTCTCAGCAGCCAAATTTCCGCCCATCGGCTAGATGCAGGGCGGGACCTGTGGACCGGCGCGGTCCGAGGCGTGCCTTGCAGCCCCGCCGCCGGTGTTGCGCGCCCAAAATGCATATGTTACGTGACCCGCGCTTTTGAGGCGAGGGCGGCGCCGCGATTGCTCGACTCTCTTCCGATGACAGCTTCGGCTTGAGGATTGCAGCCGCCGCCGCAGCGGCTAGATTTGGTGTTTGCGGCCTCTTGACCGACGGCCGAGAGCGAAGAGATCAGAGTGGCTCAGCAAGAGGCGATCATATCGGGGATGGCTGGACGTTATGCGTCGGCCCTGTTCGCTCTGGCCCAGGAGCAGCGGGCGACCGATCAAGTCGGCGCCGATCTCGACACGTTCGCAAGGCTCATCGACGAGAGCCCTGATTTTGCCCGCTTCGTGCGCAGCCCCGTCTTCACGGCCGAGTCTCAGGTCAAGGCGCTGACGGCCATCCTCGAAGGGGCCGGCATCCGCGGCCCTGCCGCCAATTTCATCAAGCTTGTCGCTTCGAAGCGTCGGCTGTTTGCGATCCGCGATATGATCGGCGCCTATCGGGCGCTCAACGATGCGGCCAAGGGCGTGGCGCGGGCCGAAGTGACCGTCGCCGAGCCGCTTGCCGAGCATCATCGCGGCGCGCTCGAGGACGCCCTGAAGGAGGTGACCGGGGGCAAGTCGGTCAACGTCGCCTTCAAGGCCGACCCATCGATCATCGGCGGGCTGATCGTGAGACTCGGCAGCCGCATGGTCGATGCCTCGCTCAAGACCAAGCTCAACGCGATTCGCATGCTCATGAAGGAAGCCGGCTGATG
>JAFAME010000300.1 GCA_019233695.1 Methylobacteriaceae bacterium
GGCCGCGGCGCTCGACGCGCCCCGGTTTCTCCTCGGCAGGATGTGGGGCGAGAAGACACCGGTCGTCAGGCTGGAGGCGCGCTTCGATCCGGCGGTCGCGGGTGCGCTGGAGAACGCGGGCCAGACGATCGAGTGGCACCCGCTTCCGTACGCCGACGGCTTCGGCCATGCCGGTGCGCTGTTGCGCGAAAGCGGCGGGCAGGTCGCCGCCGCGCATGATCCACGCGCCGACGGGGGTGCGGCCGGGGTGTGACAAATGCCGTAGCCCGGATGGAGCGCGGCGCAATCCGGGATTGCCGCGCACGTAAGGCGGATCAATTGCCTCGCGCGGGCCGGCCCCCCGGATTTCGCTTCGCTTCTTCGGGCTACGGGGCTAAGCCGACAGCAGCTCGATTGACGAAAGGCGCTTCGATATCTACCTTTGGTAGATATTCCTGTCCGGGGAGAGCACCATGACGGCAAGCACCAAGAAATCGGTCCCTGAGAAGAGGACCACCGCCAAGCTCTTCATGCATGGGCGCAGCCAAGCCGTGCGGCTGCCCAAGGAGTTCCGATTCGAGGGCACCGAGGTACGCGTGCGGCGAGAGGGTCGGGCAGTCGTACTCGAGCCCATCGCGCATGACCGCGCTTCGATCGAAACGGTTTGGAATGAAATTGACACAATAAGACAAGGCGAGGACTTGTTTCCCAAAGAAGGGTTCGACGATCCTCCTGCCGGACCCGATCCGCGTTCTTTTTTCGAGAGATGATCTGCCTCGACACCAATATCGTCATTGCGGCGATCAATCTTCGACCCGCTGAGGTGCGCGTGCGCCTGAACGACGACCTTGCAGCCGGGGTACAAATCGGCATACCTGCCATCGTTCTGTTTGAAATGTACTACGGAGCCAGGAAAAGCGACCGACGAGCGAAGAGCGAGGCAGCCCTGAGAGCGTTCCTGGGCTTGGCGGTCACGCCGCTCCCTTTCGAGATCGAGGACGCCCGCCACGCGGGAGACATTCGCGCGCATCTGGAAAGCCATGGCAGTCCGATTGGCTACTACGACTATCTGATAGCCGCTCAGGCACGCAGCCGGGGTGCGACCCTGGTGACATCCAACCGCCGCGAGTTCGAGCGCGTGCCGGGCCTCATCGTTACGGATTGGTCATCGTGAGCGCGGTGCCCTCGCCAGCTTCGGCCCAACGCCTGCTCTCACCCCCAGGCCCAGAATCCATCGCCCTCCTTCGCATAGGCCTTCGCCAGTACCATCTCGTGCACTTCCGAGGCGCCTTCGACGAGGCGCGCGGCACAGTCGGCCCGATAGATCCACTCCATGGTGCCGCACGCGGCGCTTGAGAGCATGTCCCTCCCCGCCATTTCGAAGGTACATCTTTCCTCACGGTGGGCGACATCGAGCAGCGAGATTGACTAAAACGCCGAGCAACGCCTACCTTGAGATCCCATTGTCCGAGAGCACCATGACGGCACGCGCCGAAAAATCAGCTTCCAAGAAGAGGACCACCGCCAAGCTTTTCATGCATGGCCGCAGCCAAGCCGTGCGATTGCCCAAAGAGTACCGCTTCGAGGGCACCGAGGTGCGCGTCAGCAAGGTTGGCGACAAGGTCATCCTCGAGCCGCTGAAGACGCCCTTTGATGTGACGGCATGGCGCGCGCGGCTTGACCAACTTGGCGCCGCGGATTTTCTGATCGAAAGCATTCCCGAAGACCTGCCCATCGAGGCCGATGATTCGATCACGTTCGCCTGATTGATCCGTGTTTTGTCTCGATACGGGGATTGTCATCTTCGCGCTGAACAAGCGCCTTCCGCGCATCGATGAACGATTGCAGGAGGAATTGGCTGCAGGGACCCACCTTCTGATACCGACGATTGTCTTGTTCGAGCTGACCTATGGAATTGCAAAGAGCCGCCAGTCTGAAGCGTCCGCGCGTGTCCTTGAAGCCTTTCTCCTGGGCCGCTTCGACGTCATCCGATTTGACGCAGATGACGCGGCGGAAGCCGGCGACATCCGCGCGCATCTCGAAGCGAAGGGAACGCCCATTGGGCCGTACGATCTATTGATTGCGGCGCAGGCGCGACGCCGCCGGGTGGCGCTGGTCACGACCAACCGCCACGAGTTCGAGCGCGTGCCTGGGCTCATCGTGACAGACCGGACCACATGAACAACGAGCGAGCGGCCCGCAGGCTTCTTAGCGCCCCGCCTCTCTCACCCCCATGCCCAGAACCCGTCGCCCTCCTTCGCATAGGCCTTCGCCAGTACCATCTCGTGCACTTCCGAGGCGCCGTCGACGAGGCGGGCGGCCCGGGCGGCCCGGTAGATCCACTCCAGCACCGTGTCCTTCGAATAGCCGCGTGCGCCGTTGAGCTGGATGCCGACATCGGCTGCAAGGTGCAGGGTGGCAGCGACGTGGTTCTTCGCCATCGAGACTTCCTTGCGCGCCTTCTCTCCCTGATCGAGCTTCCAGGCGGCATGCATGACGAGAAGCCGCCCGATCTCGATGGCGGTTGCCACCTGTCCGAGCTTGATCTGCACGCTTTCGCGCTCGGCGAGCCTGATGCCGAAGCCCTGACGCTCGGCGACATAGGCCTGGGCGATTTCCATGCAGCGCTTGGCAAGGCCGAGCCAGCGCATGCAGTGGGTGAGGCGGGCCGGCCCAAGCCTGATCTGGGTGATGCGCAGCCCGTCGCCGATGCCCATCAGCACGTTCTCGTCGGTGATTTCGAGCCCGTCGAAGACGAGCTCGCAATGGCCGCCGTGCTCCTCCGGCCCCATGATCGGAATGCGCCGCACGATCCGCCAGCCCGGCTGGTCGCGATGAAACAGAAAGGCCGTAAGCCCGTTGCGCGGCTCATCGGAGGTGCGGGCGACGAGAATGAAATGATCGGCGACCCCGGCCCCGGTGATGAACCATTTGCGCCCCGTGATGCGCCAGGCGTCGTTGCCCTTGCGCTCGGCCTTCGTCAGGATCATCGAAGGGTCGGAGCCGCCGCCCGGGTGCGGCTCCGTCATGGCGAAGGCCGAACGCACCCTGCCCTCGACGATCGGCTTCAGCCATTTGTCCTTCTGCGCCGCCGTGCCGACCTTGACGAGAAGATTCATGTTGCCGTCATCGGGCGCGGCGGCGTTGAAGCAGACGGGCCCGAAAATCGACCGGTTCGCCTCTTCGTACATGGCCGCCCAGCCGATGATCGGCAGTCCCATGCCGCCGAGCTCGACGGGCGTCTGCGGCGCCCAGAGACCGGCGGCCTTGGCCCTCGCCTGGATCTCGCGCAAGAGGTCGAGCCGGATGTTCTCGTGCGCGTCGTAGCTGTCGGGGTCGGCCTCGAGCGGCAGGACGTGTTCGGCGACGAAGGCGCGAGTGCGGCGGCGGACGTCTTCGATCTCGGGAGGCAGGGTGAAATCCATGCTCGGCTCCGGCGCGGCGAGCGTTCAACTGCTGAGCGCGATCAGCTGGCCGCCGTCTACGACATAGGTTGCGCCCGTGATATAGCGCCCGGCATCGGAGGCGAGCAGCAGCAGCACGCCGTCGAGGTCGCCGGTTTGGCCGAAACGCTTCAGCGGGATCGAGCGCACCATGGCCGCCCCCCTCGGGCTTGCCAGGAAATCGCGGTTGATCTCCGTGACGATCCAGCCGGGCGCAATGGCATTGGCGCGAATGCCCGCCGGGGCGAGCTCCAACGCCAGCGCCCGCGTCAGCTGCACGACCCCTGCTTTGGCAACCGCGTAGGCCGAAAGCCCTTTGGCGGTGGCAAATCCCAGCACCGAGGCGATGTTGATGATCACGCCCGGCTTTTGTGCCCGCGCGAGGCGGCGGGCGGCTTCCTGTGCGATCGAATAGACCGCGTCGAGGTTGACATCGAGCACGCGGCGCCAGGTCTCAAAAGACTGGTCGGCAAGGCGGCTCACCTCGGCAATGCCGGCGTTGTTGATGAGGATCGAGACGTCGCCGAGCGCGGCTTTGGCCGCATCGAATGCCCGGCCGACCGCCGCGGCGTCGGTGACGTCGGCTTCGCAGGCAATCGCCGCCCCGCCCGCCTTGACGATGTCGGCCACGAGCGCGTCGAGCCGATCCCGGCGCCTCGCCAGGCACACGACCTTGGCGCCGTTGGCCGCAAGCGTGCGCGCGAAGCGTTCGCCGAGGCCGGAGGAGGCGCCGGTAACAAGGGCGATCGCGCCGGTGAGGTCGAAGAGCTCGGCCGCCTTCATTTCGTCCTGGTTCGAATTGGGCATCGGGTTGGCAACAAATGTTTGCTTGAAATCACCCCGCGTCAAATCGGATGATGGGCGCCATTCGGCAAAAGGAACTCCACGGTGAACCAGCCCGGCCATTCGCACTCCGACGATCGCGCGCACGGCGAACACGGCGGCTCCGAGCTCTCCGACATGACATTGAGGGTGAAGGCGCTCGAAACGATCCTCGTCGAGAAAGGCTATGTCGATCCGGCCGCCCTCGATGCGATCGTCGAAACCTACGAGA
>JAFAME010000385.1 GCA_019233695.1 Methylobacteriaceae bacterium
CCAGCGCGAACGGCGGCCTGCGTCGCGTTGAGATCGAGGAGGTATTAAACGACGAATCGCTTCTGTCGAAGTTGAGCGACATGGCCGCGGGTCGCCCCACGTCGATGCCGGCGCTGACTCTACCTCAAAGGCGCCGGCTCCGAAGTGCGCAATTCCCAATTTTCGGCGATTAGCTAGACTCGCGCCTAAAGTTCGGTCACTTGTCTGGAGATCGATACGCATTCAACCACGAATGCCAGTCTGTTTGTCGCTACTTCAAGTCTAAGTTTGGACATGCGCCAAAATCGGCAGCGCGAAGATCGACTTAAAAGCTTACATTGGCAAAGCGCGCTGGATCGGCGCAACGGAGAAAAACGCTATGGCCAGGCTTCAGGATAGAGTCGTGATTGTCACTGGCGGGGCTCAGGGCCTCGGCGAAGGGATTGCCCGCCGCCTGTCGGAGGAAGCGGCCTCCGTTGTGATAGCGGACATCAACGGCGCAAAGGCCAAATCCGTCGCTGACAGCCTGATCCAAGAGGGCCAACAGGCCATAGCTGTGACGCTCGATGTCGCGGAGCGGCAGCAAATGCGAGACGCGATTCAGACAACTGTCGAACGGTTTGGGCGGCTCGACGTCATGTTCAACAATGCCGGCTTCAATCGGCCGCTTCCCTTCATGGAAGTGGATGAAGACAACTTCAACAGCATCATGCGCGTGAACGCCTACGGCGTCTTGGTCGGCACCCAGGAAGCGGCTCGGCAAATGATCGCGCAGGGGAGCGGCGGCAAGATCATCAACACAGCCTCTATCGCAGGGCGACAGGGCTACGCGGATTTCGCGCCCTATTGCGCGAGCAAAGCATCCGTAATCTCGCTGACTCAGGCCGGCGCGCGTGAATTTGCCAAGAACCGAATCACCGTCAACGCGTTTGCGCCTGGCGTGGTGCTTACGCCGCTCTGGGATGGCCTTGAACAGGATATGATCGACAGGGGCGTCATAAAGCAGAAGGGTGAATTCATCGAGTCGTTCTCATCAAGCATTCTGCTGGGTTTTCCTTCGAAGCCCGTGGATCTGGCCGGTATCGCGGCTTTCCTTGCCTCTGCAGACTCCGACTACATAACCGGGCAAGTCATCATGGCGGATGGAGGCATGGTGCTCGTCTAATTGCTGGCGCGGGGGACGCCTTGCGTCGAAGCGGAACTCTCGGCAGTGTCGATGCGCCTTTCTGGAAAAGCGGACCTCGGCGAATACAGAAAGGCTCCGCCTCGTTGAGATCTTCTTCCCAGCCCGTGCTCCCCCATTCGTCGCAAAGCGAGCATTTCGCCCGCACAAGCGGTCCGCCCGGGTCCGCTGCAAGCCTCAGTGTGTTCTCAGCTTTCCCTCGGTGACCAGAGAGCCCCTGGAGTTTGGTTTGCAACCGCCATACCTGCAGGATAGCTGACCAATTCGAGTTGCATGCCCCACGGCGACAGGAAATAGACCCAGGTCAGGCCCTTTGTGGGTCCGGCCGCCATTGTCACCGGATCCCCTGGGACGGCTATCCCATGCGATTTCAGGTGGGCGACCGCAGCGCCAATGTCCTCAACATAGAAAGCCAAGTGATGTCCGCCCACATCGCTGTTGCGTGGCGGTGTCGCACATGCGCCCTCAAGTTCGTACTCGAATATCTCGAAGCTCGGGCCAGTCTTGCACCGAAACATGCGAAGCTTTCGGACGACTGCGCGGGGATCGACGCCAAGGTGCACCTGCATCCAGTCGTCAGCCGACTGGAACGGTCCGATTTCGAATACGAGCGTACAGCCAATCACATCGACGAAGAACCGCGTCGCCGCCTCCACGTCGGGCACGGTGAACCCCACATGATCCGTGCCCGCCAATCCTGGCAAGCCGCCGCTCACCGCTTCGACACCGGGTCGCAGATCATGGTCATCAGCCGCAGCTTCTGCAGTTCGAAAATCTTGTCCTTGACCTCGGCAAACTTTTGCAGATGAGGTTTTTCCATGTGTTTGTCCCACTCCGCTCGGTTTGTCCAGTTCTCGTAGAACGTGAACTCGGCCGGATCATCGCGGTCCTGGTGCAACCAATATTCGGACAACGCCGGGCTCGGCGCGGGTGGGCTCGATCAGACCCAAGAGGAATGCCTTGGTTCCCTCAATCTGCCCGTCCAGGGCGCGCAGATGCGCAACGACGGTCAGTTGCTCGGTCATTCCGCCTCTCCTTGATTCCCCGTTTTCACAGGAAGCTGCGCCTCTCAACTGCGACCAAGTCCGCGCGCCGTCGCATAGATGAGCGCCGCAGCGACAATGAGCGCGCCCTGGAATACATATTGGTAGGTCTCCGTGAACCCCAGGAAGGCAACGGCGTTCAAGACTTCGGTCAGCAACACTGCGCCCAGCACGGTGCCGATGAATGTGCCGCGCCCGCCACGGAGGCTTGTCCCGCCGAGGACGACCGCAGTTATGCTTGACAGCGTGTAATTTATTCCCTGGCGCGGATCGCCGACGCCAAGCTGACTCATCAGCATCAACGCGCCGATCGCCGTCAAAAGAGAGCAGGAGATGTAGCCGAAGAGGAAGGCGCCATCGACCCGAACCCCCACCCGACGTGCAGACTCTTCATAGGAACCGGTCGCCCGCAGGCGCAAGCCGAGCCTCGTCTTGCGGAGCAAGTATTCGCCGGCGATGGCCATTGCAGCCAAGGCGATGAACGCCACCGGGAACGGGCCGATCTGCGAAGTGAAAATCTGCACAATGTCCGCATTGATGTACCCGCCCGGATTGTCGCGAAGCAGGAAACTCATGCCTTGCAGGCCAATGTACATGGCAAGCGTTGCTGCGATCGGCGTGAAATTTGCAAAGCGAATCAGAATTCCGTTCACCGTCCCGACGACAAAGGCAGAAAAAAATACCATGAGGAAACCAAACGCGATCACGAGCGTGGATCTGTCGTCGTTTATGAAGAACGAAGCCACCACGACCAGAAAACCGGCGAGCGGACCGACCGACAGGTCGATGGCCCCTAGCAACAGCGTGATGGTTTGCCCAAGTGCAATGAACCCCAGGGCGGTAGCCAGCGTAAGGATGTTGTAAACATTGAATGTAGACAGGAAATTGGCGTTTCGGCTGAATACATAAAGCCCCAGCAGTATGATGACGAGCGCGAGAGGAACCGCGGGGGCATTATCTGATTGCAGAAAATGGCGCAGGCCTCCCTTGGTAGAGTGGGCCTTCCGCAGCAAAGCGCTGGCCCCGAAATGGGTATTGGCATTCACGGCAGCGGCCACAATGCGAGCTTCCGAAACATCAGCCCCGGTCAACGTCGTGACGGCACGCCCGCGGGACAGGACGATAACCTTGTCACACAATCCCTCAAGTTCGGTCGCGTCCGATGAGTTCACAATCACTGGTGTGCCGGAGCTCGATACCTCCCTTAAGATGCGGTAAATTTCGGCTCGTGCTCCGACATCGACGCCCTGCGTCGGCTCGTCGGCAACGATGAGGCGTGGCTCGGACAGCAAAGCACGCGACATCACAACTTTTTGCTGGTTGCCGCCTGAAAGCGAAAGAATTGGCGCTTCCATGCTCGGCGTCTTGACGGCAAGCGAGCTGAACGTCGCGCCCACCTGCTCCAATTCCTTTTTCTTGCGCATAACTCCGAACGTGGAAAACTTGTCGAGGGCTGCGAATGAAGCGTTTTCGCGAACGGTGAGGCCTGCAGCCAAGCCTTCCGTATGCCTGTCCGATGATATGAACGCCGCTTCCTGCAGAAGGTCCTTGGTTTTGACGAAACGTTTGTGAAGATTTACAGCGCCCTCGGATGGCTGAAGTCCAGCAAGCGCCCGCATCAATTCTGACTGTCCATTACCCTCCACTCCGGCCACGCCGACGATCTGCCCCTGCGCAAGTTCGAAAGTTATGTCCTCGAATCCTCTGCCGTTCAGCGACCTGACTGATAGGATTGCCTCTTTCGAGAAATGGTTGGGCTTCGGCGGGAACGTTGATCCGAGCGTCCGCCCAACAATCATGCTCAAGAGGTCAGCGTCACCGATCTCATTTACCAGTCCTCCGCCCCGGATCCGGCCGTCGCGAAGTACAGTGACTCGATGAGCGATTTGGCGAAGCTCCGCAAGCCGGTGCGTGATGTAGATCACGGACGTACCGGCCTTGACGACATCTCGAACGCGTCGGAAAAGCATTTCGGTCGAATCTTGATCGAGCGATGCCGTGGGCTCATCAAGCATCAGAACTTTTGGCTTAATCGCCAACGCCTTGGCGATTTCCAAAAGGTGTTTTTGTGCGACTGTTAGTGCATCAGCCCGCATGCGCATGGGAACGTGCAGGCCGACGGTATCCAGCATCTCCTTGGCTGCGATTGGCGCCGATTTTCCGGCGAACACCGATTTCGGCAATGCTACTTGGAGATTCTCGAGCACCGAGAGATCGTCGAGGATGGCCGGTTGCTGGAAGGAAATGGCAATTCCCAATGATGCGGCAACCTCCGGAGACATGTGTGAGATCCGGCGGTCTCCGACGCTGATCTCGCCCAATTCGGGATGAACTGCCCCTGAAATGATATTCATGAGGGTGGATTTGCCGGCCCCGTTTTCCCCGAGAATTGCGTGGACCTCACTAGAATAGAACTCAACGCTCACGTCGCGGAGCGCGGGGACGCCCGAATAAAATTTTGAAATGTTGGACAGGCGGATCATCACGGCGCCATGTCCCGATCCGCCAGGTAGATGAGGCGCTTCTTTATAAGCATCCACGAGCAAGCTTCCGCCTAAGTCCATATCCGACATTGTCCGAAGGGGTCGTGCCCCGGACGGTTTTCTCACTCCCGGGGCACGAGTGGCGCTACTTGGTGTTGATAGCCTTCGTCTGCTCCTCTGCAGACAGCTCGGCCGACAAATAGATCTGACCGGGCAGATCCGCGCGGCACTTGACCGGATTCGGCTTGCCAGTCACGGAATTCTCGAAGACAGGGCCCTTGAAGGTCGTCTCCTCAGGCGGCTTGCCGCCCGTCGCCTCGGCGACCGCCCATTGGACGGCGAGGCGAGCGTTGTCGTTTTCAGTCGATACGGTGAATAGCTTGAAGTCCGGGTTGTTCTTTTGATGGTCCGTCCAGAAGCAGCCCAGCGAATTGCCGTCGGATGTGGCGAGCGCCGGGATTGACCGGCCGGATTTTTCGAACAGCGGAAGCGCACCGACCAACGACGGCCCGAAATCGGAAACGATGACATCGATCTTGTCATTCTTCGCGATTTCAGCCGTAAGAACCTTCTGCGTCAATGCAGGATCCCAGTTTGTCACGTCGAAGGGCTCCGGGTTGATGAACTTGTACTCGGGTCCGAGCACAGACTTCAGCCCCTCAAGTTCATCCAGACCCTGGCTGTTGCCCGCGGGACCGCTCAGGAACAAAAGGTTGCCGCCTTTTGGCAGGATGCTCTTGATCCATTCGCCCCAGTTCCGGCCGTCCGTCTTGAAATCGTCACCAACGAACTGGGTATAGTTCACGCCGGCCTTGCCTCCGGCCGAGACGCGGTAGGGTACGATGACCTTGCCCGACTTGTAGACGCTTGTGATCGCCGGCAGCATCGCCTGCCCAGCATCAGGAAAGACGACAAGGGCGTCGATGCCCTTGGCGGCCATGGCCTTGATGTCGGAGATCGACTTTTGGGTGTCGCCCTGGCCGTCAGCATATTCGTAGCTTGTGATGCTGGGGCACTTGAGGGCTTCCTGCTTGCCGGATGCGGTCGTCACTTGGCGCCAGCTGTTGCCGCCGTAACCATCGAGCAGCGCAATCGATGCCTTCTTTGGTCCGCACCACGAAGGCGTTTCGGCCTGAGTCAAATTGGAGAACGCGAGGGCCATGACCGTCGACGCCGCGCCAAGCGCGAGTTTTTGTCCAACAGAGATCCTCATTCTTACCTCCCTTCAAGTTGGCGTGGTTGTCTAACCACGTTTACCGTCCACCGGACCGAGTAAACACCAATGCCAAAACCCAAGGCCAAAGCTTGGATGATGGTTTGAGCAGAATACGGCACACCAACTGCAAGTGCGAACTGGCTCAGTTGGTTTAGAAAAAACGCGGCGATGACGGTAGAGATCGGAAAGCCACGACCGCCAAGCAACGATGTTCCGCCCAGAACAACGACGGCAACGGATGGCAGGAGCAGGGAGTCGCCTTGGAATGCCGTCGGTTCGCGGGTAACGCCGGCCAGAAGCACGCCAGCCATGCAATAGAGTAGTTGGGCATAGACATAGGCCAGAAGTTGATGAAGCCGCACGCGAAGTCCCACGGCGCGAGCAGCCAACGGATTGGCGCCGATCGCTTCGAAGCGCCTTCCGGCAACAGTCTTTTTCAAGATGAATGAAACCACGAGCAAAGTGGCGAGCGCGAAATAGACGGTGTTGGGAAGTCCCAATGCTTGGCCACCGGCAATTGCTGCCAACAAGGTGGTTGTTGTTTTAGGCACGCCGCCAGAAACAGCAAATACGCCGCCGTAGAGCAGAGCGTTCACGCCGATTGTCGCGACAATGGCATTGAGCCTGAAGAAACTCACCAGAATGCCATTTGCCAAACCGGCCAGGATTGCGCAAGCGATCGCCAGTACGACCGCCGGGAGGAGCAGAGCATTGTCTCCTTGCGGATAGTGAGTCGATATGACGACTGCGAGCGAGACTCCCCCCGCAAGCGAAAGGTCAAAGCCTCCTTGCTGAACGACCAGCAACTGCCCCAGCCCGACAATTGCGATAATGGCCGCAAAGGGCAGACTTCCCGCCAGGCTTCCATACGTTACGGACGAGGGCGCGACGAGACGGCAGATAACGACAAGCGCAATCGTCGAGAGGACGACAGTCACGAACTCCCTTGCCAAAGGCACATGGAATCCCTGTCGCGAAAGAGGTCGGCTCCATCGCGTCTCATCGGTAGATTTCATCCCGCGGTTCTCACGCCCGCCACCTTCCAGGACGGCGCGAACGCCGCCTGCACGTACATCTGCGCGAATTTCACCCATACGAGGATGCCTTGTATCGCGCTACTTGCTGCAAGGCTCGCAAGTCCTGCCTGTTCGGTTGGGCCTGATGCGATCAGGCAATCTCGAGCGTCACCTTGACGGCTTCGGTCGCTTTCTTTCCCTGCTCGAACGCGCTCAATGCATCGTCGAGCGCGAAGCTGTGCGTCTGGATCGGCGACAGATCGATTCCGGTCCGTTCGAGGAATCTGATTGCGGCGGGCCAGACGCCCGGCGACCCGATGCAGCCCCGCACTGTGAGGTTCTTCATCTGGATCTTGCCGAGTTCGGCCGGGATCTTGTGGCCGATATTGATTCCGACCATCGAGATCCGGCCCTCTGGACGCGCATAATCAAAGACGTTGGCAAGCGAGGCGGAATGGCCGGAGGCCTCAACGACGAGGTCGGCCCCGCCATGGGTCAATTCCTGCACCGCTTCGGCCGGATCGCTTGCCGACGGGTCGACGGTCGCATCGGCGCCCAATCGTCTGGCGATGTCGCGACGCAGCGGCACCGGATCAACCACGATCACGCGCGCGCCCATGCCGATGGCGGCGGTCGCGGTAACGAGACCGATGGTCCCTCCGCCCGAGACCACGACCGTCTCGGAGGCGTTGGGCGCGCCATTGCGCAGGACCGCATAGAAGCCGCAGGTGAACGGCTCGATCAGAGCGCCTTTCGCGTCATCCACCGCATCCGGCAGCTTATGGAGCCATTCGGGTCGGGCGGGGAAGTACTCGCGGTTGGCGCCGTCCATGGAGAAGCCGAAGTGGTGGGTGCGCTCGGGCGTCTTGATCACGCATTCGCCCACGACGCGATCGCCGGGGTTGAGGCTGGTCACGTTCTTGCCGACTTCGACGACCTCGCCGACCCACTCGTGGCCCGGAATGACCGGATAGGAGATCGGGATGATGTATTGGCCGGCGAGAAGCTCGTAGTCCGAATGGCAGATGCCGACGCGACGCGAGCGGATCATCACTTCATTCGGGGTGATCGAAGGCGATTGGACCTGCGTGACAACCGGCTTCTTTGGTTCGTCGAAGAAAAGAGCTTTCATCGCTCGCTCCCTTATCAGCGCGACGCGTCAGGCCACGGTTTCGATCTTTCCGCTGCGCGCGGATGCGAAGACCGCCTCGAGCAACGCGATATCGTTGACGAGTTGCTCGGCGGTGATCGGATAGCCCTCAACTCCGCGAACGGCGCGAGCGAAGGAGACGAGGTTGTCCTTCACCGGCTCGGCGGGAGGAATCTCTGTGCTCGTGATCGGGCCGCCAGCTTTTGCAGACGTGACGATCCAGCCGTCAGGCGCCTCGACATGCGCCTTGTCTCGAATGTCGATCCAACCTTTCGAGCCATAGACCGCAAAACGCGACATGAAAGGGTTGGCGAGCGAGGCCGAAACGTAGGATGTGCCGCCGCCCCGAAACTTGATGTAGGCGGCGACGGTGTCGCCCTGCGGCAAGTCTGAGGAGAGATGTTCGCACACGCACCAAACGCTTTCGCCCGGACCGAGCAGGCGCACCGACAGGTCTAGCAAATGAATGCCGGTAGTGGTCATCCCGCCGGCCGGGGCGTGCTCGGCCTTCAGGCGCCAGTTATCCCGGTCGAGCGCCAAGAACCTGTCATGGCTAAAGTTGGCTTCGATCTGGTGGATGCGCCCCAGTTCCCCGGCGTCGGTCTTGGCCAGCAGCTCGGCGATCGGGGGCTCCCATCGCCGTTCGTGCCCCATCCCAAGAACGAGGCCCGCGTCACGGCACAGCCGAACGGCCCCTTCGGCTCCAGCCTTGGTCAAGGCCAGCGGCTTTTCGCAAAAGACATGCTTGCGAGCTGCGACGGCAGCCTCGATCTGCGCACCATGCACCGCGTGCGGCGTCGCCAGCACGACGGCTTCCACCTCGGGGTCGGCGAGCGCATCCGCGTATTCAGCCGTCAGCGGGATCCCTTTCTCCGCGCAAAGGGCGCGCGCCGTCTCAAGGTTCGGCTCGACGGCGCGCACGACGCGGATGTCGATCGGCGCCGCGCCGAGCACGCTGAGAATTTTCTTGCCCCACCAGCCCATGCCGACGAGAGCGACTCCGACCGGCCTGCTCATAGTCGGCCGTCTTCGTTTTTGAGGAGGGCAGGGACTGAGACGGACCGTCGCGGGACCGGCCCAACCGACCGGCGCTTGAGTCCCTCGACCTCAGCGAGACCGCCCAATTCAAAGACAGGACTGCCGTGCATTCTGGCGATGCTCCTCCCGCGCAGCATCATCGCTACGCCAATCGCCGGCGCTCCACGCTCAAGGCGGGCTCTGCCGTTGGAGAGAAGCTAACAAACTAAATCACGCGCCATCGCACTGATTTGTTCAAAACGGGCAAATTCGAGTAGGACGGTCGCAAAGGCGCAATCGCGATCCGGACGATGGAGCTTGAGAGCTACGCCGCGCGGAAACTCGGCCCGGATGATCGAGTTATGGCCTTGCCACCCGTCCGCAGCCTGTCCGAGCCGACAAGAGACCGTGGCTAACGTCCGCGGACTGCCCCTCGTAACCTCGTCCGACGATCCGTGTTTTCGACGCTAATAGTAGCCGGCCTCTCGCATGACCTGATCCGCGCGGCTCTGCGCAGCCGTGAGCGCCTCATTGTCGGACGTCTCCCTTCGCAAGGCCCTATGAATCTCATCGCCGAGGATGGCTTCCAGAGAGAGATATTCGGGCACCGGCGGGCGCGGCCAACCCTTGAGCATATTTTGCTTCGCGAGCCGGTCGACGACGCTCACGATCGGCGAGGTCGCGGCGGCCTCGGGGTCGGCTGCAACGCTGAAGCGCGGCGCGACGGGAAAGCCGTTTTGCACATTCGCCTTCATCGCCTCGGGTGAGGTCATCCAGGCGATCGCCTCGAAGGCAAGTTCGACGCGCTCGGGCGGCAGGTTCGCGGGAATGCAGAGCAGGAAGCCGCCAATCGGGTTGTTGGAGGCGCCCCCTGGGCCGCGCGGCTGCGGCAAGTAGCGTACTTTGCGCTTTACCGCGGAACTGACGTCGTTTTCAAATCGCGCGGCGCGCACCGTCCAGCAGTAGGCGAGCGCGGTCTGGCCCGAAAGGAAGGACGTCGTGCGCCGGTCCCAGTCCATTTCGAGAATGTCGGGCGGCGAGAACTCCTTGAGCCTGTGCAAGTAGTCGAGCACACGCAGGCCCGCTTCCGACTGGATCTGCGGCCGCAATTGATCGCCCTGCGCCTCGTCGACGCCCATCCCTAGGCTGGTCTTCGGGATCCGCAGGATCGACTCACCGCAGCAGCCCATCAGAAACATGAAGGTCGAGGCGACCGGCATGCCGCGCGCGCCGTTCCAGGCGATGCCAAACCGTCCCTTTGAGGGCACGTGGAAATGCTTGGCGGCAGCGACTGTCTTGTCGAAGGTCGTCGGATATTCGATCTTGTCCCGTTCGAACAGGTCCGAGCGCGCCGCGAGCAATTCGATCGTGCAATAGATCGGGACGCCGAATTGCTGGCCGCGCCATGAACCCATCGACCAGACGGAAGGGTGGAAATCGAGCGAGGAGAGGTTGGCGGATTTGATATGATCGTCAAGCGGGATGACGAGCTTCCTCTTTACCGCTTCGCCAAGCCAGGGCGCATTGATCGCGACGATGTCGTATTCCGAAACCACAAGGTCGGCGTTCTCGATCAGCCGCTCGTGCAGCTGCGGCAATTTGCGCAGGTCAAAATTCTTGCGCGAAGCCATGTTGTTGCGGAAGTCCGCCCAGATGTTGCGCATCGACAGGAAGTAATTGTCGTCGTTGAGCAGAAATTTGATTTCGCGCTTGCCGCGGAACAGGTTCTCGATGAGTCGCGGCGGCGGAATGATCTGGCCAGCAAAATAGGAGCCGCCGAAATAGAAATCCTCCTCGTTGTCGGTCTTCGAGCGCAAACCGAAGGTCTCGGCGAGCAGGAATTTGATCTTCCGCGCGTACCGGATAAAGCTTTCGAGCAGTGCCTCGCTCGGCCGCAGCTTGAACCTCTTGCTGCCTTCGCCGAGCGGTTCCTGGAGGATGTCGCCGCGCTCGATCAGCGCATGGATGCGTCGCATTGCCGTCGAGTGCGGCGCCTTGGCGACGGAAGCGAGGGTGGAGATCGCGACCGGCGTTCCCGTCAGATGGTTCTTGATTAGGAACAGCAGCAGGTTCCAGGTCGCGTCTTCTTCGGCGATCGGAACCAGTTCCTGGAACGGTTGGCGGACCCTTTCGAGAAAAGCGATGATCCGCAGGAGTTCGTGTTCGGTCATCCGATAGCTGCCGGGCCGTGTTGCCGCGGATCCTCCCGATCCTCCCAGCCGCCGCCTCCGGTTAGGCGTCGAAACCTCGCTTGTCCAGTCCGAGGCCCTGCCGCCGCTATCCATCGCCATATGTCTCGCAATCGTTTCGTGGCGATTCCGCCGCCTCGCGCATAGCAGCAAGTTGTCGATAAGGTCTATGGAATGACTCTTTCCGCGCGCAGAGTCGCGAACAGGTCGTGGAAAGCCTCTTCAGTATTTTGGTAGACACGGAACCCGAGCTTGCGGCTCAGCGCCATGTCCGTCATCACCTCAAGCGGTCGTCCCATGTCGAGGTCGGTGTGCCAGGGGGAAGCGACGCGCCAGAGATCGGATTCGACGAGACCGTATTTGGTCGCCATTGTCTTCCAGACTTCGGCATCGTCCGCCATCTGGCCTTCCAACGGGACTGGCGCGGCTTCGAAGCCTTCCCAGGCGACGTCGAACCATTTGGCGATGCGTGGCCACAACCAATTCCAACGGAAGACGTCGCCATTGACGATATTGTAGGCCTCGTTCTTGGCGATATCGGTTGTGCTCGCCCAGACGAGCTGCTTGCCGAGCACGCGCGCATCGGTCATGTCCGAGAGACCATTCCACTGCGCGGCGCTGCCGGGGAACTTAAACGGCCGGCCGAGCTCTTTGCAGATCGAGGCGTAGGCGGCGAGCGTCGAGCCCATGTTCATCGCGTTGCCGATCGCCTTGCCGATGATCGTATGCGGGCGGTGCACGCTCCAGGTGAAACCCTCGCGCTTGGCCGCAGCGAAAACTTCATCCTCCTGGTTGTAATAGAAGTTCGGGACAGCCAGACGCGGCTGCTCCTCGCGCACTGGGGTCGGCGGAAGGAGCCCGCTGCGCGCATAGGCCTCAAAGGGTCCAAGGTAATGCTTCAGACCGGTGACGAGAGCGACATGTTTGACGCTCTTGGCCGGCGCGACCGCGTCGAGGAGGGTACGCACGATTCCGGCATTGACTTCAATGTTTTCCTCTTCGCTGGGACGACGCGACCAAGCGGCCAGATAGACATGGCTCGGCTTCAGCCCTCTCACCGCCTTGCCCACGCTCGCAGTATCGAGAAGGTCGGCAGCGATATGCTCGACGCCCAGGACGATCCCTTTCCGGTGGCGTGAAATTCCGTAGACGCGAGCGCCTGCGTTTATAAGTTCTTGCGACACCCCGCGCCCAGCAATGCCAGTCGCGCCGACGACTAGCGCTACGATCTCCATGTCTATCCCCCGATCCGTCGAAGAAGAGGTGAGCGCAAGTCGCCAAAACCCGGAACCAGCGTCAGCCCATGTTCACCATCACCTTCATTTCCTGGCCGCTCGGATTGAGCAGAGAGCGAAATCCCTTCTCGACTATCACTTCCGGCTCGATGCGTCCCGTGACAATCTTTTCGACCGGAAGTTTGCCGCTGGAGATCATGCGGATCACGCGCGGCCACATCGTCACCTCGTAGCACCAGGTCGCCTCGATGGTGATGTCCTTCAATGCCCATAGCGCGGGATCGACGAGCGCCTTCCTCACATGCAGGCCGGTCTGCACCACGGTGCCGTGATTGCGCACCGCTTCGACGCAGTTGTTGAGAGCCGCCTCGAAGCCCGAACATTCGATCGCGGCATCGACGCCGACACCCTCCTCGGTGTTCTCGCGGACATGCTCGACGACATTGACGGATTTCGGATCGAGCGTCGCGGTCGCGACGCCAAGGTTCTCGATATGCTTGCGTCGGTTGGCGTTGGGCTCGCTTACAAAAATTTTCGAGGCGCCGACGGCGTTGCAGATCAGAACCACAAGCGCGCCGATCGGCCCGGCGCCTGTGATCAGCACCGTGCTGCCGCCGGTCACCTTGGAACGATCGACCCCATAGAGCGCCACCGCGGTCGGTTCGACGAGCGCGCCTTGCTCGTCGGTGACGTTGTCGGGGATCACAATCGCATTGTAGTCGTTGATGACGGCGAGTTCGCTCATGCCGCCCCATGCCCAGCTCAGCCCGATGCACCCCATACTTGGGCTCAGATGGTTGAGGCCGCGGCGGCTGTAGTAATCATCAAGCGGCATCACGAGCGGCTGGATCGAGATTCGGTCGCCTTTGCGCAGCCGTTCCACGTTGCGGCCGATCTCGACTACCTCGGCGGAGAACTCATGGCCGAGAATCTGAGGCAGCACCGCGCCGGTGAATTTGTGCGGCGTCGCGGGGGTCACGATCGGGCCGCCGGCGTATTCGTGCAGGTCCGTGCCACAGATTCCGCAGGTCAAAGGCTTGATGAGCACTTGCAAATCGCCGAGCTCATTCGGCGGTGGAACGTCTTCGACGCGCACGTCCTCTTTGGCGTAGAACCTCACCGCCTTCATGGCTTTCTTCCCTCTCAGTTCACCCCTCACGCGTAGAGCGCTGCGCCAATACGATGATGGGCCCTTCGACAATGCCCTTCTCTGTCGCCTGCGTGACGACGGCGTAGAGCGCCGGGCGGCGTTGGCGCTAACGATCGCAGATAGAAGCTTACGCGAGATCAGGTCCTGAGTCGCGGCGATCCGCTTGGCGTCGCGTTTGGCGTCGACGATAGTGAGCTTCCCGTTCGAGTTGGTGCAGTCATGCGCTGCCCTTTTTAAGCGAGCACAGACGCGCCTCGCACATTTCTATTTTAACCCTGCGTCTTCATAGTCGGCTTTCGAGATCCGAACGACGTTACGATCGCAAATGTCGTGGAAGCGAAAAGCTTCGCCAGCGCCTTCACAGTGTAACCCGACGCAAACCGTCAGACTTGGCGGGGTTTCCGCAGCGCCACAGTCCTTCCTGCGAATGTCTCTGTAGCACCGCCGTTTCCGAACGGGGGGAGGGATTTGTCCAAAACGAGGATTCTCTGTTGACCCCCCCTTTCCGGCGAAATGCAGGATCTGATGCGCACGCTCGAGGGTTCGCAAACGGAGGGTGCGAAGCACGAAAACTCATTTTGAGGATTTTTTCAGAACGTTGGGTCGTCGTTATCTGGCAATTTCCGGCCGCAATGACTTTGGTGGGAAACGACCGACATGGCCTCCGAAGCTGGTGCGAACGCACAAAGCGATCGGCTTCGAAACGACCACATGGGCTGCATGATCGCAGAGTTTTGATCGCCGAGCTTTCGGCGGCACTTATTCGGCCGCGTTTCTCTCGCGGCTGAAACAGATCCTCGAAACGCTCGACGGGTCGAAGGATTTTCGTCGGACCTTTGACGGCGCGCCGTCGACTGGCAGAGTTCATGGGAGGACTGAGTGAAGTACAACAGCCCGCATTCGACTGCCGCCTGGGGCATGATGGCCAAAGACTGGGAACGGGGGGTCGACTATCATCGCCTCTCCGTCGAGCGGCTGAAACGCGCGCAAGCCGCGGTCCGCTATGCGGGTCTTGGCGGGGTGCTCTGCTTCAATTTCGACAATATCCGTTATGTCACCGCGACGCACATCGGCGAATGGGCCCGCGACAAGTTCTTCCGTTATGCGCTCTGCCCTGCCGAAGGCAAGCCGTTCCTGTGGGACCCGGCCCCGCCCGCCAAGCGCATCTCTTCGCCCTGGATCTCCGACAACGTTGCGGCGCCCATCACGACGATGCAGGGCGCGATCCCCCCGTCAATGAACGTGCAGTACGACTTCGCCAAACAGATCAAGAAGGCGCTCGTGGACTACGGCATCGACAAGGAGC
>JAFAME010000480.1 GCA_019233695.1 Methylobacteriaceae bacterium
AGGGGCCGCTCGTCGACGACGAGAACCGAAGCGCCGGCCCGGCGCGCCGCCGACGCGGCAGCAAGGCCCCCGGGGCCTGCACCGATGACAAGCACTTCGGGCTTCTCCTGCGGCACGTCGCCGATCAGGCGTGGCGGCATCGGCGCCATGCCGATCGCGCGCTCTTCGCCGAAGCACTGGCGACGGATGTTGGCCGGGCGATCGACCTTCACCATGCAGGCGCGCTGGTTTAGCCTGCCGTCGACCTCGATGAGGCAGTCCTGGCAGATCCCCATCCCGCAGAAGATGCTGCGCTGTGCGCCGGTACGGGAGACGCGCAGCACGCGCTCACCTGCCGCGATCAGTGCCGCGGCCAGACTCTCTCCTCGGCGACCTTCGAATTGTCTTCCCTCGAAGGTCAGCGGGATTATCTCTGTCATCGACGTGTCGTCCATCCCCATCGACCGCCCGCCTGCTCGCACCGTCGGTGGCGGTCAAATCGTGGCCTCGAGGCGCGTGTTGACGATGAGTTCCGCGACCGAGGCCGTGTTCGGCAGGCGCAGCAGCAGCGCGACGATCTCGGCGAGCGTTGCGGGAGCGATGCGGCTGCCTGGTGGCGTGACACCGGCCAAGCCCTTGAGGAGGTCGGTCTCGACTGCGCCTGGGCAGAGCGCAGTGACGCGCACGCCGTGCTCCCAGCCGGCGAATTTCGCCGCATGCGACAGCGCCACGACCGCCTGCTTCGTCATCGCATAGGCAATCGACACGGTGCTGTCGCGGTAGCGCTTTGCATCAGTCGATGCGACATTGATGATGCGTCCATGCCCGGAGCGCGCCAGATACGGCAGGGCAAGCCGGATCATCCGAAACGGCGCCTTGACGTTCACCGCCCATAGTTCATCGAGCACGCTCTCATCGCCCTCCGCAAAGCTCAGCGGCTTCAGGATGCCGGCATTGTTGATGAGCGCGTCGAGCCGACCGAAGCGTGCGATGGTCTCGTTCACCCAGCTCTGGGCCGTCGGAGGTTCGAAGGCGTTGAAGCGGGATACGAGCAGCCGCCCGGAATCGAGCGCAGAGAATTTCACGCGAGTCTCGGCTGGCTGGCGCACGCCGACCGAGACGCTGAAGCCCTCGCCAAGGAGCCGGCGCGCGACGGCGGCACCGATGCCGCGCGAGGCCCCCGATACCATCGCCACGCGGCCGTGGGGTGCGATTAGGTCGGGCTTCGTCTCGCGCGGCTCTTCCATCAGAACAGGCCTTGGTAGACGCCGCCGTCGTTGACGATGTTCTGCCCGGTCATGAAGCCGGTCTGGGCGCTGCACAGGAAAGCGACGAGATCGCCGCATTCCTGGGGGTCGGCAAAGCGGCCTGCCGGGCAGTTGCGGATGCGGTCCTCGACGATCGCCTCATAGGTCGTGTTGCCGCGCGCGGCGTGCGCGTGCAGGTTTGTCTGCAGGGCGTCAGTGTCGAAGAGGCCGGGACAGACGCTGTTGATGGTGACGTTGTAGCGGATCACTTCGCGCACGATCGATGCCACCGCCCCTGCAAGCGCCAGGCGGGCGGAGTGGCTGTGAGCGAAGCCGACCTGCGGAAACTTGATGAAGCTCACCGAGATGTTGACGATGCGGCCGAAGCGCCGCTCGGCCATGCCCGGCACCACGGCACGGATGAGCTCCAGAGCCGAAAAGCAATGCGCCTCCATCCAGCCGCGCCAGTCCTCATGCGAGAGCGTGCGGAAATCGGCAGGCGTCTGGCGCACGCCCGGATTGGTGATCAGAATGTCGGGGGCAGGACAGGCCGCGATCGTCGCGGCACGTCCCTGCGGCGTAGTGACGTCGGCCGAGACGAAGCCGACCTTGGTCCCCGTCTCGACCTCGATGGCGGCGGCCGTCCGTTGCAGCGTCTCGACGTTGCGGGCGGCAAGCGTCACGAGCGCGCCTTCGCGCGCCAGCGCCAGCGCGCAGGCGCGGCCGAGGCCCTTGCTTCCACCGCAGACGATGGCCCGGCGGCCGGCTATGCCCAAGTCCATTGATCGACCTTGAATCGTGGAGTGCGATCTGCGCGCGTCCGCCGCGGAACGGCGGGGGGCGCGCGCCCGTCGTTCAGCCGTTCCGCCGAGCGGGAGTGAGGGACCCGCGAGCTCATTCGACCGGCGCGAACGATCCGGCGAGCAGGCGCGGGGGGACGCGGAAGCGCCCGGCGATGTCCTTCAGCTGCTCGCGCTCGGTGGTGACTTCGGCCTCATCGCCGCAGACGAGCACGCTTGCCGGCAGGAGCTGGGCGTTGTAGCGCGCCGCACAGGATTCGGTGTAGCCGCCGGTATCGAGGAAGGCGACGAGGTCGCCGCGCGACAGCGGCGGCATCTTGCGATGTGCCCCGACCTCGTCGGAATTGCACAGCGACCCGACGAGATCGACCACCTCGCTCTGCGGCGCGTTGGCATTCACGACCGGCACCGAATGATAGTACCAGCTCATCACGCCCGCCCACGGCAGATGGTTGGTCGAGAGGTCGAGGTTCACCCACTTCTTGTTGTCGCCCTGCTTCACCGCGCCGACCCGTCCGACGCTGATTCCGGCAGGTCCCGACAGGGCCCGACCCGGCTCGAGCCGCAGCTTCGGGAGCGGCAGCCCAAGCTTCTGCGCCTCGTCCTTGATGGCCACGCAGCAGAGGTTGGCATAGTCCTCCGGCCCGGGCGCGGAGGCATCATCGATCTGCGCGCCCGGCCCGGTTCCGTACCATTTGCCGAACGTCCAGCCGCCGCCGATGTCGATGCAGGGAGGAATCCAGCCGGCCTTGTCGCGCAGATAGCTGGACCAGGTGATCATCTCGCGCGCCATCACCGCGAAGTCGCGCGGATCGTTGCTCATCCGGCTGAGATGGAAATGGATCTCCTTGAGGTGGACGTGCGGCAGCTTCTTGGCCCGTCCGACAATGTCCACTGTCTGCTCGCGGCTCATTCCCCATTTGGTGGAATCGCTCTGCTGCTTGAGCGTTCCGGGCCCATGCATGGCCACGCCCTCTCGTTTGGCGAGGGGGTCGAGATCGAGCTTGAGGCGGATGCCGATGTCGACCTCCTTGCCGAAACGCCGGCAGATTGCGTCGATGATCTCGAGCTCGTCCATGGCATCGATGTTGATGCAGAGCCCATTGAGGATCGCCATTTCGAGCTCGTCAGCCTGCTTGTTGGACCCGTTGAGGACCAGCGTCTTCGGGTTGGTGCCGGCGAGCAGCGCCAGATACATCTCGTTCACGCCGAAGCAATCGCCGCCGGCGCCTTCCTGATTCATGATATGGCGGATGGCGAGCCCATTGTTCGATTTGTTGGCGAACAGGATCTCGACGTCCGGATACTGGGAGCGGAACGCGTCGCGAAAGCGGCGATAGGTGAAGCGCAACTGGTTCTCGCTGATGACGAAGAGCGGCGTGCCGAAGCGATCCGCCAGCGCTTTCACATCGCAGCCGTCGACCCAAAGATTGCCGTTGGGGCCGATGCCGATGAATTCGCCGAAGTTGACGCTGTACTTGCGCGGGTCGAGCTGCGGCGGGATGCGGGTATGGATGGTCATTGTGGTGAGTTCCTCTCCTCGACTTGGTCTCGATTGACAAAGAGATCGGCGTGGCCGGCAATCGCCTCGTTCACGACAAGAGACCGAGTTCGGTCAGTCCCCGGCGCAGGCCGTCGAGCGGAACCCCGACGGTCGGCCGCAGCGGTGGACGTGGGCGCCCGCCCCCCGGATAGCCGAGCATGTCCATGGCCGCCTTGGTCGCCGGATAGAGGGTGCGCCCTCCGCTCGTGAAGAGATCGGTCAGGAGCCGCCCTGTCTTCTGGAGTTTTGCCGCCGTTGCAGCATCGCCCCTCCTGGCCGCCTCGTAGAGAGGGCCGCCGCCGTCGGGCCAGACGTTCGGGAAACAATCGACGAAGCCGTCGGCGCCGAGTGGAATTGCCGGGGCCCCGTAGACCGAGGAGGGGCCGCAGAACACGCGGATGCGGTCGCGCACGCGGATCAGCGTTGCGTAAAAATTGTTCCAGTCGCCGGAACTCTCCTTGACGGCAACGACGGTGTCGAGGTCGCAGAGCCGCGCCACAAGATCAGGGGACAGCGAGTTCACAGCATTGCCGGGAATATTGTAGAGAAGAATCGGAAGGCGCGTTCGGCTCGCCACGTCCCGGTAATGCTCGAAGATCTCATCGTCCGTGAGCTTGACGAAATAAGGCGGCAGGATGAGCGCGCCGTCGCAGCCGGCCTTGTGGGCGTGGTTGGTGAGGCCGACCGTTTCCCCGACCGTGACTGCGCCGGTGCCGACGATCAGCGTGCCGCGGCCGCTCACCGCCGCGGCGGCGACCTCGTAGAGACGCTTGCGTTCGTCATGGGAGAGCGCCCAGAACTCGCCCGTGCAGCCGCCCACCACCACGCCGGTCGCACCGTTCTTCAGGAGACGATCGATGTTGGCGCCGAGCGCCTTGTCGTCGATGCTGCCCTGGTCGTTGAAGGGAGTGGTGACCGCCGGAAGGGCGCCGGACCAGTCGATGCTGTTTCTGTCCACTTGGATCTCCTCGGGTGAAGCCGTGCTTGAACCTGGCCGGGCGGTCAGCCGGCGGATCGCCGAGCCCTCGCGCTGCCGGGACGAGGGCGTGGTGACCATGAGCGAAATGAACCATCGCGCTCATTTCTGCCTCGCGGCCTGAAGGTCCCGCACTGAACTGGGCGCCTGGGGCCGGTCATCGTTCAGGCGGGCGCCGCTGGTTTGATCGAATAGGTGCAGTTTCGATTTGCGAAAGCTGATGCGCACCGTCTCTCCCGCCCTGAGCTTGACGTCGGCGCCGAGCCGGGCCGTCACCGTGTGTTCGCCGAGCACGAAGAACGCAATGGTTTCATGGCCGGTCGGCTCGACGAGCTTGACAAGGGCGGGCTCGCCGGTCGCGTCGATACAGACGTCTTCGGATCGAACGCCGATCCTGACCGGCAGCGGGTCCGGACTCCCTTTCCATCGAACGTCCCGCTCATCGATCGGAATGACCAGGCTGCCGGCTCGCGCCTCGAGGCGCCCCGCGGCACGATGC
>JAFAME010000482.1 GCA_019233695.1 Methylobacteriaceae bacterium
CAACATCGCGCTTGACGCCCCCTACCGCTGACCTGCCCGAATCCTGGTTTTGCCGCCTTTACGAGCCGCCGTCTCGCGACTAATCGTGGGCGTCGACTGACCGGACCCTGGTACCGCCCGGGCCCATGGAGCGCACATGGACGTCGCTGCCGTCTTCTTCTATCTGTTTTCGGCGGTAACCGTTGCCTCCGGATTCATGGTGATTGCCGCGCGCAATCCCGTCCATTCGGTCCTGTTCCTCATCCTCGCCTTCGTCAATTCGGCTGGGCTCTTCCTGCTGCTCGGGGCGGAATTCCTGGCGATGATCCTTGTCATCGTCTACGTCGGCGCGGTTGCCGTGCTGTTCCTCTTCGTCGTCATGATGCTCGATGTCGACTTTGCCGAGCTGAAGCAAGGGTTTCTCCAATATCTGCCGCTCGGCGTCATCATCGGCGCGATCGTCCTGGTCGAGCTCGTCGCCGGCGCTTTGACCCTCGTGCCAAGCCCGCTCGGCAAGCCTGCCGCGCCGACGCCTGGCGTCTCCAACACGCAGGCTCTCGGCCGCGTCCTCTATACCCAGTATCTCTATTTCTTCGAGGTCGCCGGGCTGGTGCTGCTCGTCGCCATGATCGGCGCCATCGTGCTGACGCTGCGTCACAAGCGCGGAGTGCGTCGCCAGAGCGTTGCTGCGCAGGTTGCCCGCACCAAGGCAACCTCGGTCGAGGTCCGCAAGGTGCCCTCGCGGACAGGCGTATGAGGGGGCGCAGGTGATCGGTCTCACGCACTACCTCGTCGTTGGCGCCATCCTTTTCACGCTCGGGGTCGCCGGCATCTTCCTCAACCGCAAGAACGTCATCATCATCCTGATGTCGATCGAGCTGATCCTGCTTGCGGTCAACATCAATCTCGTCGCGTTCTCAAGCTTCCTGGGGGATCTGACCGGGCAGGTCTTCGCCCTGATCGTGCTGACGGTTGCCGCCGCGGAGGCGGCGATCGGGCTTGCGATTCTCGTCGTCTATTTCCGCAACCGCGGCTCGATCGCGGTCGAGGACATCAACATGATGAAGGGCTGAGCGGCCGCCGCCGGCAAAGCGAATGTATCAAGCGATCGTCTTTCTGCCCCTCCTCGGCTTCCTGATCGCCGGCCTTTTCGGCCCGCTGTTTGCGCCCCGCTTCTCCGAGGTGGTGACGACGAGCCTGCTGTTCGTGTCGCTGGTTCTGTCGTTCGTGGCCTTCGCCGACGTTGGCTTTGGCGGCCAAACGGCGTTCGTGCCCATTGCCAATTGGTTCACGTCGGGCGCACTCAAGGTCGATTGGGCCTTTCGTATCGACACGCTGACCGTCGTCATGCTGGTGGTCGTGACCTTCGTTTCGGCCTTCGTCCACCTCTATTCGATCGGCTATATGCGCGAGGACGCGGGGCGCCCTCGCTTCTTCGCCTATCTGTCCCTCTTCACCTTCGCCATGCTTATGCTGGTGACGGCGGACAATCTGGTCCAGCTCTTCTTCGGCTGGGAGGGCGTGGGGCTCGCATCCTATCTCCTCATCGGCTTTTGGTATCATCGCCCGTCCGCCAACGCCGCCGCGATCAAGGCCTTCATCGTCAATCGCGTCGGCGATTTCGGATTTTCGCTCGGCATCTTTTTGGTCTTTGCCCTGACCAATTCGGTCTCGTACGACACGATCTTCGCCGCGGCGCCCGGCCTTGCCAACAAGACGATGCATGTGTTCGGCCTCAGCGTCGATGCCATGACGATGGCCTGCCTGCTGCTCTTCATGGGTGCGATGGGCAAGTCGGCGCAATTCCTGCTTCACACGTGGCTGCCGGACGCGATGGAGGGGCCGACCCCGGTCTCCGCCCTCATTCATGCCGCGACCATGGTGACGGCGGGCGTGTTCATGGTGGCCCGGCTGTCGCCGCTGTTCGAGCAAGCGCCCGCGGCGCTTTCGGTCGTCATCGTCGTCGGCGCGACGACCGCCTTCTTCGCGGCCACGGTCGGCCTTGTGCAGAACGACATCAAGCGCGTCGTCGCCTATTCGACCTGCTCGCAGCTGGGTTACATGTTCGTCGGCCTCGGCGTCGGCGGCTACGGGCTCGGCATCTTCCACCTGTTCACGCATGCCTTCTTCAAGGCCCTGCTGTTCCTCGGCGCCGGCTCCGTCATCACGGCGATGCACCACGAGCAGGACATGCGCAAGATGGGCGGCTTGCGAAAGCAAATCCCCTTCACGTTCTGGATGATGGTGATCGGCACGCTGTCGCTGACCGGGTTTCCTTTCACGGCCGGATATTTTTCCAAGGACGCCATCATCGAGGCGGCCTACGCTTCGCAGAGGCCGGGCGCGGCTTACGGCTTTCTTTGCGTCATCGTCGCCGCGGCACTGACGTCGTTCTACTCCTGGCGCCTCGTCTTCCTCACCTTCTTCGACGCGCCGCATGTCGCCGGCGCGCATGACATCGAAACCCAACCGGCCGAAGAGCACGACGAGACCGTGCACCACGAGCCGGGCGACCATCATGGCGAGGGCACTCACGGTCATGGTTCGCACGAGGTCCGCGAGTCGCCGCTCGTGATGCTCATACCGTTGGCGGTTCTCGCCGTCGGCGCGATCGGGGCAGGCTTTGCCTTCCGGCACTGGTTCGTCGGAGAAGGCTTTGCCGACTTCTGGAAGGGCGCGCTCTTTTCTGCCCCGACCAATCATATCCGGGAGGAGATGGAAAAGGTTCCCGGGCTCGTCAGCCTCCTGCCAAGCGTCATGATGCTCGTGGGCTTCCTCGTCGCGCTGCACATGTACATTCTGCAGCCGTTTGCCGCCCGCCAACTCGCCGAGCAGCAACGGCTCCTCTACCGATTCCTTCTCAACAAATGGTACTTCGACGAGCTCTATGACCTCATCTTCGTGCGGCCGGCGTTCTGGCTCGGACGCCTGTTCTGGAAGGGAGGCGACGGGCGCATCATCGACGGCATCGGGCCGGACGGTGTTGCCGCGCGGGTCATCGATGCGGCCCGCGGAGCGGTCAGGCTGCAGACCGGCTACGTCTACCACTACGCCTTCGCCATGCTGATCGGGATCGCCGCCTTCATCACCTGGTATCTCTTCGGGGGGGCGCGCTGATGTTCGGCTTCGGCATCCTGACCGGCGTTATCTTCCTGCCCCTCGTCGGCGTGCTCTTCATTCTCCTGCTTCGCGGCGCGGACGCGGCGACCCTCAACAACGCGCGCTGGGTTGCCCTCATCACCACCACCGTCACGTTTATTCTGGCGCTCTGGGCCTGGGCGGGCTTCGATCCGGCCAATGCCGGCTTCCAGCTCGTCGAGGCCCGCTCCTGGTTCTCGAACAAGATCATCTACAAGCTCGGGATCGACGGGATGTCGATCCCGTTCGTGGTGCTGACGACGTTCCTGATGCCGTTCTGCATCATCGCCTCGTGGCGCCCGATCCGGGTGCGCGTGAAGGAATATCTGATCGCCTTCCTTGTCCTCGAAACCCTGATGGTCGGCGTCTTCTGCGCGCTTGATCTCGTCCTTTTCTATCTCTTCTTCGAAGGCGGCCTGATCCCGATGTTCCTGATCATCGGCATCTGGGGCGGCAAGCGGCGGATCTACGCAAGCTTCAAGTTCTTTCTTTATACGTTGCTCGGCTCGCTCTTGATGCTGGTCGCAATCATGGCGATGTACTGGGTGGCGGGGACGACGGACATCGAAGTTCTACTCAAGACCCATTTCGATCCGGGGATGCAGAAGTGGCTCTTCCTCGCCTTTCTTGCGTCGTTTGCAGTCAAGCTGCCGATGTGGCCGGTGCATACCTGGTTGCCGGACGCGCATGTCGAGGCGCCGACCGCCGGTTCAGTCATCCTGGCCGGCGTTCTCCTCAAGATGGGCGGCTACGGCTTCATCCGCTTCTCGCTGCCGATGTTCCCGGAGGCCTCCGCCTATTTCGCGCCGCTCATCTACGCACTGTCGATCATCGCCATCATCTACACCGCGCTCGTCGCCCTGGTGCAGGAGGACATGAAGAAGCTCATTGCCTATTCGTCGGTTGCCCACATGGGCTTTGTGACGATGGGCATTTTCACCATGACCCCGCAAGGCGTGCAGGGCGCCATCTTCCAGATGGTATCGCACGGGCTCGTTTCGGCCGCGCTCTTCCTGTGCGTCGGCGTCGTCTACGACCGCATGCACACGCGCGAGATCGCCGCCTACGGCGGCCTCGTCAATCGCATGCCGCTTTATGCGGTCGCGTTCATGGTCTTCACCCTTGCCAACATCGGCCTGCCGGGGACCTCAGGATTCATTGGCGAGTTCCTCACCCTCATCGGCGCCTTCAAGGTCAATTCGCGGGTTGCCCTGTTCGCCACGATCGGGACCATCCTGTCAGCGGCCTATGCCCTTTACCTCTATCGCCGCGTGATCTTCGGCAAACTCGAGAAACCGAGCCTGAGCGGCATTCTCGACCTCTCGGCGCCGGAAATCGTGGTGCTCGCACCGCTGATGGTGCTCACGGTCTTTTATGGCGTGCACCCGGCGCCGATTCTCGATGCCTGCGCGGCTGCCGTCGATCATCTCATCAACGGCTACCAGGCCGCGTTTGGCCTCACCAAAACGGCGGCCCTTGCCCTCACGAACTAGGCCAAGAGCCCAATGAACCGTGTCTTCCCAGCACGCGCCCTTGCGACCAGAGCGGCTTCCAATCGAGTTGATCCATTGTCCACTCATCCCTGCACTGGAGCCCGTGGAGAAATTCCTCCATGTTGGGGCGCGGCCCCTCTCCCCGCCTTTTGCGGGGAGAGGGCAGGGGTGAGGGGCTGGGCGAGGAGCCACGATGCCTGTCGCGCACAGGGTAGGACGGGCGCTGGAGTAAGGACTGCGGCCAATCGCCAGGCCCCTCACCCTACCCTCTCCCCGCAAAGGGCGGGGAGAGGGGATTTCTTCGCGGGAACGAGCGGCTTTTGGCGGCGCGCGCTCCGGGCTCGATCCATCATCTCTCAAGGGCTGAGGCTCAAAGGGTTTGCAGATGATTTTGACGGGATTTGCCTTGGGTCCGATCCTGCCTGAATTCGTCCTCGCAGTCGGCGCGCTGGCGCTGATCCTGATGGGCGCGTTCCGGGGCGAACGATGGGCTTGGGTCGTGACGGATATCGCCATTTTCTTCCTCGGCGCGGCGCTGCTCTTGGTGCTGCGTCAGCCTTCCGGCTCGGTGGCGATCTTCAACGGCGCCTTCATCGACGATGGTTTTGGCCGCTTCATGAAAGTTCTGGCGCTGGCCGGCTCGATCGCAACGCTTCTGATGTCCGGCGATTGGCTGCGCCGCGAGCGGATCGATCTGTTCGAATATCCGGTGCTCATCATGCTGTCGACCGTCGGCATGCTGCTCCTGATCTCGGCCAATGATCTGATTGCGCTCTATCTCGGTCTCGAACTGATGAGCCTTGCCCTTTACGTCGTTGCCGCCTTTCACCGCGATAACGTGCGGGCCTCCGAGGCGGGGCTCAAGTACTTTGTGCTCGGCGCGCTGTCGTCGGGAATGCTGCTCTATGGCGCCTCGCTCCTCTACGGGTTTGCCGGAACCGTCTCGTTTGCCGGCATCGCCACGGCCATTCACGGGCAATCGAGCATCGGCGTGATCTTCGGCCTGGTGTTCGTGATGGCCGGCCTTGCCTTCAAGCTTGCTGCGGTTCCCTTCCACATGTGGACACCCGACGTCTACGAAGGCGCGCCTACGCCGGTGACCGCCTTCTTCGCCGCGGCGCCCAAGATGGCCGCGATGGCGGTGACCGTCCGCATCATCACGACCGCCTTTCCGGGGATTGTCGGGGAGTGGCGCCAGATCATCGTTTTCATCGCCATCGCCTCGATGGCGCTCGGCTCCTTTGCCGCGATCGGCCAGACCAACTTCAAGCGCCTGATGGCCTATTCGTCCATCGGACACATGGGCTTTGCGCTTGTCGGCCTGGCCGCCGGCACCGCCGCGGGCGTCCAGGGCGTCATCATCTACATGACCATCTACCTTGCCATGACGCTCGGCACCTTCGCTGCCATTCTGGAGATGCGTCGCAACGGCAAGCCGGTGGAGGAAATCGCCGATCTCGCCGGGCTCAGCGCCACCGATCCCCCGATGGCCCTGTTCCTTGCCGCGATGATGTTCTCGCTCGCCGGCGTGCCGCCGCTCGCCGGTCTCTTCGCGAAATTCTACGTCTTTGCCGCCGCCGTCGATGCCAAGCTCTATGGGCTTGCAGTGATCGGTTTCATGCTAAGCGTCGTTGCCGCGTATTATTATTTGCGGATCGTCAAGATCATGTATTTCGATGCGCCGCGGCCGGCCTTCGACAAGGGAAGCCTTGCCGAACGAGCGGTTCTGGCGATTGCGGCGGCCTTCATTGTTCTTTTCTCGGTCTTTCCGGGCGGGATCGTCGATGCTGCGGACGCCGCGGCAAAGTCGCTGTTTTGACGATTGTCGCTTCGCTCCATCTGAGGGCACCCCTTCTCCCGGCGGGAGAAGGGGGCACGGTCGCCGGTGACGCCCTGATGGCTCTGGAGCTCGACGCCTATGCCAAGGCTCGCGGATTTCGGCTCGCGGCGATCGAAAGCATCGGATCGACCAATGACGAAGGGCTCGATCGCGCCGCTGCGGGGGATGCGGGTCGGCTGTGGATCGTTGCCAAGACCCAGACCGGTGGGCGAGGGCGACGCGGTCGGCGCTGGCTGTCGCCGTCGGGCAATCTCTACGCCACCCTGCTGCTGATCGATGCGGGACCGGTTGCCCGCCTCCCCGAGCTCGGCTTTGTCGCCGGAGTGGCGATCGCGTCGACCTTGCGCGATCTCGGCCTGGCATCCGATCGGTTCGCGATCAAATGGCCGAATGATCTCCTCGCGGGGAGAGCGAAGTTCGCCGGCATCCTGCTTGAGGCGCGGCAAATGCCGGCCCGAGCACATGCAACGGTCGTCGGAATCGGCGTCAATTGTGCCTGGCACCCCGACGATCTTGCCTATCCTGCAACCGATCTTGCCGCTCTTATGGGCCATGCAGTCACGCCCGGCGATGTGTTTGCGCCATTGTCGCACCGCATGGCCGGGATGCTGGATCTGTGGGATCGGGGCGATGGCTTTGCCAGAATCCGCGAGATTTGGCTCGACTTTGCCGCGGGCGTGGGCGAGGTGATCCGGGTGGACGCGGGGACACGCTCCTATGAGGGAGTGTTCGAAACGCTCGATCCACGGGGGCGTCTCCTGTTAGGGACCAAGAGCGGAACGATCGCAATCGAGGCCGGCGACATCCTGCTGGCGCGACCCGAGGGGTCGCGCGAGGGCGCGCTGACGTAAGGAGCGGGCCGGTGGATGCTGCGGACGATCTCGTTTTTGTCGCCCTCGGAGGTCTTGGCGAGATCGGGATGAACGCCGCGCTCTACGGTTTCGGGCCGCCGGCCCAGCGCAAATGGCTGATGGTCGACCTCGGTGTCGCGTTCGCCGGAGCCGAACTGCCGGGCATCGATCTCATCATGCCTGACGTCGAGTTCATCGAGGGGCTCAAGCGAAACCTCGTCGGTCTCGTCATCACCCATGCACACGAGGATCATCTCGGCGCCATCGGCGATTTGTGGTCGCGCCTCGGCTGCAATGTCTATGCGACGCGCTTTGCCGCGGGCCTCCTGCAATCGAAGGCGCTGTCCGAACCTGGCGCTCCGCCGGTCCCGATCCATGTCGTCGGGCTCGGCACCAGCGTCGACCTCGCCCCCTTCGCCGTGGAATTCGTGGCCGTTGCGCATTCGATCCCGGAAAGCGCTGCGCTCGTCGTCCGCACGCCCGCAGGCACCGTGGTCCATTCCGGGGACTGGAAGATCGATGCAACGCCGATGGTCGGCCTTCCGACCGACGTGGCGCGCCTGCGCGCGGTCGGCGACGGGGGTGTCCTTGCCCTCATCTGCGATTCGACCAACATCCTGCGCGAGGGGGTAAGCCCCTCGGAGGCCGATGTCGCGCGCACGTTGAGCGATCTCATCGCCTCCGCGCCGGGGCGGGTGGCGGTGACAACGTTCGCCTCGAACGTCGCGCGCATTCGCGCCGTGGCCGAGGCGGCCGGGGCGACCGGCCGGCAGGTCGTGGTGATCGGCCGGGCCATGCAGCGCGTGCTCGATGTCGCGGGTGACTGCGGTTATCTCGAGAACCTGCCGACGTTTCTCTCCCCCGACGCCTTCGATCGCCTGCCGCGCGACAGGATCGTGGCGCTCGTGACCGGCAGCCAGGGAGAGCCGCGCGCCGCGCTTGCCCGCATCGCCGAAGACGAGCATCCGGAGGTGCGACTTGCGGCGGGC